>JBEBDJ010000208.1:0-4815 GCA_041157045.1 Pseudomonadota bacterium
GGCGCCACCCTGGGCTTCAAATGCAACTCGCCCGAACAGGTCAAGGCCTTGCACGACACCGCGGTGGCCCACGGCGGCGTGTCCATCGAAGACCCCCCTGGCCTGCGCCAGGGCCCGGCCGGCGCGCTGTGGCTGGCCTATGTCCGTGACCCCGACGGTCACAAGATCTGCGCCCTGTACCGGGTGCCCGCCGGGGGCTGACCGGGGACTTGGGCAGGGTTACCATTGGGGCAGGAGCGGCGCCGCCCTCCCCCATGCCACCTTGCCCCATGAACGAGCTCGGACGAATCGAAGACCTGCCCGCCGACTATGTGGCGGCGCTGCGCGAACGCAATCTGGTGCCCTTGTGGCCGAGTCTGCGGGCGCTCCTGCCCCCACGGGTGCCGGCGCGCCAGACCCAGCCCACCGCCTGGGCCTACCGCGACATCCGCCCCCTGCTGATGCAGGCGGGCACCCTCACCCCCATCGAGAAGGCCGAGCGCCGGGTGCTGGTGCTGGCCAATCCCGGGCATGGCCTGGACAAGATGCAGGCCAGCAGCGCGATGTACCTGGGCATGCAACTGCTGCTGCCCGGTGAGTGGGCCCCCAGCCACCGCCACACCCCCAACGCGGTGCGCATGATCGTTGAAGGCGAAGGCGCCTACACCACCGTGGACGGCCAGAAGTGCCCCATGCTGCGCGGCGACCTGATCTTGACGCCCACCGGGCTGTGGCACGAGCATGGCCACGATGGCCAGGACCCCGTGGTGTGGCTGGATGTGCTGGACCTGCCGCTCATGCACCTCTTGGAGGTGTCCTACCACGTCAACGGCGACCGGCAAACCGTGCAAGCCGCTCAAGGCGAGCGGCGCTATGCGCAGGGCGGCCTGCTGCCCACCCCGGTGTTCGAGCGCAGCCAGCGGGCCTACCCCATGCTGCGCTATCCCTGGGCGCAGGCCCGCGCCCAGCTGCTGGCCATGGCCGCTCAGGCGCCCGACGATGCCCATGTGCAGATCACCTACGTCAACCCCGAAACCGGGGCGGACGCCGAGAACGTGCTGGGCTTTTACGCCCTGATGCTGCGCCCAGGCCAGACCCTGGCGCTGCCGGCGCGCTCACCCGCGCAGGTCTACCATGTGATCGAAGGGGGGATCGAGGTGCGCGTCATGGACCGCACCCTGCGGCTCGATGCAGCCGACACCTGCTGCGTGCCAGGCTACGAGGCGCTGGTGCTGCGCAATCTGCAGGACCAAGCCAGCTTTGTGTTTGTGGCCGACGAGGCGCCGCTGCACCGCAAGCTGGGCGTCTACGAGGTGCGATAAAGCGCCGCGCCAGCCCCTGGGCCGCTCAGGCCCAGGTTTCGGTGTCCACCTCGCGCGAGGACTGCTCGTTGTAGCGTGGCCCCGAGACGGTCTGCTGGTTGATCAGCGCCTCCAGGCGTTGCACCAGGCCCGCATCCAGGCGCACCTGCAGCGCGCCCATGTTGTCCTGCAGGTGTTCGAGACGGGTGGTGCCCGGAATGGGGATGATGTTCGGCGCCTTCTGCAAGAGCCAGGCCAGGGCCAGTTGCGCCGGGGTGCACCCCGCCTCTTGCGCCAGGGCCCGGTAGGCCGGCAACAAGGCCTGGTTGGCGGCCCAATGCGCGGCGGAAAACCGCGGCATGCTGCGCCGGATGTCGCGCGCGTCCAGGGCGGCGGTGTCGATGGGCACATGGGTCAGGAAGCCGCGGGCCACCGGGCTGAAGGCCACGAAGGCGGCCCCCAGTTCCTGGCAAGCCTGCAGCACCGCGATCTCGGGGTTGCGGGTCCAGAGCGAGTACTCGGTCTGCACCGCCGCGATCGGGTGCACCGCATGCGCCCGCCGCAAGGTTTCGGCCGAGACCTCGGACAGGCCAATGCTGCGGATCTTGCCGGCCCGCACCAGGTCCGACAGGCCCCCCACGCTGTCCTCAATGGGCACCTGCTTGTCCCAACGGTGCAGGTAGTACAGATCGATCACATCGGTGCGCAGGCGCCGCAGGGCGTCCTCGCAGGTCTGGCGCAAGGTGGCGGGGCGGCCGTCGATCACGCGGACCAGTTGGCCATCGCCCTTGAGATCGACCCCTTGCATGCCGCATTTGCTGGCCAGGGTGATGCGCTGGCGGTGCGGCGCCAGCACCCGACCGAGCAGGGTCTCGTTGGCGCCAAAGCCGTACAGCGCGGCGGTGTCAAACAGGGTGACGCCCGCGTCCAGGGCGCCGAGCAACACGCGCTCGGCCTGCTGCGCATCGACGGGCGCGCCGTAGGCGTGGCTGAGGTTCATGCACCCCAGGCCGATGGGGTTGACTTGGAAAGGGCCAATGGTTCTGGTGTTCATGGCGGCATCTTATGCGGAAAACATGGGGGCGCCTGGCGCCGACAGGGACCGGGCGTGCGGGCCCCGTGCGGACACCGGGCCCAGGCTCAGACCAACAAGCCCTGCAGCTTGGGGCTGTCGCGGTAGGCCAGCACATCGGCCTGGATCTGCGCGGGCGTGAGGCCCAGCACGCGCTGCAGCACGCGCGCATGCACCGCATGCAGGTCGATGGTGGCGGGCAGGTCGCGCCCCTCGAACAGGTCTTGCGGCGCCAGGCCGCGCCAGTCGGCAAACACCTGCGCAGCGGTCAGCAAGCCCCCGGCCATCAGGATGCAGCTGCCCACCCCATGGTCGGTGCCGGTGTTGCCGTTCTCGGCCGCGGTGCGGCCAAACTCGGTGAGGGTGATCACCAGGCTGTGGGCCCACATCGGCCCAGCGCCCTCGCGGTACGCGGCCAACACCTGGTCGAGCTGGCGCAGCTGATCGGCCAGCGCGCCCTGCGCGTTGCCCTGGCTGGCGTGCGTGTCGAACCCGTGCGTGAAGTCGATCAGGCCAATGCGCGGACCGTCGGGCTGGCGCATGGCCTGCGCGGCCTGCCGAGCCAACTCACCCAGGCTGCGGGCCTGCGCGTAAGGCGTGCGGGCCATGCCGGCTTCGGGCCGCGGGCGATGTTCTTCATGCAATGCGGCGGCATACGGGGCCAGCATGGGGTCGTCGCGCCACATGGTCGCGAGGCCCTCGATCAAGGGCATGCCGGGCCGGGGCATCCAGTTGGGAAATTGGGTGGTGCTGCTTTCGTGCCCACGCAAGAGCAAGGGCATCGGGATCGACAGCGCCACACCGCCGGGCACCCCCGCGCGCTGCATGGCGC
Source organism: Pseudomonadota bacterium (assembly GCA_041157045.1). GTDB lineage: Bacteria > Pseudomonadota > Gammaproteobacteria > Burkholderiales > Burkholderiaceae_C > Limnohabitans_A. The sequence goes on from JBEBDJ010000208.1 coordinate 3,185, forward strand.
GGCCGAGCCAACCGCTGGCCGAGGTGTAGGGCTTGCCCATGCCGCTTTGCATCATGTCCTGCGCCTCAAAGTGCGAGCGCCCGCTGTACGCGGCCAGACCGGCGCTGTGCACCGCCGCCATCTGGCCCTGTTGCCAGAGCGCATGCCAGGTTGGCAAGGCTGGGTGCAGGGCCCAGTCGGCGTTCAGCGCCAGCATGGGCTGGGGGACGATGTTCGGGCGCAGCGAAGCGTAGCGGGCGTCGCCCACCGGCGCCAGCGCCGCCAGGCCATCGAGCCCGCCGCGCAGCATCACCACCAGCAGGCGTGGGGCGGAGGGGGTGCTTTGCGCCCTTGCGGGCGACCAGCCTGCCAGGCTGAGGGCTGCGCCGCCCATGCCCTGGGCCAGAAAATGTCGACGTTTCATCTCAACTCCACATCATGCTGGGGCTGGCATGCCAGAGCACAAAGGCTTGGGCCAGGCGACCGGCGCGTGCGGTGTCCAGCACCAAGCGCGCGTCGGGGGTATCGGGCAGCGATGGGGCCACCACCTGCTCAAAGAAGGCCTTGCCGTCGGGCTGGGCGCTGGCAAACTGTCGCTGCAGCACCAGCGACAGGCGCACCCGCCGATCGAGCATTTCCTTGCTGATCCAGTCGGCCGAGCGGATGGGCCAGCCGTTGGGCTGGGGGCAGCGCGGCAGGGGCTGACCCAGATCGCCCAGCCAGTAGATGGTGCGAAAACCCGGCGCTTCGGTCATCACGTCTTGCGCGGGGGGCGGCAAGCCACTGGTGCCCAGGGTCTGGATGAGCCAGGCCTCGGGGGTGCTGAACTTGCGGGTGGTGGGCAGGTGCGTCCACACCGCCTGCAGCACCGCCTGGTGCACCGTGGGCAAATGGCCCTGGCTGTCGATCCAGGCCTGGCGCACGGCCGCCACCGCCGCCGCAGGGGGCTCGTCGTCCACAAACACCGTGCACAGCTTGCGGGCCATGTGCTCGGCGGTGGCGGGGTGTGCGGCCAGATCGGTGACCAGGTCCTCCAGCTTGGCCGAGGGCTTGAGCAGCGCCTGGTAGCGCTTGCCCAGCACCGTCTGGCTACCGGGCTCGTGCCGGTTGAAATCGAAGTAGGTTCCCAGGGGCACCCCCGCAGGCCGGTAGCGGTCGGGCTTCATGTCGCGCCAGCCGGTCAGGATCAGGGTGGTGGCGTCCACGTCTTTCTGGGTATAGCCCGCCGCGGGGCTCAGGGTGAAGAGCTCCAGCAGCTCGCGCCCCAGGTTCTCGTTGATGGTGTGGCGTGTCCAGCGCTCGCGCTTGGCCCGCGAGTTGGGGCCGGTGTTCTCGTTGTTGTCCAGATAGACCAGCATGCCGGGGTGGGTGACCGCGCTCCAGAGCATGTCGCGGTAGCTGCCCCCCATCAGGGCGCGCAGATGGCGCTGGTAGGGTCCGACCAGGGTGTCGTTGTTCTGGTTGCCCGGCGCCACCATGAAGTGATTGGTCCAGAAATGCCAAAAGCGCTCGAACACTGGTTGGCCGCCATACAGGGCGGTGGTCACCCGCGCCTGAACCTCGACCCAGTGCGCCATGCGGTGATAGGGAATGCTGACCTCGGTGCGGCGAAAGGCCTCGTAGGCGGCTTTGTCACCGGTGCGGCCCATGGC
>JBEBDJ010000209.1:0-16521 GCA_041157045.1 Pseudomonadota bacterium
GCCAGAGATGTCCACGCACTGGAAATACGTGCCTTCGCCGGGCAGCAGCTTGAATTTGGTTTGGGCCAAGCCAGCACGGAAGAGGTCGCGTTTGCGCTGGTAGAACGCGGGCAGTTCCAAATAAGGCGCCGGGTCGGCCATGTAGTGCGCCAGCGCGTGCTGCATGGGCGTGTTGACGGTGAACACATTGAACTGGTGCACCTTGCGGAACTCGGCCGTGAGCGAGGCGGGCGCGGCCACGGTGCCGACTTTCCAGCCGGTCACGTGGTAGGTCTTGCCAAAGCTCGACACCACAAAGGAGCGTGCCGCCAGGCCGTCAAAGCGCGCCACGCTGTGGTGTTCAAGCGGTGCGTACACCATGTGCTCGTACACCTCGTCGCTGATCACCAGCACATTGGTCGGGGCCAGGATCTCCTCGAGTCGGCGCATCTCGTCCTCGCGCCAGACCATGCCGCTCGGGTTGTGCGGCGTGTTGATCAGGATGGCGCGGGTGCGCGGGCTGATGGCCGCGGCAATCTTGTCAAAGTCGGGACGGAAGGTGCCAGGCGTGAGCGGCACCCGAACCACCACGCCGCCCGCCAGTTCGATATTGGGCACATAGCTGTCGTAGCAGGGCTCGAGCACGATCACCTCGTCGCCCGGATGCACGATCGCCAGAATCGCCGTCAGGATGGCCTGCGTGGCGCCGGCGGTGACGGTGATCTCGCTGACCGGGTCGTAGTGGCGGCCATACAGCTGCGCGATCTTGGCCGACACCGCCTCGCGCAGCGGGGCCACCCCGGTCATGGGCGGGTACTGGTTGAGCCCTTCGGCCATGGCGTTTGCCACATGTTGCGTCAGGGCCGGGTCGCAATCAAAGTCCGGAAAGCCCTGCCCCAGGTTGACGGCCTTGTGCTCGGCTGCCAGGGCCGACATCACGGTGAAGATGGTGGTGCCCATGTTCGGGAACTTGCTGGGCAGGCTGGGGGTGTGCGCGATGGTCATGGAAGGGTTCATGGGTTTACATGTCGATGTCGTCGCCGTGGCCGGCCAGGGCCCGCGCGATCAGGCTGGCGGGCAAGCGATCGCTCAGCAACTCGGCAAACTGCAGCACATAGTGGCGCAGATAGGCGCCGCGCTTGAAGGCCACACGGGCGGTGTTGCGGCCAAGCAAGGGACCGAGCGGGCGCACCTGCAAATCGGTCATCGCATCTTGCGGGCTGTCCTTGACGGCCATTTCCGCCACGATGCCCAGGCCCATGCCCAGGCGGACATAGGTCTTGATCACATCCGAATCAATGGCCTCGAGCACGATGCGCGGCTGCAGCTTGCGCGCCGCAAAGGCCTGGTCGATGCGCGAGCGGCCGGTGAACGAGGGGTGGTAGGTGATCAGGTCGTACGGGGCGATGTCGTCGAGCGTGATGCGCGGCAAGGCCGCAAGCGGGTGCTGGCTGGGCATGACCAGCACGTGCTGCCATTCGTAGCAGGGCAGGGTGACCAGCTCCGGCACCTCGGCCAAGGATTCGGTGGCGATGCCAATGTCCGCCGTTTCCTCGATGAGCATGCGCGCCACCTGGTCGGGTGCGCCCTGGTGCAGGCTGATGTGCACTTGCGGAAATTTCTCGCGCAGCCGGGCCACCGGTTGCGGCAGCACATAGCGTGCCTGCGTGTGGGTGGTGGCAATCGAGAGCGTGCCGCTGTCCTGTTGGCTGTAGTGCGCGCCGATCTTGCGCAGATTGGCCACCTCGCGCAGGATCACCTCGATGCTGGCCAGCACCTGCTCGCCCGGCTCGGTCAGGCGCTTGAGGCGCTTGCCATGGCGGGCAAAGATGTCGATGCCCAGCTCGTCCTCCAGCTCCAGGATGGCCTTGGAGACGCCGGGCTGCGAGGTGTGCAGGGCGCGCGCCGCCTCGGTCAGGTTCAGGTTGCGGCGCACCGCCTCCTGAACAAATCGAAACTGGTGCAGGTTCATACGCAATCGGGAATAAAAAACCCGATCATTATGCCCAACAAGCGCTAGCCGTGCAGGCCGGCCGCCACCTCGGCCAGCACCGCCAGCACCAGCGGGTGTTCGCCCACGGCCGGGGTGAGCGTCAGCGCCACCTCGGGGTATTGGGCCCGCAACTGCTCGACCAGGGGCGGCAAGTCCTCGCGTGCGTGGCGCCCCACCCCCAGGAACATGGGCACGATGCGGATGCGTTGCGCCCCCTGGGCCACCAAGTCGGTCACGGCATGCGGCAGGTCGGGCTCGGTCAGTTCCAGAAACGCGCAACAGACCTTCAGGCCAGGCTGCTGTGTCTGCATCTGGCGTGCCACCGCATCGATGGGGCCGCGCCACAAAGGGTCCCGGGAGCCGTGCGCAAACAGCACCACCGCGTCTGCGTTTGTCATTGTCGCCATACCAACCACCAGAAAGTGCCCAGGGCCACCAGGCTGTAAATGAACGCTGGTGCCGCCGAGGTCACCAGCGGTTGCCAGTTCTGCAAATTCCCAATGAACCCAAACAGGTTGTTGAGCATGTAATAGCTGATGCCGGCCATCACGCCCACAAACACATGGCCCGCAATCTGGCCACTGCGGTAATGCAGGTAGGCAAAGGGCAGGGCCAAGGTGATCATCACCAGGCACGACAGCGGGTAGAACACCTTGCGCCAGAACTCGATGCGGTAGCGCTGCGCGTTCTGGTTGTTCTGCTCCAGATGCCGCATGTAGCCAAACAGGTCCAGGGTGCGCATGCGCTGGGGCTGCAGCAGCGAGGCGCTGACCATGTCTTCGGTGATCTCGGTGGGCCAGTCGATGCGCTCCTTTTGCAGCGCGTCGATGCGTTGGGCCCCGTCACGGTCGGACTGGATGATTTTCTGCTGGACCCCATCGAGCTGCCAGGCATCTTGCGCAAAGCGGCCGCTCTGGGCCTGGGTCCAGGCCTTCATCTGGCCTTGCTGGTTGAACTCATAAATGCGCACATCGCGCATGCGACCATCGCCGTCGAGGGCCCGCACATTGACGGCAAAGTGGCGCGCGTCTTGCCGTTCCTTGAGCCAGGCCCCGGTGGAGCCCGATGTGAACTCGCCACGGAAGACCAGGCGCACGCGCTGGATCTCGCGCTCGGCCAATGGGCTGATGTAGTCCCCCACCACAAAGGTCAGCAACACAAACACCAGGCCGGTTTGCAAGAGCTGCCAGAGCGCACGCCCAGGGCCCAAACCACCCGAGCGCAGCACCACAAACTCGGACGACTGGGCCATGCGCGCCATCACAAAAATGGTGCCGATCAAGACGGTGATCGGCAACACGTCGTACAGATAGCCCGGCATCTTCAGCGCCAGCACCCAGGCCGCGCGCTCCAGGCTGTAGCCCCGCTCGGCATGCAAGCCCACCAGGCGCATCTCCTCGACCATGTCGAAGAACAGGAACAGGCCCAGAAAGCCCAGCGTCACAAACGCGGTGGCGCGGTAGACCTCGGCCTGGACCAGCTTGCGGACGGTTTTCATGCCGCTCCTCGCGTGCGCCAGCGGCGCAAGTTTGGCCACAGCGACACATCGCGCTCACGGCGCCACAGCCACAGGCCCAGCAAGAGCGCAATGCCGCCGTGCAAGGCCAGCATGAAGGAGAGCCAGTGCACGCCTCCGGTGGCGATCCAGCGCAAGCCGATGTTGAGGAAGTTGAAGTAGACGATGAAGCTGATGAGCGCCATCATCAGGTGCTGGCTGCGGCCGCGCCGAGGGTTGACCGTGGCCAGGGCCAGGGCCACAAAGCACAGGTTGATGCCACTCAGGACCTGGCCCAGGCGCCAGCACAGCTCGGCCACGTTCACCGGTGTGGGCTGGCGCAGCAGCGCCCAGGAGTCGAGCTCGCGGGTGCCGGTGTTCATCGAGGCATCGGCAGCGACCCCGTCGATGCGCCAGAGGTACTGGTCGAATTCGGTCAGCCGCACCTCGCCGGTCTTCTCGTTGCGCAGCCACTGCTGGCCGCTCTCGAGGCGCAGCATTTTTTCGTTGCCTTGCCATTCGATGCGGCCCTCGCGCGCGGTCGTGACGGCTTCGCTGTCCTTCTCGCGCACGGCAATGAACACATTGCGACCGACCTGCTCGTCGGGTGAGTCCTTGTCGATGAAAAACACGCGGGTGCCGCCCGCCGATTCCTGGAACTGACCCGGGGCCACCCGCTCGATGTCGTTGCGTTGCTCAAAACGCACCTTCAACTCGGCCACCTGCTGGTTGCTCCAGGGCCAGGCGACCAGCGAGAGGGCGGCAATGGTCAGCCACACCGGCCAGGCAAAACGAATCAGGGGGCGCAGAAACTGGGCCATGCCACGCCCGGCGCTGAACCAGATCACCATTTCGCTGTCGCGGTACCAACGCGAGACGGTGCTGACCACGGTGATGAACAGGCACAGGCTGAGCACGGTCGAGAGTTGACCGAGCACCGTCAGGCCCATGATCTGCAGCACCTCGGAGGGGTTGACGGTGCCTCGGCTGGCCTGGCCCAGCGTGCGGATCAGCACAATGGTCATGACGATGGTCAGCAAAACGACCACCGTGGCGGTGAAATTGCGCGCCAACTCTCTGCGCAGGGAAGAATCGAATAACATTGGTGGCAACCGAAAGCCGCATTATGAACTTCGAAATCCTCAAGCGTTCGCACACCCGCCTTTCACAGGACAAACTCGATGCCCTGGTCGTGCTCTGGCCCGATCAACTCGGCGACGACGACCAGCAGGCCCCCCTGGCCGCGCTCGCCCAACAGGCCCGCGCCCATGGCGATTTCCCAGACCGTGTCGGCAGCGTGCTCACCCTTTACGCGCAGCCGGGTTTCAAGGCCCGCGCCGTGGTGCTGGTGGCCGTGGGCAAAGGGCAGGGCAGCGATGCCCGCCGCGCCATGCAGGCGGCCATGCAAGCCCTCTCGGCCATGGACCCCAAGCAGCTGGGCGTGCACCTGGCGGGCGATGTGTCGGCCTCGGTGATCGAGCCGGTGGTGATGGCCGTGGCCGACGCCAGCTACCGCTATACCCACACCGTCAGCGACGCCAAGCCGCGCCAGCTGCGCAGCGTGGCCCTGTCGATGGCGCAGCCGCAGGCCGCGCACAAAGCGGCGCTGGCCCAGGCCCAGGCCCTGGTGCAGGGGGTGGGCTTTGCGCGCGAATGGGCCAACCGCCCTGCCAACCATGCCACGCCTTCGCACCTGGCCGATGCGGCGCGTTCACTGGCCAAGCTGCCGGGCGTGCAGTGCAAGGTGCTGGGGCCCGCCGAGGTCAAAAAGCTGGGCATGGGCTCGTTCATGGCCGTGGCCCAGGGCTCGCAGGAGCCGCTTCGCTTTATTGAACTGCGCTACCAAGGCGGCAAGGCCCGCCAGGCGCCGGTGGTGCTGGTCGGCAAGGGCATCACATTCGACACCGGCGGCATCTCGCTCAAGCCCGCGCCCGAGATGGACGAGATGAAGTACGACATGAGCGGCGCCGCCAGCGTGCTGGGCGTCTTCCGCGCCCTGGCCGAGCTCAAACCCGCCATCAACGTGGTCGGCCTGATTCCGGCCACCGAGAACATGCCCGGCGGCCGCGCCATCAAGCCGGGGGATGTGGTCACCAGCATGAGCGGGCAGACCATCGAAATCCTCAACACCGACGCCGAAGGCCGTCTGGTCCTGTGCGATGCGCTCACCTACGCCGAACGCTTCAAGCCCGCTGCCGTGATCGACATTGCCACCTTGACCGGGGCCTGCATGATCGCCCTGGGCGGGGTGCATTCGGGCCTGTTTGCCAGCGACGATGCCTTGGCGCAAGGCCTGCTGCAAGCGGGCACCGACAGCGGCGACACCTGCTGGCGCATGCCGCTGGACGACGACTACGCCGAAGGCCTCAAGACCCGCTATGCCGATGTGGCCAATGTGGGCGGCCGGCCGGCCGGTGCGGTCACCGCGGCCAAGTTCCTGCAGCGCTTTGCCAAGGCCTACCCCTGGGCGCACCTGGACATTGCCGGCACCGCCTGGAAGGGCGGCGCGGCCAAGGGCGCCACCGGCCGCCCCGTGCCGCTGCTGATGCACTACCTGCTGGCCCAGGCCAAGGCCAGCCGTTGAAGGCTTGCGCATGAGCGCCACGCGCGTCGAGTTTCACTTCAACGTGCCCGACCGCGTGGCCTACGCCTGCCGCCTGCTGCGCAAGGCGAGCCGGCAGCAACTGGCTGTGGGGGTGTGGGCCGACGAGGCGGTGCTGCGCGCGCTCTCGCCCCAGCTCTGGACCCTCTCGCCCCAAGACTTCTTGCCGCACTGCCTGCTGCCCGCCAGCGAGGCCATGCAGGCCTTGAGCCCCATCTGGTTGAGCACCGATCTCGACCGCCTGCAGGGCCGCCCGGTGTTGCTCAATTTGTCCGATCAATGGGTGGCCGATGCGGCACGCTGGCCGCGCCTGGTGGAGCTGGTGCCGGCCGACGACGATGGGGCCCGGCAGGCCGCGCGCCAGCGCTGGCGGCGTTACGCGGGCGAGGGCCACACCGTGGTGCCCCACGATGTGGCGGCCACACCAACCGGGTAAACCCGAATTCACGCCCTTTTGACGTCATTTTTATGCGCACCGTCATTCGGGAGAATGTATTTTTCGGGTATCGTTATAGCTTGCTTGTCTTCAGGCAAACCCATTTCCAACCATTTTTCATGGAGCTTTTCGGATGAACACCAATGTGTCGATGGGCAAACTGACCCTCGTGGCTGTGGCCGCCTCTGCTGTCCTGCTGGCCGCCTGCGGCAAGAAGGAAGCGAACGTCGTCAAGATCGGCCACGTCGGCCCGGTCAGCGGCGCGATCGCCCACCTTGGCAAGGACAATGAAAACGGCGCCCGCATGGCCATTGAAGAACTCAATGCCGCCGGTTTCAAGATCGGTGACAAGGCCGTGAAGTTCGAACTGCTGGCCGAAGACGATGCCGCCGATCCCAAGCAGGGCACGGCTGCCGCGCAAAAGCTGGTCGACGCCAAGGTCAACGGCGTGATCGGTCACCTGAACTCGGGCACCACCATCCCCGCCTCGCAGATCTACAACCAGGCCGGCATCCCCCAGATCTCGCCCTCGGCCACCAACCCCAAGTACACCCGTCAGGGCTTCAACACCGCCTTCCGCGTGGTGGCCGATGACGTGCACCTGGGTGGCACGCTGGGCAAGTACGCCGTCGAGACCCTCAAGGCCAAGAACATTGCCGTGATCGACGACCGCACCGCCTACGGCCAGGGCGTCGCCGAAGAATTCAAGAAGGCGGCCGAAGCCGCTGGCGCCACCATCGTGGGCCACGAATTCACCAACGACAAGGCCTCTGACTTCAACGCCATCCTGACCACCATCAAGGCCAAGAAGCCCGAAGTGGTGTTCTTCGGCGGCATGGACGCCGTGGCCGGCCCGATGCTGCGCCAGATGAAGGCCCTGGGCATCAACGCCAAGTTCATGGGCGGCGACGGTATCTGCTCGGAAGGCCTGGCCAAGCTGGCTGGCGATGCGCTCAAGGACGATCTGGTCTACTGCGCCGAAGCCGGTGGCGTCGAGGGCGAGCAGAAGGTCGGCATGGAGAAGTTCAAGGCCGACTTCAAGGCCAAGTACAACGCCGATGTGCAGGTGTACGCCCCCTACGTCTACGACGCGGTGAAGGTCATGGCCGCGGCCATGCAGGCCGCTGGCTCGGCCGATCCGGCCAAGTACCTGCCCGAGCTCAAGAAGATCAACTACAAGGGTGTGACCGGCAACATCTCGTTCGACGAGAAGGGTGACATCAAGAACGGCGCCCTGACGCTGTACACCTTCCGTGGCGGCAAGCGTGCCGACCTGGCGGTGATCCGCTGATCCTTGGCTTGGTCCAAGACAAACGGCCCTTCGGGGCCGTTTGTTCTTTCTGGGCACGACAAGGCGCGGGCGCGCCGGGCAAGGGCTTCAAGGCCGGGGCGGCAGCACCCAGGTCTGGCCGTGACGCAGCACCCGAAAGTCCAGCCCGGTGCCGTCCTGTGCCAGCGCCTTGGCCAGGTCCTGGGGGGGCTGGTCGAGCGACTCGTCGCTCAGGCCCTCGAATGTGCCCCAATGAATGCCCAGCGCCGCGCGCGCGCGCACCTCTTTCATCACCTGCACCGCTTCGGATGGATCGAGGTGGGCGGCCTTCATGAACCAGCGGGGCGCATAGGCCCCAATCGCAATGGCGGCCAGGTCCAGCTCGCCCAGCCGTTTGCCAATGTCCTGGGTGTCGCGCGAGTAGCCCAGATCGCCCGAGAACCAGAAACGAAAACGTGGGTGCAGCACGGCCCAGCTGCCCCACAGGGTCTGGAAGCGGTCCCAGGGGGTGCGCGCACTCCAGTGCTGCACCGCCAGCAACTCCAGCCGAATCGGCGCGGTGCGGCCGGGCAGGCTGATGTCCTGGTCCCAATCCAGGGCGAACACATTTTGCTTGGGCCCCGACAAGTGAACGCCTTGCAGGTGCTCGGCCATCCAGTGCTGCACCCCCAGCGGCACGTACAGGCGCAGGGCAGGGTGGCGCTGTAGCAGCGTTTGCAGGGTCTGCTGATCCAGGTGGTCAAAGTGGTTGTGCGATATCAGCACCGCGTCAATCCGGGGCAGATCGGCCATCGCGATGCCCGGCGGCTGGTGCCGCTTGGGACCGGCAAACGAGACCGGCGACGCCCGCTCGCCCCAGTGCGGGTCGGTCAGCAGGTTCACGCCGTCAATCTGCAACAAGAGCGTGGCATGGCCCACCCAGGTCACACGCGGGGGGCCATCGCTTTGCGCAATGAGCGGCAGATCGGGGGCCACGCCCACAATCGGCGCGGCCGGGGGCTTGGGCAGGCCGTCGCGCCAGCGCTCCCATTGCCAGCGCAGCAAGCCGGGCTTGTCGGTGTCGCTGCTGTAGCGGTTGACGAAGCCGTCGGGGCGATGGTGGGGCTTGGACGGGTCGTGATCGGGGTTGCGGCGGTCGAGCAAGCCCGAGCAGGCGGCCAAGCCCATCACCGACAGGCACAAGACGGCCAGCTGGGTGCGTGGCCACAAATGACGAGGTCTCATGGGAGCGGCAATGTAGCACCGCGTCCGCATGAGACCCAAGCCCGCTGAACTTCAGGGGCAATGAAGCGCCAGCCTCAGTCGTTGAGCACGATCCCGCGCGATTTGCCCACCGCCTTCATCTTCTCGATCTCGGAGCGGATCTGGTTGGCAAACTCGTCGGGGGGCGAGGACTTGACGGTGAAATTGGCGCGTTCCACACGCTCGATCACGTCGGCTTGCGCCATCGAGGTGCGCAAGGCCTGGGTCAGGCGCGAGGCCACCTCGGGCGGCATGCCCGCTGGGCCGATAAAGCCGACCCAGCCCCCGGCCAGATAACCCGGCAGACCGGCCTCGGCGGTGGTTGGCAATTGCGGCATCAGCGGGGTCCGCTTGGCGCCAGCGTAAGCCAAGACATTCAGCCGTCCAGCGTCCACATGCCCCTTGACCAGCGACACATTGGTCAGCAAGAGCTGGATGTGGCCGCCAACCAGGTCCTGCACGCTGGCCGCCTCGCCGCGGTAGGGCGCGTGGACAAACTGCGTGCGCGTCATGTCCTGGAAAATTTCCATCCACAAATGGGTGCTGGTGCCCATGCCCGAGCTGCCATAGCTCAGCTTGCCGGGGTTCTTGCGGCCGTAGTCGATCAGGTCCTGCAGGTTGCGCAGGCCGAGCGAGGGGTGCGCAACGATCACATAGCTGGCCTCAAAGCCCAGGGTGAGCAAGGTGAAGTCGCGCACCGGGTCGTAGGTGCTGCGGGGGTCCAGGCTGGGAATGTTCACCCCGGCCGCCGAGACCATGACCCCGATGGTGTGCCCATCCGGATTGGCGCGGCGAATCAGCTCGGTGCCCACCCGCGTGCCGCCGCCAGGGCGCGCGTCCACCAGCATGGGCTGACCCAGCAAGGTCGCGGCCTTTTCGCAAATGGCGCGCACGGCGGCGTCCACCGCGCCTCCTGCGGCAAATGGCTCGATCACCGTGATGGGGCGGCTGGGAAAGCCCTGGGCCAGGCTTGGCCAGGCGGGAAGGGTGGCCATGGCCCCCAAGAGATGTCGGCGTGAAAAGCGCATCAAAGTCTCCTTGTTTATCGTCCACCGTAAAAACCGTACTTCCGACGCTCGGCCAACTGGGGGTTGAGCAAGGGAAATTCATGGACCTGGTCGACCCAGGTGTAATCGGCATACCCCAGCCGAGCCAGGGGCTGGATGCGGGCGATGTCGAGCTTGCCATCGGGGCCGATCACCGCATCGTCAATGTGCACGCCCACGACGCGGCCAATGACCAGCCAGTGGTCAGAGGCGGGCGTGATGCCGGGCAGCTTGAGCACCTGCTGCACGCGGCACTCCAGCGCCACCGGGGCCTGGGCCACCCGGGGTGTCTGGATGCACACCGAGGGGGCCGTGCTCAGGCCACAGGCCTCGAGCTCGCTGGTGTCGGCATCGGTGATTTGCGAGGAGGCGTTGACCGCGTCCACATGGGCGCGGGTGGCCATGTTGTAGACAAACTCGCCGTTGCGCTCGGCCAGCTCCACACTGTCCTTGCGCCGAAAGTCTGGTGGGTGCACGCTGCCCGAGAAGCCCACATAGCCCGGGTCAAAACCGAGCAGGGCAAACTGCGAGTAGGGGGCCAGATTGACCCGTCCATCGGCCTTGAGCGTGCTGATCCAGCCAATGGGGCGCGGCACCAGACAGGACTTGAACGGGTTGAAGGGCAGGCCGTGAGGGCCGTCGTCGGGGTTCCAGAACATCGCGGTCCTTGAAGGGGTGGGGCTATTGGCGCCCGTCGGGGCGCCGCAGGCTCAGCGGGCCAGGGCGCGGGCCAGAAAGCCCTCGACCACCGCGTGGTACTCGTCGGCGCGCTCGCCCCAGCCGTAGTGGGCCACGCCCTTCATCTCGTGGAACTCGCCCTTGGGCATCATGGCCGCCATGGTTTGCATGACCGAGGACGGGCAGGTGGTGTCGAGCTCGCCCGCAATGCACAGCACCGGCATCTGAAGCCGCGCCGGGATGTCGCCTTCAAGGTAGCCGGCAATGGCGCCGATGGCCTTTTGAAAGGCCTCACCGCGCATCATGCGGATGTTGTAGAGGGCATGGTCGAGCGCCGCACTGTTGGCGCCGGGGCCCATCATGGTGCGCAGCAGATCGGGCGCGTACTCGGCAATCGAGCGGCCCTGGGTGAGCGGCGCCACCCGGGTCTTCAAAAAATTGGCCTGCCACTCGGGACCGGAATGGTTGAAGGTGTGGGCGGTGGCCGACAGGACCAGCGCCTGCAACAAGTCCGGCCGCAGGTCCGCCACTTTCTGCGCCACCATGCCCCCCATGCTGTGGCCCAGCAGCACATTGCGCGCACTGCCCGTGGCCTCGATCAGGCGGATGGTCAACTCGGCCATGCTGCCCATGCTCAGGGTCTCGGGGATTTCCGAGATGCCATAGCCCGGCGCGTCCGAGGCCACCACCCGGTAGCCCGCGCGCACAAAGCGATCGATGGTGAAGCGGAAATATTCCTTGGAGCCGTAGGCACCGTGCAGCATGAAGAGGGTGGTGTCGGATTCGCCACTGACCATGTAGTCGGGCAAGCGATAGGGGCGCATGGTGTCTCCTTGTTGGATTTTTTCAAATGATGGCGCAATTCGTTGCTCTTGGCAACGACCTGGGTCTGATTGACACATCGTATCGGTCGCAGTATATTGAAAAAACGTTGCCCAAGGCAACGAAATTTTTTCGCCATCTTTCCGACCAGGAGTGACCCATGCTCGAGATCCACAACGAGGTCAAACTCACCATCTCGCCCAGCAACGACAACCCGTTTTTGCATGGACCGTTTGCCTCGAACTCGAAGGAGTACACCGCCGACACCGACAGCCTGAAGGTGATTGGCGAGATTCCCAAGGATCTGTGGGGCATGTTTGTGCGCAACCACCACAACCAGATCCACGAGCCGCTGGGCAACTACCACCCCTTTGATGGCGACGGCATGCTGCACGCCATGCGCTTTGAAAACGGACGGGCCGAATACCGCAACCGCTTTGTGCGCACCACCGGCTTTTACGCCGAACAGGCCGCGGGCCGCTCGCTGTGGCCGGGCCTGCTGAGCCCCGATCTGGCAGAGCGCCGGGGCTGGGGGGCCATGGGCGCCATGAAGGACAACGCTGGCACCGACGTCAAATGCCACGCGGGCCTGCTGATCGCCAGCATGTCGCAGGGCAGCGAGCCCTGGCGCCTGGATCCGTTCACCCTTGAGACCCTGGGGGCCGACAAGAACTGGGCGCGCAAAGTGCCCGACGGGGTGGCCTCGCACTACAAGATCGATCCCTTTACCGGCGAGATGATGTTCTTCAACTACCCCGAGCATCCGCCGTACATGCATTACGGCGTGATCGACCGGCACAACCAGCTGGTGCATTACACCGAGGTGGAACTGCCGGGCTCGCGCTGGCCGCACGACCTGGGCATCACGCCCAACTACAGCGTCTTGCACGACCTGCCCCTGTACTTCGACCCCGACGGCCTGCGCCAGGGCCAGCACAAGCTGGTGTTCAACCGCGAACAGCCCGCACGCTTTGGCATCATCCCGCGCCGCGGCACCAATGCGCAGGTGCGCTGGTTCGAGGCCAAGCCCTGCTACGTCTTGCACATCACCAACTGCTTTGAAGACGGTGACGAGGTCGTGATGGACGGCTGCATCATGCCCGACTACAAGACCGTGCCGGTCAATGCCAGCACCAACCTGTATGAGCGCATCCGCGCCAATCTCGACAAGCACAACAACCCCACGCTGATGCACCGCTGGCGTTTCAACCTGCGCACCGGCAAGACCACCGAGCAGCGCATCGACGACGAGATCACCGAGTTCCCGATGTGCAGCAACGACTATGTGGGCCGGCCCTACCGCTACAGCTACAACGTGCTGTACAAAAAAGGCGACTGGCTGTTCTCGGGCCTCAAACGCTACGACATGCTCAGCGGCCAGACCGCGCGCTACGAGTATGGTGAGGGCCGTTATGGCAGCGAGCCGCAGGTGGCCCGTGCGGTGGGCGCGCGCGCCGAGGACGACGGCTACGTCATCACCATGATTGCCGACATGAACACCAACAGCTCGGAGATCATGGTCTTGCGCGCCGACGACATTGCCGCCGGGCCGGTGGCCCGCATCATGCTGCCCGAGCGCATGGGCATTGGCACGCACGGCTGCTGGGTCGAGGGGGACCGCCTGCACGGCGAGAACCGGGTGCCGGTGCTCAACTGATCGGCAATGGCAGAATCGGGGCATGCCAGCTGTCAGCCCCGATCACACCATCTTGCTGCGCCTGGGCCGTGCCTACCACGCGGCCACCCAGGCCTTTGAAATCGCCACCGGCGTCAGCGCCGCGCGCTGGCGTTTGCTGTACCTGATCGCCTGCCACCCCGGCATTGGCCAGCGGCAGCTGGTGCGCCTGGTGCAGGTGGACCCGGGCTCCATCACCCGGCAGCTGAGTCATCTCGAGACCGAGGCCCTGATCGAGCGCCGCAGCGATGCGGACGACGCGCGGGTGCTGCGCCTGCACCTGACCCGGCGCGGCCGCCAGCTGGTGCAGCGCGTGATGCGCATCCGCAGCGATTTTCTGTCCGATATGGTGGCGGGGGTGACGGCCGATGAACTGGCCACCACCCTGGCCGTCCTGGATCGCGTGGCGCAAAACATGGGCGACAACAGCCCCTTGCCCCAAGACCCCCCCCAATCCAGCAAGCGCTGAGTGGCCAGCGCCTTGGGGCCTGGCGCCCTCAGGCCTGACCGAAGGTGTAGCCGTCCATGGCGATCACCACATCGCTCACGCCCCTGAAAAAGGGCTGGACGCTGCTGTTGGCGCCCGCCGCCCCCAGGGCGGTGAACAGCGGCAGCAAGTGCTCGTCGCGCGGATGGGCCCGCACCCCTGCCGGCTGGCGCTGCCGATAGTCCAGCAAGGCCTCCAGGTCGTGGGCTTGCAGGCGCTCGTGAACCCAGTCGGCAAACACCCCCACATAGTCGGGTGTGGGCTGACCCAGCATGCTGCAGACCTGCCAGTCGCGCAGGTTGTGCGTGATGTTGCCCGAGGCCACGATCAACACGCCTTCCTCGCGCAGCGGCGCCAGCGCCTGGCCCACCCGGTGGGCATGGGCTGGGCCGCCATGGTGCTGGATCGACAGGGGCACCACCGGCACATCGGCCTTGGGGTACATCTGGCGCAGCGGCACCCAGGCCCCGTGGTCCAGGCCTTGCGCCGGGTCGAGCAGGGCCGGCAAACCGGCGGCCTGCAGCAGGTCTTGCACCCGCTGCGCCAGCAGGGGCTGGCCTTGCGCGGGGTATTGGATCTGGAACAGGCGCGGATCAAACCCACCAAAGTCGTGCACCGTGGACAGGCGTGTGGCGCAGCCCACCACCGGCACCGGGGTTTCCCAATGCGGGCTGATGACGACGATGGCGCGCGGCGTCTCGTGCGTGCGCACCCACTCGGTCATGGCGGCGCCGGCCGCTCCCGGTTGCAGGGCAAACATGGGCGAGCCATGCGGAACAAAGAGGACAGGTTGAATCGACATGTCGCCATGGTACGGCAAGGCCCCGCGGGCAAAAAGACCGCAAGCCACACATCATTGTTGCGCCAGCCGCAACAATGGCCAGATCCCAGCGCTCAGGCCGTGGTGCAGCGGATGTCAGCGCTGGCCGAGCATGGCCAGCATCTGGTCCATGGCCACATGCCAGCCCATCGGAAAGCCCATGCGGGCGTGGTCCTCGCAGGTGGCGCTGTCGGCGTGCATCACGCGCGCGGTCACCCGCGTGTGCGACGCGTCCACCACCTGCAGTTCGATGGCGCAGGTGCACCAGGGATGGGTGGCCGGGGCATAGCCCGGCTGCAGCGCGTTGGTCCAGACCAGGCGGCGTTCGGGCTCGACGACCAGGTAGCAGCTCATCAGGTCTTGCCGCTCGCCCTCGGGCCCGCACATCAGCGTGCGGAAGGCGCCGCCGGGGCGAAGATCGATCTCGCATTCGGTGACCTGCCAGGGCTTGGGGCAGAACCAGGGCATGAGCTGCTCGGGCACCGTCCAGGCCGACCAGATCTGCGCCACAGAGGCCGGCAAGACCCGGGTGAAGGACAGCTCGTGGTGCGGCTTTTGCAAATAGGCCTCGAGCTTGCGCATGGTGGAGGCATGCCCCGGCACCGCATACACCGCCTTGGCGTCGCGCTCGGCCTGGCTGGGCAGGCGCATGGTGGTTTCCAGCCGCGTCCCATCGCCCTCGGCGCGGAAGGTGGTGTGCATGTGGAAGAGAACCTGGTCAAAGTCGCCATGCGACCAGGCCAGCAACTCACCGGGCACGACCGACTCGTACTGGATCAGGTTGGGAAAATCGGTGAGCGGGCCGCCAAACGGCGCCTCGGGGTCGGCACTGACGCCGGGGCCGCGCATGATGAACTGCCAGCGCCCCCCAGGCCGCACATCCAATTCGTGCGTGACCAGGCTGTAGCCCTCGGGCCCCCACCAGCGCTCGAGCTGCCCTTGTTCGGTGTGCGCGCGCCACACCAGCGTGGGCGGCGCCGCCAACCAGCGCGAGAAGTGGATGTCGGTGGGCGAGGGGTAGGTAACGGTGTCGCTCATGGTTTGTTGGGCGAAGTGGCATTTGGGGGGGAGGGGGCTTGGCCAGCGCAGACCAGCACCGAAGCCCAGGGGCACATCCTAACGCCACTTCTTGGGCCTGGTCGATACCGACAAGGGCCTGGGCAAAGCGGGACAAGCTGCGCCGCGTGCAGGCACAAACGGCTTGGCGCCGTCCAGCCCACAGGCATTGGGCGACTTCAGGGTTGCGATGAAAACCGGCACCGGCAAGACCGACGTCGAACTGCGATGCAAAACCTGGGGGCATCGGGCTGGCAATGGCTCGAATCGGAATGGCCAATCCGAGCGGATGCGCTTGTCAGGAAGACTTCACCGTGACAACGCAATAGTCTTTGCGCTCGATGGAGAGTGTCACCCTCAACGCCCAGAGGCTGACAGGCATGGTCACCAGCCAGGCAAGCCATGTGCCAACCGGACGCACAAGATCTGGCCGACCTGCTTCGGCAACCATGAGCCCACCGACGATGCCAAGTATGTGGCCAAGCACCAGACTGGCAGGGAGAGCGCGCCAGTACATGGACCACCAGATTGAAAGCGTCTTCCCCCAGGTGATTTGATTGATCTCTTGATGGGTTTCCATCCCTTCCTCCTTGCGTTTGAGCAGCGACTCAGCGGCCAGCTTGGCGCTTGGCCGCCGCAGAAGATGATGGCACAGACCCCGGCAAGGGCCAAGAGCGAAGCCGATGGCTGTCGCCTCCAGAGAAGGGGTGGGCCACACCGCGAAGCCCTGCCGACATTGCAAGACAGAAGTCGAGGACGGAAAACACTTCAATGAATTCGAAGCCGGTTCTTTGATATCACTTAGGGCGTCCAACTGGCGGAGCAGGCGGGAGACTCCCCTGTCCGAACACAACCTGTTGGCACGATTGAATTTTTTCGTACCAGTCGCAAAAAAGTGTCCCAAAAAAATGTGACCCCAG
>JBEBDJ010000210.1:0-5615 GCA_041157045.1 Pseudomonadota bacterium
ATGACGAATGCCCCCATCTCCAACCCGCGCCCCTGGTGGCGCTTCGGCATGGTCTGGATGGTCATTGCCGGCCCGCTGCTGGTGGTGATCGCCAGCGTCTACACCTTCATGGTGGCCGCGCGCAACATCGACCCCGTCCTGCTCAAGGACGAGGCGGTGCGCTCCAGCCCCGACATCAGCCAGGCCCCCGCCGTGGAGGGCCGCAACCACTCGGCCACCGGCGCCTTGCCGCAGCCGGGCCAGCCGGCCAAGCCCTGAGCCCACCCCCAACCAGGAGACGACCCGTGTTTGCCCAACGCCTGATGTGGATTGCCTGGCCGGCTTTTTTGGTGGCTGGCCTGCTGGAAATCGCGGTGTTTGCGCTGGTGGACCCGGCGGACCTGAGCTGGTTCGGCCACCCGCTGGCGCTGTCACGCCAGGGCGTTTACACGCTCGCCTTTTTTGTCTTCTGGGCCCTGGCCATGGTCTCGAGTGCGCTGACCACGCTGCTGGCGCAGTCGCCCTTTGAGGTCAACCGCTGCCCGGTGCCGGCCGATCAGCGACCGGCCGATTGCGCCCGCAGCGTCAATGGCACTGGGGGGTGTTGTTGACCAGTCGGCGCAGCGCCTCGGTGTCGAGGATGCGGACGTGGCGCTGGCGGACCTCGATGATGCCGTCTTCGGCAAACTTCGAGAAAGTGCGGCTGACGGTCTCGAGTTTGAGACCCAGGTAGCTGCCGATTTCCTCGCGCGTCATGCGCAGGATCAGCTCGGACTGGCTAAAGCCCCGGGCGTGCAGGCGCTGCACCAGGTTCAGCAAGAAAGCCGCCAGGCGCTCCTCGGCGCGCATGCTGCCCAGCAGCAGCATGACGCCGTGCTCGCGCACGATCTCGCGGCTCATGATCTTGTGCACATGGGTCTGCAGCGCCGTCACCTCGCGCGAGAGCTCTTCGATGCGGTCAAAGGGCATCACGCAGACCTCGGCGTCTTCCAGGGCCACCGCGTCGCAGGTGTGGTGGTCGTTGACGATGCCGTCAAGGCCGATGATCTCGCCAGCCATCTGAAACCCCGTGACCTGGTCACGGCCGTCTTCGGTGGCCAGGCAGGTCTTGAAAAAGCCGGTGCGGATGGCGTAGAGCGAGGTGAATTTCTCGCCGTTGGTAAACAGGGTGGTGCCGCGCTTGATCTTGCGGCGCGTGGCGACCAGATCGTCCAGGCGCGTCATGTCGTGATCCGACAGGCCCACCGGCATGCACAGCTCACGCAGGTTGCAATTGGAGCAGGCGACTTTGATGGTTTGAGGATTGAGCATAGTCCCTAGGGTAATCCCGATTTTGTCCTGGATCAAGGGTGTCCATGTCGAAAGCTTGACATGGGTCAACACCGCGCCATGGGTTTTTCTGCACCATGCGGATCATCGCCACCGTGGCGTCCAACCGATTGACCGTCTTTTTGCTTTCATGTCCGTCCTGACCCCTGAACTGCTGACCCGCTTTGATGTGCCCGGGCCGCGCTACACCTCGTACCCGACGGCCGACCGCTTTGTCGAGGCGTTCACCGAAGCCGATTACGTCCAGGCCCTGCACCAGCGGCGCGATGGGGCGCGGGCGCAGCCCTTGTCGCTGTATGTGCATGTGCCGTTTTGCGAGTCGCTGTGCTACTACTGCGCCTGCAACAAGATCATCACGCGGCACAAGGACCGGGCGGCCACCTACCTGCAATACCTGACCCGCGAGGTGGACCTGCATGTGCAGGCCCTGGGCCGTGGCCACAGCGTGAGCCAGCTGCACCTGGGCGGCGGCACGCCCACCTTTCTGAGCGATGCCGAGCTGGGCCAGCTGATGGCCATGCTCAAGCGCAATTTCCATCTGGTGCCCGGCGGCGAGTACTCGGTCGAGGTCGATCCGCGCACGGTGGATGTGGCCCGTCTGAAGGTCTTGTGGGACCTGGGCTTCAACCGCCTGAGCTTTGGCGTGCAGGACTTCGATCCGGCGGTGCAAAAGGCGGTGCACCGCCTGCAGCCGGCCGAGCAGGTCTTTGCGCTGGTGCAGGCCGCGCGCGAGATCGGTTTTGAGTCGCTCAATGTGGACCTGATCTACGGCCTGCCCAAGCAGTCGCCCGAGTCCTTCGAGCGCACGCTGGCGCAGATCAAGGCCTTGCGGCCCGACCGCATCGCGCTGTACGCCTATGCCCACCTGCCCGAGCGCTTCAAGCCCCAGCGGCGCATCCACGAGGCCGAGCTGCCCCCTGCGTCGGCCAAGGTGGCCATGCTGGCGCGCTCGATCGACGCGCTGATGGACGCGGGCTATGTGTATGTGGGCATGGACCACTTTGCCCTGCCCGACGATGCGCTGGCGGTGGCCAAGCGCCAGGGCCGCCTGCACCGCAACTTCCAGGGCTACAGCACGCAACCCGACTGCGACCTGATCGCGCTGGGTGTCTCGGCCATTGGCCGCGTGGGCGCGACCTACAGCCAGAACGCCAAGACCATGGAGGAGTACACCGACGCGCTCGACCAAGGGCATCTGCCGGTGCAGCGCGGCATGGCGCTCTCGCGCGATGACCTGATCCGCCGCGCCATCATCATGGCCTTGATGTGCCAGGGCGAGCTGCAGTTCGAGTCGATCCAGCTGGCCTGGTTGATCGACGTGCCCCGTTATTTCGCCACCGAACTCGAGCGCCTGGCCGAGATGCAGACGCAGGGGCTGGTGACGCTGTCGGCCACGGGCGTCAAGGTCACGCCCATGGGCTGGTACTTCATCCGCGGGGT
Organism: Pseudomonadota bacterium; assembly: GCA_041157045.1. Taxonomy (GTDB): domain Bacteria; phylum Pseudomonadota; class Gammaproteobacteria; order Burkholderiales; family Burkholderiaceae_C; genus Limnohabitans_A. The sequence goes on from JBEBDJ010000210.1 coordinate 2,749, forward strand.
GGCCATGGTGTTCGATCGCTATTTGCAGCAGGATCGGCAGCGCACCCGGTTTTCGAAGATCATCTGAGCATCGCCCTCCTGGCGACGCAAGGATCGAATGTGAGCACCTCCCTGGCCGTGACCGGCCTCTTGATGGGCCTGGCGGGCGGCCCGCATTGCGTGGCCATGTGCGGTGCGGCCTGCGCCGGCATGGCGCAATCGGCGGCCCGCCCCGACGGCCGTGGCCGCCTGCCCGCCCTCTGGGCCTTTCAGGGCGGGCGCCTGCTGGGTTATGCCGCGCTGGGCGCGCTGGCCGCGGCCAGTGTGCAGGGCCTGGGCTGGCTCACGGTGCAATCGGCCGCTTTGCGGCCCGTCTGGTCGATGCTGCATGTGGCGGCCATCGTGCTGGGCCTGTGGCTGCTGCTGCGGGGCCAGCAACCGGTGTGGCTGGACCAGGGCGCGCGGCGCGTGTGGCAGCGCCTGCGCGGGGCCAGCCAACGCGCCGGCTGGCAGGCGCCGGCCCTGATGGGCATGTTGTGGGCCTTCATGCCCTGTGGCCTGCTGTACTCGGCGCTGATGGTGGCCGCGCTCAGTGCGGGGGCGGGGCAGGGCGCTTTGGTGATGGCGGGCTTTGCCCTGGGCTCGAGCGTGAGCTTGCTGGCCGGGCCCTGGCTGCTGCTCAAGATGCAAGCCCTGGGCGACGGTCGCTGGGGGGTGCGCCTGGCGGGTCTGGCCCTGGCGGGCCTGTCGGGCTGGGCCTTGTGGATGGGGCTGGTGCACCAGCAGGCCCCGTGGTGCATCACGCCGGCCTGAGCCGCGCCGCCGCGCGCTTGGCGAGCGGCGCGCCTGGGTCCATCAAAGACCGCTGAGGCCGCGGTAGAGCATGTAGGCCGAGAGCAGGTACAGAATGCTGGCAAACACGCGCTTGAGCTTTTTCACCGGCAAGCGGTGCGCCACCCCGGCGCCCACCGGCGCCATCAGCACGCTGCAGACCGCAATCACCAGCAGGCCGGGCAGCCACAGGTAGCCAAAGGACTGCGGCGGGAGGTTTTGCACCGTCATGCCGCTCCAGACATAGCCGGCCACATTGGCCACCGCAATCGGAAAGCCCAGCGCGGCGCTGGTGGCCACGGCGTTGTGGATGGCCACATTGCACCAGGTCATGAAGGGCACGCTGATGAAGCCGCCGCCGGCGCCGACCAGGCCCGACAGCAGGCCGATCACACCGCCGCCCGCCAACTGGCCCGCAAAGCCCGGCATTTGCCGCGTGGGCGCCGGCTTTTTGTCCAGAAACATCTGCGTGGCCGAGAAGCCCACAAACAAGGCAAAGCCCAGCGCCAGCACGCTGCCGCGCACCACCGCAAAAATCCCCAGGCTGGCAATCAGGCTGCCCAGCACAATGCCGGGGGCCAGGCCGCGCACCAGGTCCCAGCGCACCGCGCCCTTGCGGTGGTGGGCCCGCACACTCGAGATGGAGGTGAACATGATGGTGGCCATCGAGGTGGCAATGGCCATCTTGACCGCCAGGTCGTCGGCGACGCCGCGCGTCGAGAGCATGATGGTCAGGAAGGGCACCATGATCATGCCCCCGCCGATGCCCAGCAAGCCCGCCAGAAATCCCGTACAGAGTCCCAAAACGGCCAACTCGGCCACCAGCCACGGTTCGATCATGCGCGCTTGTCCTGCTTGTTGGAAAAGGTGTCTGCGAGTGCCACCGGACCGGCATCCTGAACCGGGGGTTCAGGTGGGCGAGGTCAGACAGCCCTTGGGTTCATCTGACGCGAGACGATCACGCCAGGCTGACGATGTTCCAAGCCCGTGCTCAATGAGCATTGGTTCAAGGAAATATAAGGCCCGATGCGCATCGCAGACGCCTCGATTGTAGGCGGGAAAGCTTCGGGGGATGCGCGAGCGATGGCTGATGGGCCCTGGCGCAGGCCGATCGCGCAGCGGCCGCGTTTACAGCAGGCGACCGTCGTGGCCCAGGGCCTGGTCCAGGCGCGCCAGCAGCGATTGCAGGCGGGCGGTGTCGGCGGGGTGGTCGGTGGTGCTGGGATCGACCGGGGCAGGCGCGGCCGCCGGGGCCGGGGTGGGCTCGGGCTCGAAGGCCAGGTTCAGGGCGGCCAGCACCGCGATGCGGTCGCGCGCCTTGATCTTGCCGGCGTCGCGGATCTTGCACATGGCCTGGTCGACCTTTTGCACCGCGGCCAGCAGGCGCTCGCGGCCGTCGGGCGGGCAGCCCAGGATGTAGCTCTGGCCCATGATCTGGACCTCGACCTGGGTGCTGGCGTTCATGCGCTGTCTCCGGGTGGGGTGCTGGCGTTGACGGGCAATCGCTCGATGAGGGCTTCGACGCGGGCCCGCGCGGCCGAGAGGCGCGAGCGCATCTGGTCGCGCTCGGCGCTCAGCTCGCGCACCTGGGCGGCCAGCAGGTCGTTGGTGCGCTGCAATTCTTCTTGTCGCAGGAGCAAATGCTCCACGCGCTCGGCGATCTGGTCGATGAGGTCGTTGGAAGCCATGAGCTACAGGGGTTGAAGTTGTGAACCATTGTAAGCGCAAGCCGACGCCTCGGCTGTAGGGTCGGCGCAAGCTCGGTCGCTACAATGGCCCATGTTGGTGCTCGCGGGCTGGTTCACGGCCTGCAGTTCAACGGGAAGCAGGAGGGTTTGGGCGTCGTGCCCCGGCCTAACCTGCGCTGCCCCCGCAACGGTAAGCAGACGGGCCTCTTGGGGCCCCGCTTTCATCACACACACCACTGGCCGCCCTGAAACAGGTGGCCGGGAAGGCGATGAAGGTTGCATCTGCCAGCCCGGATACCGGCCAACACGGTGGCGGTCCGCAAGGACCGCTGTAACGCCCATGCACTGTCGGGGAAGGCGGTGAGGGCG
>JBEBDJ010000211.1:0-2638 GCA_041157045.1 Pseudomonadota bacterium
AACGTCTCGCACGAGATCCGCACGCCGTTGACGGTGCTGGCGGGTTTTGTGGAAACTTTGCAGACCCTGGACCTGTCTCCCGAGCAGCAAAAGGCGCACCTGGCGACGATGTCGGTTCAGGCCCAGCGCATGCAGTCGCTGGTCGAGGACCTGTTGACCTTGTCACGGCTTGAGGGCAGTCCCATGCCCGGTACCGAACCCACCCCCTTGTCGGTGTTTTGGAACGCCTTGCAGGACGAGGCCCGGGCCATCGACGAGGTCATGCAAGGCACGCTGGGCGGCAGGCATCGGATCGAGTTTGACCCACCCCAGGCACCGCCGCTGCAATGCCTGGGGCAGCGGGGCGAGCTGCAAAGCGCCATGTCCAATTTGTTGGCCAACGCCTTGCGCTACACGCCCGCGGGCGGTCTGGTGCGGGTGAGTTGGTGCACCGGTCCACAAGGCGAGGGTATTTTTGCGGTCACCGACAATGGACCTGGCATCGCGCCCGAGCACCTGCCGCGCATCACCGAGCGGTTTTACCGCGTCGATCGCAGCCGCTCGCGCGAGACCGGCGGCACGGGCCTGGGGCTGGCGATCGTCAAGCACGTGGCCCAGCGCCATGGGGGCGAGTTGCGCATCGAGAGTCGCCTCGGGCAGGGGTCGACGTTCTCGGTCGTGTTGCCCTCGCACCGTCTGACCCACGCCTGAGCTTATCCCCCGCGCTGGCGGGTGCGGATCACCCACCACAGCAGGCCACCCAAGACCACCGAGACGATGGAGAGCGCGACGCTGCTGCTGATCCAGAAGGCCTCGGGGCCCATCAGGGGTGGGATGGGACCGATGCCCTCATAGGCCAACGCATACCCGCCCGTCAGGCCCACGCCCCACAAGAACGTGGCATACACGCCCATGGGGATGAGCGTGACGCGGTAGCAACGCAAGACGAAGAAGCAAAGCACTTGGATGGCATCGACCGTTTGGTACCAGACCATCCAGCCCAGCAGCTGGCTGGCCTGAGCGGCGACGACCTCGTCTTGGATGTAAAGCCGGGCGATCTGGTCGCGACCGAGGGCGAGGATCAGGCCCGTGATGCCGGTGCACAGCACCAGCCAGAAAAACCCATGCCGGATGGCCGTGCGGGCCAACTCGGGGCGGTTGGCGCCGATCCAGTAACTGACGCGGGCGCTGGTGGCGATCGACAGCGACAGCGGCACCATGTAGAGCAAAGCCCCCATGTTGGAGGTGATCTGGTGGCTGGCGGCAGACAAACTGCCCAGGCGCGAGATCAGCAAGGCCATGAGGGTGTAGGACGTCACTTCCACAGTGATCGAGGCGGCGTTGGGCAAGCCCAGTCGCAGCATGTCGAGCAAGCGTTTGGGGTCGGGGGCCTCCAGCCGGCGCCACAGGTGCAAGGCACGGTAATCGCCTCGCCACAAGGCCATGATCGAGAACACCGCCATCAGCAAATTGACGCACAGCGTGGCGTAGGCGCATCCCACCAGGCCCAGGCCGGCCATGGGGCCGATGCCAAAGGTCAGAACCACCGACAGCGGTATCTTGCAAGCCAGGCCCATGACCTGCACCCAGGTCACGGCCTTGGGTCGGCCCAAAGCCTGGTTCAGGTTGCCATACAGCCTGAACCACAGCGCCGGCGGCAGTGCCCAGGCCAGGACGCCCAGGTAATCTTCGATCATGGGGCGCAACTCGGGGGGGACTTGGGTCCATTCGAGGGCCAGGCCGGTGTGGGTGAGCAGGGTCATCCCGACGGCGCAAGTGACCAGCCAAATGTAGATCGACTGGCGCGTCAGACGGCCCATGTCGCGGGGGCGTTTGGCCCCGTGCAGTTCAGAGAGCATGGGCAAGGTGGCTTGCAGCACACCCATCAGGGTGACAAACACGCTGATGTAGATGGCCGAGCCCACGGACAGAGAGGCCAGGGCCGATTGGGCATAGCGGCCCGCCACCACGGTGTCGGTCACGCCAAACGCCATGACGGCCAATTGACCGACCCAAACGGTGACCGCGTGTTTGGCGATCAGCTGGCGCTCGTTCATGGCCGGCTGGCCTGGCGTCGCTCAAAGAGCACCAGGTTCTCGTGCTGGTCGGTGGGCCGACGCACGGTCTGAACCCGACGCCACTCGGATGCGGCGGGACTGGATTGGAACTCTTCTTGCGTCCGCGCGCCCACCACCAGCCAGCCGCAATTCTGTTGCCCGTTCAGATCGACGCGCATGCGCCCATGGTGCTGCAAGGCGGCCATTTGGGCCGCAGACAGGCCCAGCACCTGCACGCAAGCGGGGTGTCCCATCAGCGTGGCCACATTGCGCACCAGCGGCGCATAGCTGCGGGCGAAGTCGATCATGGGCAGCCACAGGGTCATGAGCAGCAGCCAGCACAGCGTCGCCCCGCTGGCGGGCAGCACCAGGCTCTTCCACAGCGCCGATCGGTGACGCCCGACGCGCCAAGCGACCAGGGCCAGCCAGGTCAAGCTGGCGGCCAGGGCCAGGGCAAAGACCCAGGGTGAAAAGCGCAGGTCCAAACCAGGCAGCAAGCGCACCAGGTTGGCGGCGGGTTGGCGCGGCCAACCGGTCATGCCGGCCAGCCAGACGACCCAGATGATCAGGGCCGAGCCGGTGAAAAAAAGCAAGGTGAACCA
>JBEBDJ010000212.1:0-3098 GCA_041157045.1 Pseudomonadota bacterium
GATCACGGTGCTCACCAAGCGCATGGCCGAGCAGCTCACCGACTACCTGGGCGACAACGGCGTCAAGGTGCGCTACCTGCACAGCGACGTGGACACGGTGGAGCGGGTCGAGATCCTGCGCGACCTGCGCCTGGGCACCTTCGACGTGCTGGTGGGCATCAACCTGCTGCGCGAGGGCCTGGACATCCCCGAGGTCTCGCTGGTGGCCATCCTGGACGCCGACAAGGAAGGCTTTCTGCGCGCCGAGCGCTCCCTCATCCAGACAATCGGCCGTGCGGCCCGCAACCTCAATGGCCGGGCCATCCTGTACGCCGACCGGGTGACCGAGTCGATGAAGAAGGCGATGGGCGAGACCAGCCGTCGCCGCCAGCGCCAGATCGATTTCAACCTGGCCAACGGCATCACCCCCCGCGGCATCGTCAAGCAGGTGCGCGACCTGATCGACGGCGTCTACAGCGAAAAGGCCACCGAGCAGGCCCAGCGCATGGAGCAGCAGGCCATCCAGCGCGCCCAGATGCAGGACATGGACGAGAAGGACGTCTCCAAGGCCATCCGCACCCTCGAGAAGCTGATGATGGAGCACGCCCGCAACCTGGAGTTCGAGAAGGCCGCCCAGGTGCGCGACCAGCTGGCCATGCTGCGCGAACAGGCCTTTGGCGGGGCCGGCCACGACAAGGTGGTGCCCCTGGTGGCGGTGGGCGGCAAGCGCTGAATACCCCCAGTAGTCGAGTGTTTTGATCGGGTTTCGGGTATACTTGAGTCGTTTACTCAACAACCCCGGTTTTTGCCGGAATTTGTGCCAACCCGTCAAGGAGCTTGCCATGCGACTGACCACCAAAGGCCGTTTTGCCGTCACGGCCATGATCGACCTGGCCCTGCGCCAGCAGTCCGGCCCGGTGACCCTGGCGGCCATCAGCCAGCGCCAGCAGATCTCGCTGTCCTACCTGGAGCAGCTGTTTGGCAAGCTGCGCCGTCACCAGCTGGTGGAGTCCACCCGCGGCCCCGGCGGCGGCTACACCCTGGGCCGCAAGGCCGAAGAAATCACCGTGGCCGACATCATCTTGTCGGTTGACGAGCCGCTGGACGCCACCCACTGCGGCGGCAAAGAAAACTGCAACGGCGGCGACGGCCGGTGCATGACGCACGACCTCTGGGCCTCTTTGAACGCCAAGATGGTCGAGTTTCTGGATTCGGTTTCCTTGCAAAAACTGGTCGACGACCAGCTCTCGCGCGGGGTGGTGGTGGAGCAAAAGCCATCGCTCAAGCGCGCCATCTCCAACGCCCCGGTGGTCAAGCCCATCCGCGTGACCGGCCCCAATTCGGTCTTTGACCTGGGCAATATGTTCGCCAAATCCTGACGCTTCCCATCATGAGCACCACCCCGCACCTTCCCATTTACATGGACTACGGCGCCACCACGCCGGTTGACCCGCGCGTCGTCGACGCCATGATCCCCTGGTTGCGCGAGCACCACGGCAACCCCGCCTCGCGCAGCCACGCCTGGGGCTGGGAGGCCGAAGAGGCCGTCGAGACCGCCCGCGCCAACGTCGCCGCCCTGATCGGCGCCGACCCGCGCGAGATCGTCTGGACCTCGGGCGCCACCGAGTCCAACAACCTGGCCATCAAGGGCGCGGCGCACTTCTACCAGTCGCGCGGCAAGCACCTGATCACCGTCAAGACCGAGCACAAGGCCGTGCTGGACACCATGCGCGAACTCGAGCGCCAGGGCTTTGAGGTCACCTACCTCGACGTGCAAGCCGACGGCCTGCTCGACCTGGACGTGGTGCGCGCGGCCATCCGGCCCGACACCATCTTGCTGAGCGTGATGTTTGTCAACAACGAGATCGGCGTCATCCAGGACATCCCCGCCCTGGGCGCGATGTGCCGCGAAAAAGGCGTGCTCCTGCACGTTGACGCGGCGCAGGCCACCGGCAAGGTCGAGATCGACATGGCCACGCTGCCCGTGGACCTGATGAGCCTGGCCTCGCACAAGACCTACGGCCCCAAGGGCATCGGCGCCCTGTACGTGCGGCGCAAGCCCCGCGTGCGCCTGGAGGCCCAGATGCACGGCGGCGGCCACGAGCGCGGCATGCGCAGCGGCACCCTGCCGACCCACCAGTGCGTGGGCATGGGCGAGGCCTTCCGCATTGCCAAAGAAGAAATGGCCCAGGACCTGGCCCATGCGCGCGCCCTGCAGCAGCGCCTGCTGGCCGGCCTGAACGACATCGAGCAGGTCTTCATCAACGGCCACCTGGAGCGCCGGGTGCCGCACAACCTGAACATGAGCTTCAACTTCGTCGAGGGCGAGTCGCTGATCATGGGCATCAAGGGCATTGCCGTGTCCTCGGGCTCGGCCTGCACCTCGGCCAGCCTGGAGCCCAGCTATGTCCTGCGCGCCCTGGGCCGCAGCGACGAGCTGGCGCACAGCAGCTTGCGCATGACGATCGGACGCTTCACCACCGAGGCCGAGATCGATCACGCCATCGAGACGATCCGTCACAACGTCGCCCGCTTGCGCGAGCTCAGCCCGCTGTGGGAGATGTACAAGGACGGCATCGATCTGAGCACCATCCAGTGGGCTGCCCACTGACAACACAACAGGAGGTCCCCCATGGCTTATTCCGACAAAGTGGTCGAACACTATGAAAACCCCCGCAACGTGGGCTCGTTCGACAAGGGCGACGAGGACGTGGGCACCGGCATGGTCGGTGCGCCCGCCTGCGGCGACGTGATGAAACTGCAGATCAAGGTCAACCCCAGCACCGGGGTGATCGAGGACGCACGCTTCAAAACCTACGGCTGTGGCTCGGCCATTGCCTCGTCCTCGCTCGTGACCGAGTGGGTCAAGGGCAAGACGCTGGACGAGGCGGCTGCGCTCAAGAACAGCCAGATCGCCGAAGAGCTGGCCCTGCCGCCGGTCAAGATCCACTGCTCCATCCTGGCCGAAGACGCCATCAAGGCCGCGGTCGACGACTACAAGAAAAAGCACGCGCACTGAGCGCGCCTGCAACGGAATCCGCACCAGATGGCAGTCACCCTGACCGAGGCCGCAGCACGCCACGTCAACCGCTACCTGAGCAAGCGTGGCAAGGGCGTGG
>JBEBDJ010000213.1:0-13464 GCA_041157045.1 Pseudomonadota bacterium
CGCGATTTCGGGACGCGCGATTATGGTCCAGCCAGGAATGCCCCTGGCCGGAGGCCGATCACAGGAGCCGGACCACCAGCTGCATGGCCACCAGACCGGCCAGGAAGCCGATGCCGCCATACACGAGAGACTGCAGCAGCCGGTTGGTGCGGCGCTGTTCGGCCAGCATCTCCTGCAGCTCGGCACGGGTCACGCCCTGGGGCCGCTGCAGGTAGTCCGCCAGCAGGCGGGGCAGGTCCGGCAGCAGCTTGGCGTAGCGCGGCGCCTGATCCTTGAGCTCGCGCCAGAAGCGCTTGGGGCCCACCTGCTCCAGCATCCAGGTCTCGAGGAAGGGACGCGCGGTGCTCCAGAGGTCCAGCTCGGGGTCGAGCTGTCGGCCCAGGCCCTCGATGTTCAGGAGGGTCTTCTGCAGCAGCACCAGCTGCGGCTGGATCTCGACGTTGAAGCGGCGCGAGGTCTGGAACAGGCGCATCAGCACCATGCCCAGCGAGATCTCCTTGAGCGGCCGGTCGAAATAGGGCTCGCAAACCGAGCGGATGGCGGACTCGAGCTCGTCGACCCGGGTCTGGGGCGGCACCCAGCCCGACTCGATGTGCAGTTCGGCCACCCGCTTGTAGTCACGCCGGAAGAAGGCGGTGAAGTTCTGCGCCAGGTATTCCTTGTCGAACTCGGTGAGCGTGCCGATGATGCCGAAGTCCAGCGAGATGTAGCGGCCGAAGGTCGCGGGCGCCAGACTCACCTGGATGTTGCCCGGGTGCATGTCGGCGTGGAAGAAGCCGTCGCGGAACACCTGGGTGAAGAAGATCGTGACGCCATCGCGGGCCAGGGCCTTCATGTCGACGCCGGCCTCGCGCAGGCGCTGCACCTGGTTGATGGGCACGCCCTTCATGCGCTCCATGACCATGACTTCGGTGCTGCAGAAGTCCCACATCACCTCGGGCACCATGACCAGGTCCAGGCCCTGCATGTTGCGCCGCAACATGGAGGGCCTGGGCCTGGTGCTGATTCCCGAGATGTTCTGGGACTACTGCCACCCCGAGGTGATCGTGATGGAGCGCATGTCCGGCATCCCGATCAGCCAGGTGGATCGCCTGCGGCAGGCGGGGGTGGACCTCAAGCAACTGGCCCGTGATGGCGTCACCATCTTCTTCACGCAGGTGTTCCGCGACGGCTTCTTCCACGCCGACATGCATCCCGGCAACATCCAGGTGAGCCTGGCCAAGGAGACCTTCGGCCGCTACATCTCGCTGGACTTCGGCATCGTGGGCACGCTCACCGAGACCGACAAGGATTACCTGGCCCAGAACTTCACTGCCTTCTTCCGCCGCGACTACAAGCGCGTGGCCGAACTGCACATCGAGTCCGGTTGGGTGCCGCCGCAAACCCGGGTCGACGAGCTGGAAGCGGCCATCCGCGCGGTGTGCGAGCCCTATTTCGATCGGCCGCTCAAGGAGATCTCGCTGGGCATGGTGCTGATGCGCCTGTTCCAGACCTCGCGTCGTTTTCAGGTCGAGATCCAGCCCCAGCTGGTGCTGCTGCAGAAAACCCTGCTCAACATCGAGGGGCTGGGCCGTCAGCTCGACCCCGAACTCGATTTGTGGAGTACCGCCAAGCCTTTTCTGGAGCGCTGGATGCTCGACCAGGTGGGGCCGAAAAAGCTCTGGCAGCAGCTGCGTGACCAGGCGCCGTACTACGTCAAGGTCTTGCCGCACCTGCCGCGCCTGCTGCACGAAGCCCTGCAGCGCCAGGCCGGTGGACAGCAAGATCGCCTGATGGCGCAATGGGTGGCCGAGCAGCGCCGCACCAATACCTTGCTGCAGATCATGCTCTACCTGGGCCTGGGGTTTTTGGCGAGTCTGTTAATTTTGCAAGTTTGGGCTTTCCTGCACTGGTAAGCCTTGGTCGACGTCAACTGATGGAGGAAGACATGTTGGTGGGTTTTGTGATGGCCTATCTGGCCGTGACGATTCTGATTGGCTTGTGGGCGGCGCGCCGCGTGCATGGCTCCAAGGACTTTCTGGTGGCGGGCCGAAGTCTTCCGCTGTACATGAACGTGGCCACGGTGTTTGCGACCTGGTTCGGTGCCGAGACGGTGCTGTCGGTCTCGGCAACCTTTGCCAAGGATGGCCTGCACGGCATTCCCGGCGATCCATTTGGCGCGACCGTTTGCCTGGTCCTGGCCGCCTTGCTGTTCTCGCGTCTGTTTTACCGCCTGAACCTGCTCACCATTGGTGACTTCTACAAGGTGCGGTACGGCAAGTCGGTGGAGGTGCTCACCAGCGTGGCGATTGTGCTGTCCTACCTGGGCTGGACCTCGGCCCAGCTGACCGCGCTGGGCCTGGTCATCCACGTGCTGTCCTCCGGGGCGATTTTGCTCAATCACGCCATCCTGATGGGCGCCGCCGTGGTGCTGATCTACACCTTGTTTGGCGGCATGTGGTCGGTGGCCTTTACCGATTTGCTGCAAAGCGTGGTGATCGTGGTCGGCCTGATCCTGGTGGCCCTGCTGGTGGGCCAGTCGGCGGGCGGCTTTGACAAGGTGCTGACCCAGGCGGTGGCCGACGGCAAGCTGATCATGTTCCCGGCCGATATGGACGCCTCGGCGTACTGGGCCATGGCGGGCGCCTTCCTGGCCTTTGCCTTTGGATCCATTCCGCAGCAGGACGTGTTCCAGCGCATGACCAGCGCGCGCGACGAGCAGACGGCCCGCCGGGGCACCCTCATCGGCGGCCTGCTGTACTTCGTGATCGCCTTTGTGCCGATTTTCATCGCCTACGCCGCCCTGGTGTCCTACCCCGAGCTCAAGCAGTTGTTTGCCTCGGAGGACGCACGCGAAATCCAGCGCATCCTGCCCGATCTGGTGCTGGGCAAGATGCCGCTGTGGGCGCAGATCATGTTCTTTGGTGCCTTGCTCTCGGCCATTTTGTCCACCGCCAGCGGTGCGCTGCTGGCGCCCACGGCCACCTTCACCGAAAACGTGCTGCGGCCTTTTGTGCCCCACATGAGCGATCGGCAAATGCTGCTCTTGCTGCGCGTGATCCTGGTGACCTTCACCACCTGCGCCCTGCTGTTTGCGCTGAACACCGAAAGCACCATGTATGAAATGGTGCAGAACGCCTACAACGTGACGCTGACCGGCGCCTTTGTGCCCTTGGTGGCCGGCGCATTCTGGAAGCGCGCCAACACCCAGGGGGCCTTGCTGTCGGTGGTGCTGGGTGTGGGCACCTGGCTGTGGGCCAACACCTTCCTGACCGAGTTCATCATCCCGGCCAACCTGCTGGGTCTGGCGGCCTCGGTGGTGGGCATGCTGGTGGGCACGCTCACCCCGTCCCTCATCGCGCACCGTGGTCACAGCATCGACACGGCCTTGCACATGGCCGAGAAGGCCCTGGCGGCCGAGCGCACGCGCAAGCACTGACGCGACGCGGGGGAAGGGTCCGGAGGCTGGGCGCCCCGGACCTCGGCGCCTATAATCATGGGTTTTCCCGCAAAACCCATTTTTTCTTTTTCAAGCGCGTCACCATGCCCATCTACGCCTACAAGTGTGAGTCCTGTGGCCATGCCAAGGATGTCTTGCAAAAGATGTCGGATGCCCCCCTGGCCGATTGCCCGGCCTGCGGCAAGCCGACGTTTTCGAAACAGCTGACCGCTGCTGGCTTTCAGCTCAAGGGATCGGGCTGGTACGCCACCGATTTCAAGGGCAGCGCCGGTGGGGCCACGGCCACGGCCGCGGCAGCCGCCAGCGATGCCGCCCCGGCTGCCGCCAGCGACAGCGGCACAGCGGCCGCCGGTGGCTGCGGTGCCTCGTGCGCCTGCCACTGACCCCCTGTTCCCCAACCCCATAGGCCCCCATGAAATCACGCGTTCGCCAGTACCTGCTCACCGGTTTGCTGGCTTGGTTGCCCGTGGGCGTGACCCTCTGGGTGCTCAACTGGCTGTACGGCCTGCTCGATGGCATCTTCGGCTCGGTGCTGGGCGCCGCCGAAGCGGTGTTCCCGGGCCTGCACCTGCTGGTGAGCACCTTGCGCGGCGTGCCCGGCCTGGGCGTGATCATGGTCTTGCTGGTGGTGATCGCCACCGGCGTGCTGGCGGCCAATATTGCCGGCCAGTGGTGGATGCGTCAGTGGAACACGCTGATCACCCGCATCCCGGTGGTGCGCAGCATCTACACCAGCGTCAAGCAGGTCTCGGACACCTTGTTCTCGGGCAGCGGCCAGGCCTTCTCGAAGGCCCTGCTGGTGCGCTATCCGCACGCCGATTCCTGGACGATTGCCTTTTTGACCGGCAAGCCCAGCGGCCAGGTGGGCGCGCAGTTTCCCGAACCCATGGTCAGCGTCTATGTGCCGACCACCCCCAACCCCACCTCGGGCTTTTTCCTGATGATGCGCCAGCGCGATGTGGTCGAGCTGGACATGTCGGTCGACGACGCCCTCAAGTACATCATCTCCATGGGGGTGGTGGCCCCGCCGCCTGCCGCGGCCAAGCCCCTCGCCGCCCCCGAGACCCTTCCCAAGAAAGACTGACAACATGCCGATGCGTTCCCACTACTGCGGTCTGGTGACCGAGGCCCTGATGGGCCAGACCGTGCAACTGTGTGGCTGGGTGAACCGTCGCCGTGACCACGGCGGCGTGATTTTTGTCGACCTGCGCGACCGCGAAGGCTATGTGCAGGTGGTCTGCGATCCGGACCGCCCCGAGATGTTCCGCACCGCCGAAGGCCTGCGCAACGAGTTCTGCGTGCAGATCAAGGGCCTGGTGCGCGCGCGCCCCGAGGGCACCACCAACGACAACCTCAAGAGCGGCAAGATCGAGGTGCTGTGCCACGAGATGACGGTGCTCAACCCCTCGGTGACCCCGCCCTTCCTGCTCGACGACGACAACCTGTCGGAGACCACGCGCCTGACGCACCGCGTGCTGGACCTGCGCCGCCCCTATATGCAGCAGAACCTGATGCTGCGCTACCGGGTGGCCATGGAGGTGCGCAAGTTCCTGGACGAGCACGGTTTCATCGACATCGAAACCCCGATGCTGACCAAGAGCACGCCCGAAGGCGCGCGCGACTACCTGGTGCCAAGCCGTGTGCACGACGGCCAGTTCTTTGCGCTGCCGCAGTCGCCCCAGCTGTTCAAGCAGCTGCTGATGGTGGCCGGCTACGACCGCTACTACCAGATCACCAAGTGCTTCCGTGACGAGGACCTGCGCGCCGACCGCCAGCCCGAATTCACCCAGATCGATATCGAGACCTCTTTCCTGACGGAAGAGGACATCCGCGGCATGTTCCAGGGCATGATCAGCCACGTGTTCCAGAAGACCATGGGCATTGACCTGGGCGAGTTCCCCATCATGCCTTACAGCGAGGCCATGTTCCGCTTTGGTTCGGACAAGCCCGATCTGCGCGTCAAGCTCGAATTCACCGAGCTGACCGAGGTGATGAAGGACGTGGACTTCAAGGTCTTCTCCGGCCCGGCCACCACCCCGGGGGGCCGCGTGGTCGCCCTGCGCGTGCCCGGCGGCGCCGACATCAGCCGTGGCGAGATCGACGGCTACACCGAGTTTGTGAAGATCTACGGCGCCAAGGGCCTGGCCTGGATCAAGGTCAACGACGTGACCGCGGGCCGCGAAGGCCTGCAGTCGCCGGTGGTCAAGAACCTGCACGACGCGGCCATCGCCGAGATCCTGCGCCGCACCGGCGCACAAAACGGCGACATCCTGTTCTTTGGCGCCGACAAGGCCAAGGTGGTCAACGACGCGATTGGGGCGCTGCGCCTGAAGATTGGTCACAGCGAATTTGCCCGCAAGCGCGGCATCTTCGAGGCCCGCTGGGCCCCGCTGTGGGTGGTCGACTTCCCGATGTTCGAGTACGACGAGGACGAGGGCCGTTGGAACGCGGTGCACCACCCCTTCACCGCGCCCAAGGACGGCCACGAGGACTACATGGAAACCGACCCGGGCCGCTGCGTGGCCAAGGCCTACGACATGGTGCTCAACGGCTGGGAGCTGGGCGGTGGTTCGGTGCGGATTCACCGCGCCGAGGTGCAAAGCAAGGTGTTCTCGGCCCTCAAGATCAACCCCGAAGACGCCCGCCAGAAGTTTGGCTTCCTGCTCGACGCGCTGCAGTATGGCGCGCCGCCGCACGGTGGCCTGGCCTTTGGCCTGGACCGCCTGATCACGCTGATGACCGGTGCCGAGTCGATTCGCGATGTGATTGCCTTCCCCAAGACCCAGCGCGCCCAGTGCCTGCTCACGCAGGCGCCCAGCCCGGTCGACGAGAAGCAGCTGCGCGAGCTGCACATCCGCCTGCGCAACACCCTCACGGCCTGAGCGCGTCACGCGCTCACTAGAATCGGCCCCATGCCCGGGGCCGTTTTCATGCCTGCCTACAAAATCCCCCTGTCGGTGCTGGTGGTGATCCACACCCCGGCCCTGCAGGTGTTGCTGCTGCGCCGTGCCGACGCCGGCACCTGGCAGTCGGTGACCGGCAGCAAGGACCGCCTGCGCGAGTCCTGGCGCGCCACCGCGCGGCGCGAGGTCATGGAGGAAACCGGTATCGACGTGGCGGGCCCCGGATGCGATTTGCGCGACTGGCGGGTGCAAAACGTCTACGAAATCTATCCTGCCTGGCGCCATCGCTACGCCCCGGGGGTGACGCACAACACCGAGCGGGTGTTTGGCCTGTGCGTGCCCGAGGACACCCCGGTGCGCCTGGCCCCGGGGGAGCACACCGAATGGCGTTGGGTGCCGCGCCTGCAGGCCGCTGACGAGGTCTTCTCGCCCTCCAATGCCGAGGCCATTTTGTGCCTGCCACAGCGGAGGCCCCAGTGAGCACGCCCACCACGGCCTGGCCCGCGCTGCGCGTGGCCACCTGGAACATCCACAAGGGCGTGCAAGGCCACGGCCCGGCCAAGCGCCTGGAGATCCACAACATCGGGCATGGGATCGAGCAATTCGATGCCGACCTGATCTGCCTGCAAGAGGTGCGCCTGCACCACCGGCGCCTGGAGCGCACGCTGGCCCGCTGGCCCCTGCAGGGCCAGGCCGACTACCTGGCGCCCGAGGGCTACGAGGCGGTTTATCGCAGCAATGCCGTGACCCGCCATGGCGAGCACGGCAACGCACTGCTCTCGCGCTGGCCGGTGCTGGCGTGCCAGCATGTGGACATGTCGGACCACCGCTTCGAGCAGCGCGGCCTGCTGCATGTGACGGTGCAGGTGGCCGGCCGGCCCCTGCAGGTGCTGGTGGTGCACCTGGGCCTGGTGCCCGCCAGCCGAGAGCGTCAGATCACCCAGTTGCTGGCCTACATCGCGCGCGAGATCGGGCCAGAGGCACCGCTGGTGCTGGCGGGTGATTTCAACGACTGGGGCTCGCGCATTCCACGCCGCCTGGTGCGTGCGGGCCTGGTCTCGGCCTGCGCCGAGCGCTTGCCCACCTACCCGGCGCGCTTGCCGCTGGCGCAGCTGGACCATGTGTTTGTGCGGGGCTTGCACCCGCGCCACGCGCAGGTGCCGCACGGCCGCATCTGGCGCCGCATGTCCGACCACCTGCCGCTCCTGGCCGACCTGGCGCCCGCAGGTTGACATGACCGGTCAAGCCCATCGCCTCCAGACCCAGCAGGTGCGCTTGCTCGAAGGCGGGCGGGCATATTTCAACGCCCTGGTCGAGGCCATGGGCCAGGCGCGCGAGCACATCCTGCTCGAGACCTACATCCTGGACTTTGCGGGCGACGCCGAGCGGGTGGTGCTGGCGATGATGGCCGCGGCGCGGCGCGGGGTGCAGGTCTGGCTGGTGATGGACGGGGTGGGCACGGGCGCGCTTCCGGCCAATTGGGCCGCCCGGCTGGACGCGGCGGGCGTGCAGTGGCGCCTGTATGCCCCGCTGGGCCGCCTGGGCCTGCTGCTGCCCAGCCGCTGGCGCCGCCTGCACCGCAAGCTGTGCGTGATCGACGAGCACACCGCTTTTTGTGGCGGCATCAACATCCTGGACGACTGGCTGGACCCGCGCCACGGCCCGCTGGCGCATCCGCGTCTGGACTATGCGGTGCAGGTGCAGGGCCCGCTGGTGCTGGCCATTCGAGAGGCGATGACGCAGCTGTGGTGGCGCCTGCAGGCGGTGCGCCAGGTGCGCCAGCGCGACTTTCCGCGCGCCCTGCGCGCCTGGCGCCAGTCCAGTCCGCTGCAGCGCCTGGAGGCGGCCTCGCCCCTGGCGCGGGGCGAGCTGCGGCCCGGCCGTGCCATGCTGCTGCTGCGCGACAACCTGCGCCACCGCCACCGCATCGAGCGCGCCTACCGCCGCGCCATTGCCCAGGCGCGCGACGAGATCGTGTTGGCCAACGCCTATTTCCTGCCGGGCTGGCGCTTGCGCCAGGCCTTGATCGCGGCCGCACGCCGGGGAGTTCGGGTGCGCCTGCTGCTGCAAGGCCGCTACGAGTACTTCATGCAGTACCACGCGGCGCGTCCGGTGTACGGCCCGCTGTTGGCGGCCGGGGTCGAGATCCACGAGTTCGAGCCGAGCTTTCTGCACGCCAAGGTGGCGGTGGTCGACCCGGGGCGCGAGCGCTGCTGGGCCACGGTGGGCTCGTCGAACCTGGACCCCCTGAGCCTGCTGCTCGCGCGCGAGGCCAATCTGGTGGTGGCCGATCGGGCGTTTGCGGGCGAGCTGTGCCTGCGCCTGGAGCAGGTGATCGCCACACAAAGCCGGCCGGTGCGCTTGGAAGACATTGCGCGCCGACCCTGGACGCAGCGTTTGCAGGACCGCGTGGCGCTGGGGCTCATGCGCCTGGCGCTGTTCCTGACGGGCCACCGCTACTGAGGCCGCTGCGCCCATGTGTCATGCCCCTGTGACACTCGGGCCAAGCCGAGGCTGTTACCATGGCACACCAGAATGAGAAAAAGACCGCCGACATGAACGATCTCCAAACAGCCCCGTCCGACGACGAAGGGGTGCCCGTCTCCCAGAAGATTCGCGAGCGCGTGCGGGCGGCCCGCAAGCGCTACCACGCCAACGACAACATCTCGGAGTTCATCGAACCCGGCGAGCTGGAGAAGCTGCTCGATGAGGTGTCCGGCAAGATGAAGGGCGTGCTCGAGAGCCTGGTGATCGACACCGCGCACGACCACAACACCTCGGACACCGCGCGCCGCGTGGCCAAAATGTATTTGCAAGAGGTGTTCCGTGGCCGCTATGTCAAGGGCCCGGAGGTCACCGAGTTCCCCAATGCCGAGCACCTCAACGAGCTGATGATCGTGGGGCCCATCACGGTGCGCAGCGCGTGTTCGCACCATTTCTGCCCGGTGATCGGCAAGCTCTGGATTGGCGTGATGCCCAACGAGCACACCAATGTGATCGGTCTGTCCAAGTACGCGCGCCTGGCCGAGTGGATCATGGGCCGTCCGCAGATCCAGGAAGAGGCCGTGGTGCAACTGGCCGACCTGATCCAACAGAAAACCCACCCCGATGGCCTGGCCATCGTGATGGAGGCCTCGCACTACTGCATGGCCTGGCGCGGCGTGAAGGACATGGACTCGCGCATGCTCAACTCGGTCATGCGCGGCGCCTTTCTCAAGGACGCCAATCTGCGCCGTGAATTCCTCTCCCTTATTCCGCAAAAGGACTGACCATGCTGGTTCGCTTGCTTTACGCCAGTCGCGCGGTCGATCCGCGCCCCGAGGTCATCGAAGCCATCCTGGCGCAATCGCGCCAGTTCAACCCCAGCTCGGGCATCACCGGCATCCTGGTCTACGGGGGCGGCATTTTTCTGCAGGCCATCGAGGGCGGCCGGATGGCGGTCAGCGATCTGTACAGCCACATCCAGCGCGATGAGCGCCACAAGGATGTGGTGCTGCTGCATTACGAAGAAATCACCGAGCGCCGTTTTGGCGGCTGGTCCATGGGCCTGGTCGACGTCTCGCGCGTGAACACCAACATCCTGCTCAAGTACTCCGAGCGGGCCGAGCTCGATCCGTACGCGGTCTCGGGCCGGGTCTCGATGGCCTTGCTCGAAGAGCTGATGGCCACCGCCGCCATCATCGGCCGGGCCTAAAAGCGTCGCGCTCGCCCATGCCGGCCAGTGCGCTGTTGATGGTGCTGCTGGCTGGGCTGATCCACGCCCTCTGGAACATCGCCGCCAAAAAAGCGGGCGGCGATTTGCGTTTCATGTTCCTCACCAGCGTGGTGCTGATGGTCTTCTGGGCCCCGCTGGGCGTCTGGATGGGCTGGGACGTGGTGCCCAGCTGGGGCCTGCGCGAATGGGCGCTCGTGGTCTTGAGCGCGGTGCTGCACCTGCTGTATTTTGGGGTGCTGCTGCGCGGCTACCGCATGGCCGACCTCACGGTGGTCTACCCGCTCGCGCGCGGCAGCGGACCGCTCATCTCCTCTTTGGTGGCCCTGTTCTTGCTGGACGAGACGCTGGGGCCCGCGGGGGCTTTGGGCCTGCTGGCCATTGTGGGTGGGGTGTTCCTGATTGCCGGTGGTCCCAAGATGTGGCGCCAGGGCCAGGACCCGGCGCTGCGCGAGCGCCTGCACACCGGCCTGCGCTATGGCCTGCTGACGGGTGTCTTCATCAGCAGCTACACCCTGGTCGACGGCTATGCGGTCAAGGTCGCGCTCATGGCCCCCATCCTGGTCGATTACGTGGGCAATCTGGTGCGCCTGGCCTTGCTCGCGCCCTGGGCCCTGCGCCAGCCCTGGGGCGGGATCTGGGCCAGCCAGGGGCGTTATGCGATGGTGGTGGGGGTGGTCAGCCCGGTCTCGTATGTGCTCGTGCTGTATGCCGCGCAAATGGCGCCGCTGTCGCATGTGGCCCCGGCGCGCGAGGTCTCCATGTTGTTTGCTGCCTTGATCGGCGGCCATCTGCTGGGCGAGCAGGACCGCTTGCCGCGCCTGCTGGGCGCGGCGCTCATTGCGCTGGGCGTGGTCAGCCTGGGCCTGTCCTGAGGGGATGCCATGGCCACATTGATCGGGGTGGACTTCAGCAGCGCGCCCTCGCGGCGCAAACCGGTGGTGCTGGCGCTGGGGCGCTTGCAGGCTGGCGTGCTGCAGCTGCAGGACTTGCAAACCTTTGACACCTTGCCGGCCCTGGGCCAGTGGCTGGCCCAGCCGGGCGACTGGGTGGGCGGCTTTGACCTGCCTTTTGGCCTGCCGCGCGAGCTGGTGCAGGCGCTGGGCTGGCCGCAGGACTGGGCCGCCTGCATGGACCACTATGCGCGCTTGGACCGCGCGCAGATCCGCGCCGAGTTTGCCGCCTTTTGCCAGGCCCGGCCCAAAGGCGGCAAGTTTGCGCACCGCGCCACCGACGGCCCGGCGGGCTCCAGTCCCTCGATGAAGTGGGTCAACCCGCCGGTGGCCTTCATGCTGCACGCGGGCGTGCCGCTGTTGCGCCAGGCGGGGGTGCATCTGCCCGGCCTGTGCGAGGGAGACCGCCGCCGCGTGGCGCTGGAGGCCTACCCCGGACTGCTGGCGCGCGAGGTGCTGGGCCGGCGCAGCTACAAGAGCGACGACCCGGCCCGCCAGGATGCGGCGCGGGCCGCCGCGCGCGCCGAGCTGGTGCAGGCCTTGCAGGACGGCCTGCCGCGCTGGGGCCTGCGCCTGTTGCTCACGCCCGCGCAAGCGCAGGCCCTGTGCGAGGAGCCGCGTGGTGATGCGCTCGATGCCTTGCTGTGCCTGTGGCAGGCGGCCTGGGCCGCGCAGCAGCACGCGCAGGGCCATCCCTGCTGGGGCTTGCCGCCCTTTGACCCCCTGGAAGGCTGGATCGTGGGCGCTTGAAGCGGCCCTGGGCCCTGGCTAAGATGCGCCGCAGCAGGCCAGTCCGGCCATGTCGGGCGGACCAGGGCGTGCAAGGGAGGCGGTCATGAACCCCAACAATGCGGTCGGCTGGTTTGAAATCTATGTGCAGGACATGGCGCGCGCGCGTGCCTTCTACGAGGCCGTGCTGGGCGTCAAGCTGCAGCAACTGCCGGGTGATCCGGCGGTGCAGATGTGGGCCTGGCCCATGGACAACGCGGGCTATGGCGCCAGCGGCGCGCTGGTGCACATGCCGGGCTATGCCTCGGGGCCTGGCGGGACCTTGGTGTATTTCCACTCGGCCGATTGCGAGGTCGAGCTCGCGCGCGTGGTGGCCGCCGGCGGGCAGATCGTCAAGCCGCGTTTTTCCCTCGGGCCCTATGGCTTTATCGGCCTGGCGCAGGACACCGAAGGCAATCTGTTTGGCATTCACTCGGTGGCCTGAGGGCGGGAGCGGCTTGGCGCACAATGGCGCCATGGCATCGGGCGGACGGGGGGGTGGTTGGGCCGCCCCGGCCCGGTGCCCACCCAAGAGGTGACCGATGTTTCGCAGTTTTTTTGCCTCGCGCCGATGGGCACTGTGGGCCTGGGGAGGCCTGCTGCTGATGGTGGCCCTGGTCTTCATCACGGTGCACCAGACGGTGCGCCTGAACGAGTGGTACGGCCAGTTCTACGACCTGCTGCAAAAGCCCGAGCAGGCGGGGGGCCTCGAGCGCTTTTGGGGCTTCATGGCGGACTTTGCCTGGATCGCCTTTCCTTACATGATCCTGCGCAGCTTCGAGGTCTACTTTGCCTCGCACTTTGCCTTCCGCTGGCGCCAGGCCCTGACCGAGGACTACCTGCCGCGCTGGCAGCGCACCGCGGTCGATATCGAGGGGGCCTCGCAGCGCATCCAGGAAGACTGCATGCGCTTTGCCCGCCAGACCGAGAGCCTGGGCCTGGGCCTGGTGCGGGCCATCCTGACGCTGGTGTCCTTCATCCCCATTTTGTGGGCCCTGTCCGAAAAAATGGCCATCGAGTGGCTCAAGTTCGAGGGCTCGCTGTTCTGGGTGGCGCTGGCGGCAGCGCTGGGGGGCACGGTGCTGTCGTGGTTTGTCGGCATCCGCCTGCCTGGGCTGGAGTACGACAAGCAACGCACCGAAGCGGCCTTGCGCAAGGACCTGGTGTTTGCCGAAGACGCGCGCGAGCGCCTGTCGCTTCCCACGGCCATGTCGCTGTTCATGGGCGTGCGCCTGAACAACTTCCGGCTGTTCAACCACTATGCCTATTTCAACCTGTGGAGCGCGTTCTACAGCCAGGCCATGGTGGTCTTTCCCTACCTGATGATGGGCCCCTCGCTGTTTGCGGGCTTGATCACCCTGGGCGTGATTCAGCAAGTGGGCAATGCCTTTGCCAAGGTCAACGAATCGTTTTCTTACCTGATCGAGCGCTGGACCGACATCACCGAGCTGCGCTCGATCCACAAGCGCCTCTCGGAGTTCGAGCGCGCGCTCGACTAAGGCGCAGGCAGCACTAGTCCTTGGCCAGGGCACGCAGCGCCTGCAGCGCCTCGGTGTCGGTGCGGTAGGCGCGCAGCTGCTCGTTCAGGGTCCACTCGCCCGCGCGCTCGAGCGCGGTCTGCACTGGCAGCTTGATGCCGCTGATGTGCAGCACCACCTGGCGCGCCGCCAGTTGGCGCCGGATCTGGCC
>JBEBDJ010000214.1:0-6511 GCA_041157045.1 Pseudomonadota bacterium
CTTGCTGCAGGCCATGTGCCTGCACCGGATCCGCCTGCGCCTGATCGCCCCACCGGGCGTGGTCCTGGAGATGCTCAGCCCCATCGTGGCCGACGCACAAGGCCATTGGCCCCTGGACGACCTGGCCTGGGGCTCGGAGCGCTGGCTGGCCGTGCGCCTGCACCTGGCCCCGGGCAGCGTGGGCCCGCTGCGCGATGTGCTGGCCGCCACCGCCGAGGGCCTGGACGCCCAAGGGCAAGCCGTGCAGACGAGCGCCGGCCTGCTGCAACTGCCCGCGCTGGACGCGGCCGAGCTGGCGCAGCGGCCCCGGGACCCGGGCGTGCACGACCGCCTGCAGGAAGTGGCCTTTGCGCAAGCGGCCGACGCCCTGCGCGCCGTGGCCCGGCGCGGCGACGCGCAGGCCACCCAGGCGGCCTTGCGCGAACTGGAAGCACGCTTTGGCGAGCACCCTTGGCTGCGCGCCAAGATCGAGCACCTGCGCCACCTGGCCGAACAGGACATCGAGATCATGGCCAAAGAGGTCCACTACTCAAGCGAGCGCATGTCCCGTCGCCTGGCTGCGCTCCAAGAGTCGCGCTACGAGGCCGATGAAACCCAGTCGCAAGAGATGCCCGCGTTCCTGCGCAAAAAACTCAGCGAAGGGCGCGGCCGCTCCTCGTGAGCAGCGCCCGGGCGAGCCCCTGACCGCGCGCGGGGGCCGCCCTGGCACGGGGCGCCTCAGGGGAACAGATCGGCAAAGCGCTGGCTGCCGTGGTGCAGGGTCTGGGTGCCCATCAAGACCCGCACCAGGTAGGTTCGCAAGGCGGCCTGTCGCTCGGCCAGTTGAGGGGCTGGCAAGGGCTGCAGATGCCAGTCGCACAGCCGGACCACCACCTGGTCGAGCGCGTCGCGCAGCAGCGTGGTCAGGGCGACCTGGCCCTCTGGGTCGGGGGGCAAGGCAAAGACGTGGATCAGGGCCTGGCCCAGTTCCTCGCGGCTGTGCCAGGGGATGCGGGTGTGCACCGGCGAGTCGGTCATGGCCCGCACCACGTTGTTGCGGGCCACCGTCACCTTGGAGCTGCGCAAGCCCTGGTCGGCATGCTCGGCCACCGCGGCCAGCAAGGGCTCCAGCAGGTCCCGCACCACCTTGGGATTGCCCAGGTAATTGGGTTTGAAGGCCTCCATAAAGGCCATCACAAACGAGTCCATTTCCTTGGCCTCGCCAAACGAGAGCAGACAGGGCTCGATGTAGCGCGGCAAGTCCTCCAGGGCCTCTTGCGGGGGCAGCCCGCATTGGCCCGGGTGCGTGTTCAGCTCGGTGCGCACCACCTCCCAGTCGCCCGAGCCATCGGCGCAAGGCATCAGGTGCACCCGGTAGGTCTCGAGCCCCGTCCAGCTGCGGTGAATGTGCAGCACCCCATCATCGAAAAACATGCACCAGCGTTGCTCCTGCACATGCGCCACAAAGCCCCGCACGATCTGCGCCATCTCGGCCGGCACAAAGCGCCGCCGATAGGGCAGCTCGACCCGCGTCATGGGCATGGGGTGGCAAGGCCAGTCCTCGGGGCAGGCGATGGTGCGCACATACGGGGCCGGTGCCGGCAGGTGCAATCGCGCGGTCTCGAGCATCCGCGCTTCGCGGCTGGGCCGCCGCGCCGACCCGTTGGCGGCCAACAACTGCGCGGCCTCGTCGGGCAAGACCCAGCGCAAGCGGGCGGTCTCGTCCGATGCAAAGGCCAGGTCGGCCTGGCCATCGCCCACCAGGGTCAGGAAGATGTGGCATGGGGCCCGTGGGCTGCCAAACTGGCCCGGCAAGGGCAGCAGGATGCGGGCGGCCACGCCCATCTGCGCCTGGACCGCACGCAGCGCGGTTTGCCGGGGCGCCTCGCCGGGCCGGGGCGTGGCCGTGGCAAAGGTCCAGCCCTGGCGGGCGCCGGCCTGCTCGCGCAGCAAAAAACGGCCCCAGCGGTCCACCACCACCGCGCCAAAGGTGCGGGCCCCGGCATGGGGCCCCTGCTCGGGCCAGGGCAGGCCCTCATGGCCGTGGCGCTCGGGCTCGGGCCAATCGTCGTGCATGCCGTACAGGGCCTGCCAGACCTTGCCGTAGCGCTTGGCCCGCGCGGGGCCATGGCTGAGCGCCACCGCGTCCTTGAAGTTGGGATAGGTGAGGTCAACGATGATCCGTGGCATGGCCTCGACCAGCGCCACATGCGTGCAGCGCGCACGCCAGGGATAGTCGGTGCCCTGGTGCGCCACCGGCTCGGAGAGCGATTGAAGATAAAAGCGGCGCAAGCGCAACAAGTCCCCGCGCGCCCGACTGCGCACCGTCAACTGGTCGTCGCCCTCTTTTTGCACCACACTGAAAAACCCAAACGTTGTGAACAGCCACATGGTGGACCCTCCCTTGAAACCATGCGCCCATGGTGAGCGGGGGCAGGCTCAGGGGATGAGCCAGGGCCTGAGGCGGGATGCAATGGGCGGTGCGTCCGGCCCTCAAAACCGCAGCTGCACCTGCGCCAGCTCGGCCAGCGCAGCCTGGGTTGGCCGGGCATGGGCCAATGCGCGGGCCAGATGGCGCTGTGCGGCTGGGCCCAGGGGGTGGTCCAGGGCGGTCTGGGCCCAATCGATCAGCCAGGCCCAGGCCAGGGGGGCGTTGCCCGTCAGCGCCATCAAGGGCTGCAGCAGCGCTGGCACCCCGGGCCCATGCACCCCAGTGCTGAGGTGCATCAGCAAGCCCACCCAGGTCTGGTAGCGCTCGGCGCCCTCGTCCATGCGGTACAGCAAGTCCCGCAACTCGTCTGCTTCGACCACCATCTCACCCCCTGTTCCCAGCCCATGCGCCGACATCGCCATCGGCCGTGCCCGCCGGCCCTGGGGCACATCTTGCGCAGGGCCTGGCTCAGGGCATGAGCCCCTGCGGGCCCCTGGACGATCAGGCGGTTGGCGCCAGCGGGCTTGCCGCCGCCGCAGACGCCGCCTGCAGGCGGGCCTGCACCGCGTCCCGGACCACGGGGTCGATCTGGGCCAGCATGTCCGCCAGCAAGCGCTCTGCCTCGGGCCTGAGCGGATACGCCAGATGCGCCGCCGCCCAGGCCATGAACAGGGCCCAGATGGGGGCGGGCGAGACGGCCTGCAAGATCGCCTGGTTCAGCAAAGGCGCCATGGCGGGCAGCCAATGATCGGCCAGGCAATGCGACAGGGCCCCCCGGAACTGCTGGTAGGACGGGGCCACGCGGTTGAACGTGGCCAGCAGATCGCGCACCGCTTGCGAGGCAGGATGCGCCGCGTTCAGGCAGTCGGCCAGGCTGGGCCCCACTGGCGCGCGCAGCGACCAGGGCGCCGGATCGGCCTCGGTCTCGGGGCGCGAGGGGGTGAAGTTGTCGGGTTCGTCCAACTCGATCAGCGGTGACACGTCTGCATCCGCAGCATCCATGCGCGCGCTGTGCCAAATGTCCTGTGGTTCCTCCAGGCGGCTGACCTCGGTGGGCTCGTAGGCGCACTCCGCAATGATCTGGCTATCCACCGAGTCCATCCGGGAGACCCACGCAGCGTTCATCACCGATCCGTGCCCCCCCAGCCGGCGGCATCACGGGCGACACCGACGGCGCCACGCCAGAAGACGCGGCCCGACGGCTCGGCGCTCAACGGGCCCAAGTCCTCAATCCAAGGGCCAGCGGGGCAGGTGCAAGGGGGAGCGGGGGAAGGTCAGGCCATCGGCAATGGGATGGCAGG
The DNA here is from genome assembly GCA_041157045.1 of Pseudomonadota bacterium. Lineage (GTDB taxonomy): Bacteria > Pseudomonadota > Gammaproteobacteria > Burkholderiales > Burkholderiaceae_C > Limnohabitans_A. The sequence goes on from JBEBDJ010000214.1 coordinate 3,712, forward strand.
CGGTGGGCGACCCGTGCCGCGATGCGGCTGGGCCTACGCGGTTCCCACGGCATTGGTGCCCCGGGCCGGAATCGAACCGGCACGCTCCAGTTACGGAAGCGGCGGATTTTAAGTCCGCTGTGTCTACCGGTTTCACCACCGGGGCCAGGGCGGTATTGTGCCCTGTGACGCGGCGTTTTTTCAGGCCAGCAGGGCCAGCACGAACAGCGCCACCACGGTCAGGTAGCCCACCGACCAGACCAGGGAGCGGATCGACGCGCGGTCGGTGATGTAGGCCCACACGTAGGCCACGCGCGCCAGCACAAAGAGCACGCTCAAGGCGTTGACGGTGTCCACGGCCACGCCCGCATGCCAAGCGCTCAGAACGGCCGCAGCAAAGAACGGAAAGGCCTCCAGGCTGTTGTGCTGGGCCGCATCGGCGCGTGCACGCCAACCCGTCTGCTCGCGCAGCCAGTTGCGCGGGTAGTGGTTGTCATAGCCCTTGAAGCCCGACTTGGCGATGCCCGCACACACCACCGGCATCAGACCGGCCACCAACAACATGAACAGACTGATCTTCATCTCATACTCCTGTCAGGCCCCGGCCCCGCCCCCATGGCGGCGCTTAGGCAACACCCGATTGTGGCGCCAAACGGCGCCCGCGCCATCAGGCCCAGTCGCGCTCGGTCAGCACCCGCTGCGGCAGGGCCTGCAGGCGCTCATGGTGCTGGTACATGCCCCAAACCGCATCGACCACCTCGTGGCCCAGGGGCGTGTGGGCATCGCCAAACATCACGCGGTCGATGTCGATGGCCAGGGCCTGGCGGGACACGTCCTGGCGCAGCGCATCGTCTTGCAAGACGCGCACGGCTGCGGCCTCGTATGCGGCCACATCATGCGTGATGAGCCACTCGGGCATGCCCAGACGGCGCAGCAGCATCGCATCGGTGCGGGCATGCGGCTCCTGCCCCTCCAGCGCCACCACCGGCAGGCCCAGGCGCAGCGAATCGATCACGCTGTGCAGGCCGCCAAACGGAAAGGGGCTCAGGTTCAGGTCGCATTGCGACAGCTGCTGCAGGTAGCGCGCATAGTTGAGCACTGGGTGCACCGTCACATTGGGCAGGCGCTCGCCCAGCACGCGCCGCGTGGTGACCAGTTCGGCGCCCATCACGTTGGGAAAGACCTCAAAGGCCAGGGGCCGCTGCGCCCGCGCCGCGATGCGCTCGAGCGTGCGGATATAGACCGGGTTGAGCTTGAGCAGGTTGGACGGCAAGGCAATGCGCAGCACCTGGCGCGGGCCGGCGGGCCGGCGGGGGATGCGGGCGAAGTCCACATGCGGCGAGCGCTCAAAGCGCAGGCTGGTATCGGGCAACTGCAGCACCTTCTCGCCAAAGAGGGCGGGGTCGCCCACATAGCCGGCCTCGGTCAGGTAGTAGTCGATCTGCGGCGAAAAAGTGGACGCCGAATGCCCCAGCGCGGTGAACTGGATGGGGGCCAGGCGCAGGTTGCCAAGCGCCGTGCCCCAGTGCCGCATGCCCATGCTGGGCCAGAAGACCACATCGGGCCGGGGGTTGACGATCAGCTCACGCACCTGGCGCAAATAGCCGGGATCGATGCTGCGCTGGAAGGTGTGCACCGCGTCAAACAGGGCGCGCACATGGTCGTCCACCTGGCCCTCTTCGGTCACCAGGATCAGCTCAAAGCGCTGGCGCAGCTGGCGCAGGTACTGGCCAAAGTAGCGGTACTGCACATGGTTGGAGTGCATGACCTCGGCGGCCACCACCATGCGCGGCCGCGCCACGCGAACGCGCTCGGCCGGCAGCGCAGCGTCCTGGCAGCCAATGCCTTGCAGCCACTGGCGCACATAGGGGTTGAGCACGGCCTTGATGCGGTGCTTGCCCGGCACATCCGCATACGAGCACTGCATCCACACATTCGACAAGAAGACCAGGTAATCGCTGCTGTTGGGAATGAAGGGCTGGTACTGGTCGGCCAGTTGCAGCAGGCGGGTGCGCCGCTCATGGCCGCGCAGCGTGACCACGGGTTTGGACGACAGCAGGCCCAGGTACAACAGGGAGCCCAGCTGTGGCTCGGCCTTGAGCATCCAGGCCATGTCGACCTCCAGCTCACCGTCGATGCCGATCAGCAGCAAGGCCTTGGCCAAGCGCTGTCGATCGGTCCGCGCCAAGGCCTTGAGGTCCTCGGCCGTGTGCACGCCCAGCAGGCGCAGGCCATGGTCGGCGCTGCGCAGGCCGGTGGCTTGCATGAGGTTTTTCAGGTTCTGCATCAGGGCAAACAGCAGCAGAAACGCGGAGCCGCCAAAGCTCAACTTGGGCGAGACGATGCAGGCCACCACCGCGCCCAACAGGCGCGTGGCCCGAACCTCGGCGCTGCCACCGGGCTCCCCCTGGGTCAGGGCCGCCAGATCCGCGTCGGCGGCATGTGCGCTGCGCAGCACCGCCAGCACATCGCCGACCGTGGCGTTGTGGTGGACCCAGACCTTCTCTTCAAAGGCGGCCAGGGGAGACAGGGGGGCGGTCACCATGGGCTCCATCGGACAAGAAAAAAGCACCTGGGCCGGCTGGCCTCAGGTGCTGGGAGGGGTACCGTCATCCCCAAGATTCTCATGTTTTGACAAATATTGACCATACACTCCCCTCGATTTCAGATGAGGAACATGCGGCAAGTCATTGAGTATAAGGTGGAGGCGCGGGCCGGAGTCGAACCGACCTACACGGATTTGCAATCCGGTGCATAACCGCTTTGCTACCGCGCCATGTGCCAGACAGTCGCCTGGGACAAAAAAGGGAAGCTGTGCTTC
>JBEBDJ010000215.1:0-4107 GCA_041157045.1 Pseudomonadota bacterium
TCGGGGGGCATGCGCGAGGAAATCGCGGCAATGCTCAGGCCGATTTGCGTGGTGGCCGATATCGGGGTCGCATAGCCCACCCCGGCGGTGTGCTCCAGCACAAAGTCGCTCACCTCCGAAAAGCCTTGCTCGCGCGTGGTGGCGATCAGCTCGCGCAGGCGCTTGAGCGTCAGCCCGATCTTGGCGTAACTCAGGTTGTGGCGCGCATAAATCCGGGCAATCTCGTCGTCGCTCTCGCGTGCCAGGATCGACAGGCCCACCGCGCTCATGCACAGCGGCCGACGCGTGCCGGGTGACAACAACAGGACCTTGACGGGGTAAGCCCCCTCCTCGCGGTGCACGCACACGGCCATGTCGCCGCTGCGCACCACCAGGAACACCGAGTCCTCGGTGATGCGGGCCACCTTCAACATCAGGGGCCGGAAGCGGTCCACCAGTGGCGCCATATTGGCCGACGAAAACCCCAGCTGCATCGACTCCATGCCCAGGCGGTAAAGCTTGGTCGACGCGATCGGCTCGACAAAGCCTTCGTCCACCAGGCAGCCCAGCAAGCGGTGTGCCGTGGACTTGTCCAGCCCGGTTGCGTCGATCAGTTCCTTGAGCCGAATGCCATGCTCGTGGTGCATGCCCACGTGCTTGAGCAAGGTCAGGGCTTTGTGCGTGCTGGTGAGCTTCTTGTCCATGAATCTCATTCTGCAAGAAAAAATCGCAGAAAACGATTTTGATTTGAGATTGATCCCGATAAATTGACGGCATCAAACGACCCTGGCGCCCTGCAGGGCCTCACAACAAAGGAGACACACATGAGCACATCCAGACGCCACTGGCTGCGCGCCGCCCTCTTGATGACGGGCCTGGCCAGCGCCTGGGCACTGCCCGCCAGCGCGCAGACCTATCCCAGCAAAACCGTGCGCATGGTGGTCTCGTTTGCGCCGGGCGGCGTGGGCGATTTTCTGGCCCGCACGCTGCAGCAACGCTTGCAAGAAAAGTACGGCCAGTCCTTCATCGTGGACAACAAAGCCGGCGCCAGCGGCACCATTGGTGCGGCCGAGGTGGCGCGCGCCGCGCCCGACGGCCACACGATTTTGGTGACGAATCAACTCATCGTGCAGGCGCCCAATCTGTTTGTGAAGCTGCCCTACGACCCGGTGCGCGATCTGACGCCGGTCACCGACATGGGCGGCGCCCCCCTGATCCTGGCGGTCAACCCGACCAAGACGCAGGCCACCACCCTGGCGGAATTCGTGAGCGAGGTCAAAAGCAAGCCCCGCACCTTCAGCTACGCCTCGGTGGGCATGGGCTCGATGGGGCATCTGTATGGCGCGCAACTCAACGACATTGCCGGCATCGACCTGATGCACGTGCCCTACAAGGGCAGCTCGCCGGTGGTGATGGCGCTGGTGGGCGGCGAGGTGCAGTCGGCCTTCAGCGACTACGCCACCATGAAGCCTTATCTGGACAGCGGCAAACTGCGCCTGCTTGCCGTCTCCAAGCCCTATGCGCCCACCCCGCAACTGCCCACCTTTGCCAGCCTGGGCTACCAGGGCCTCGAGTCCTACAGCTGGATCGGCATGTTCGTGCCCGCCAAAACCCCGCGTGCCATCGTGCAGCAACTGGCCGCCGATGTGGCCTGGGTGGCCCGCATGCCCGAGGTGCAGGCCAAGCTGGCGGAGTTGGGGCTCGAGACCGGCGGCATGCCGCAGGCGCAGTTCGCCAACATGGTCGCAGCCGACGCGGTGCGCTGGGCCGCGATCATGAAAAAAGCTGGCATCAAACCCGAATAACCCCGACCCCGAAAGACCCATGATGAGCCAAGACGTCAACGACGCCACCAAAATCGCCGCCTTCAAAGAAATGGCCCGTGCCTGGCAAGCCCAGGATTGGCGCGCCTGTGCCGATTTGTTTGCCCCCGAGGGCGTGCTGCACTCGGTGATGCTCGAGCCCATCGTCGGCCGCGAGAACATTTACCAACGCATCTGCAAGCTGAGCGCACCGAACAAGCAGGTCGTGCTGAACATCCACCGCATCGGCGTGATCGACGGCGCCCTGTTTGTCGAGCGCACCGACGAGATCGTGATCGACGGTCGGCGCGGCGAGTCGCCGGTCGTGGGCGTGCTCACCTTTGACGGCGACAAGATCCTGCTCTGGCGCGAGTACTACGACCGTGCACAGCTTGGCCGCGCAGCCGGCTACACGCCCGAGCAGCTCCACTCCTGAGTCCTCATCCCCATTCCCCACCCCACGCATCACCATGGCCAACGCCCCGCTGAAAAAAATCATCGCCTTCTACGTCCGCTTTACCGGCAGCTACAGCAAGATTGGCTACTACCTGCGGCGCGTGTTCTGGCGTCGCTTGCGTGGCGACTACCACGGCCAGACCTGGGTGGTGGTGGGCGGCTCCGAGGGCATTGGTGGCTCGGCCGTTCGCTCGGCCGTGGCCGGTGGCGCCCGGGTGATTGTGATCGCGCGGGACCCGCGCAAGATCGAGGGCTTCATGGCGACGCTGGAGGGCCCTGGACAGGTGGTGCCCGAGGTGGCCGACTTCTCACTCAAGGCGCAGGTCTGGGCCTGCGCCGATCGCCTGCAAGCGCAGGGCCTGAAGATCGATGTGCTGATCAACAACGTGGGCATTCAAAAGCGCGACCAGATCATCACCGCCGAAGGGCTCGAGACCTCGTTTGCCACCAACATCCTCAGCCACTACATCTTCACCCGCGAGTTGCTGCAGCGGGGCCTGCTCAAGCCAACGGCCACCGTGATCGAGGTGTCCTCGGGCGGCATGTACAACCATCCGATGGTGGTGCCCGATCTCAACATCACCGGCGCCGGCTACCTGGGCGTGCGCGCCTACGGCCTGAGCAAGCGCGCCCAGGTCATGCTCACCCAGCACTGGCGCCAAACGCAAGGCGATGGCGGCCGGCGCTTTTACGTGATGCACCCGGGCTGGGTCGACACCGCCGCCGTGGGCCGCTCCATGCCGCGCTTTCGGGCCATGCTCAAGTCGGTGCTGCGGCGCCACCACATGGGGGCCGACACCATCGTCTGGTTGGCCGACCGCCGGCCCGATCAGCGCTCGGACGAATCGATCTGGTTTGACCGCAAGGAACGCACCGCGCACATCTTTCCCCGCACCCGCAAAACCACCGACACCACCACCTCACTGGTGGCGTTTCTGGAATCCCATTCGCATCGCCCCTGAACCCACGAAAGGACGCCCATCATGGCTTTGACAAGACGACAGTTCTCCCTCTCTGCAGCCTACAGCGCCATGGCCCTCATGGCCCAGAAGGCGCAGGCGCAAAGCTATCCAGCGCGCCCCATTCGCATCATCGTGCCCACGGCGGCCGGCGGTGGCAACGATGTGATCGCGCGCACGATTGGTGAAAAAATGGCCGACTCCATGCGCCAGGGCATCATCGTTGAAAACAAGGTGGGCGCCAGCAGCATCATTGCCAACGAGTTTGTGGCCCGCGCCGCTCCCGATGGGTACACCCTGCTCTTCAACGGCCCGCTGATCGTGCAAACGGCCGCGCTGATGAGCAAGCTCAGCTACGACCCGCTCACCGACTTCATCCCCATCACCGATGTGATCCGCACGCCGCTGTGGCTGGCCGTCAACGCCAGCAAAGTGCCTGCGCGCAATCTGGCGTCGTATGTGGCGCTGGCCAAGGCTGCGCCCAACGATTACCCGTATGCATCCATTGGCGCTGGCTCGTCGCACCACCTCTACGGCCACCACTTCAACACCGTCAACGGCCTGTCGCTCACGCACGTGCCCTACAAGGGTGGTGCGCCAGCGGTGCTGGCGGTGGTGGGCGGCGAAGTCGCCTCGGTGTTCCTGGACTATGTGAGCCTCAAGCCCCACGTCGAGTCGGGCAAGCTGCGCCTGCTGGCCTCGACCGGCACGCGCCGCTCGCCGCTGACACCGGATGTGCCGACCTTGCTGGAAGCAGGTTTCCCGGGCTTTGAGTCCTACGGCTGGGGCGCCCTGTTTGCACCGGCCAAAACCCCCATGGGCATCATCGCGCAGCTGCACGACGAGATCAACAAGGCCTTGCGCCATCCCGATGTGGTGGCCAAGTTTCAAGGCTTTGGGTTTGAAATGGG
>JBEBDJ010000216.1:0-14083 GCA_041157045.1 Pseudomonadota bacterium
GTGAACTCCACCTTGGGTTTGTTGGGCGTGCTGGACCTGGCAACCCCGATGGGCCTGGAGCGCCATGAGGAGGACATCGGCCAGGCCTTGGGGCGCTGGGGGGTGGGCACTGGCCCCTACCTGGTGCTGCCCCTGCTGGGCCCCTCGACCCTGCGAGACACCTTGGTGCGGCCGCTCGACACCGCGCTCGATCCGGTTCATCAGATCCGTCCCAGAACCGACCGGTTCCTGACCCAGGGTGTTCGCGTGACCAGCCAGCGTGCGCGCTTCCTGGGCGCCGAGGACGTGATCCAGGGCTCGGCCCTCGACCCCTACACCTTTGTGCGCGACGCCTACCTGCAAAAGCGCCAATCGGATGTGTTTGATGGCGATCCACCCAGAACCTTCAATTACGACGATCCGGACGCGCCCTGATGACGTTTTCGGCAAGGGGCAAGCCCCTCGCGCTATCATCACGACCATGACCCCCCGCTCGACCCCATCCTCTGGCACACGCCGCTGGCTTTTGGCCGGTCTGGCTGCGCTGGCCATGCCCTGGGCCGCCCATGCGTCCGAAAGCGCCGATGCCTTCATCCGTCGCATCACGGGCGAAACCCTGCAAAAGGTCAAGGCCGACCGCAGCCTGCGCGAGGGCAATGTCAATGCCCTCATGAAGCTGGTCGACAGCCAGGTCATGCCGCATGTGAACTTCCGCCGCATGACCGCGCTCTCGGTGGGGCCGGCCTGGCGCCGCGCCACCCCCGAGCAGCAGGCGCGACTGCAAGAAGAATTCAAGCTGCTGCTGGTGCGCACCTACGCCGGTGCCCTCAGCCAGGTGAGCGACCAGACCGTGCTGGTCAAGCCCCCCCGCGCCGGCCAGGAAGACAGCAACCTGGTGGTGAGCACCGAGGTGCGTGGCGGCGGCGGTGGCGAGCCGATCCGCATCGACTACCGACTCGAGAAGAGCGGTGACGCCTGGCAGATCTTTGATCTGAACGTGCTGGGCGTCTGGCTGGTCGAAAACTACCGCACCCAATTTGCCCAATCGATCAACGCCGGCGGCGTTGACGCCCTGATCCAGGCGCTGAGCGAGCGCAACAAATCGGCCCGCAAGACCTGAGCCCTCCATGACGGCCGCCACCGCCCCCCTCGTGTTTGCCTTGCCCGCGCGCCTGACGCACGAGCTGGCAGCCGGCTGCTGCGAGGCCTTTGCCCGCACCTTGGCACCGGCCGGGCAGGGCATTGGCGTGCAGGTGCAAGCCCAGGCGCTGCATCAGTTTGACTCGTCTGCGCTGGCGGTGCTGCTCGATATGCGTCGCCAATGCCTGGCCCGCGGCGCCCAGTGGCAGTTGCAGGGCCTGGCGCCCAAACTGGCCGACTTGGCGCAGCTCTACGGTGTGCACGACTGGCTGTTGCCGCCCGCCCACCACCATTGACCGGACGCGGCGGCCCGCCGGGTCGTTTGGCGCGTTGTCCTTCCCCCGGTCCCCACCCGGTAAAATCCCGGATTCCCATGCCTTCCACTCCTGCGCTTTCTTTCCAGTCGGTCTCCAAAGCCTATCCTGCCCGTGCGGCCGGGGCCGCGCCCCTGCAGGCGCTCGACCAGGTGTCGTTTGATGTGGCCGAGGGCGAATTCTTTGGTTTGCTCGGCCCCAACGGTGCCGGCAAGACCACCCTCATCAGCATCCTGGCGGGCCTGACCCGCGCCAGCAGCGGCCGTGTCCAGGTCCATGGCCATGATGTGCAGACCGACTATGCGCAGGCGCGCCGCTTGCTGGGCGTGGTGCCGCAGGAACTGGTCTTTGACCCGTTCTTCAATGTCCGCGAGGCGCTGCGTTTTCAGTCGGGCTACTTTGGCATCCGTGACAACGGCGCCTGGATCGACGAGTTGCTTGAAGGCCTGGGCCTGGCCGACAAGGCCGGCGCCAACATGCGTCAGCTCTCGGGTGGCATGAAGCGGCGGGTGCTGGTGGCGCAGGCCCTGGTGCACCGACCGCGCGTCATCGTGCTCGATGAGCCCACCGCCGGTGTGGACGTCGAGTTGCGCCAGACCCTGTGGCAATTCATCGCCCGCCTCAACCGCGAAGGCCACACCGTGTTGCTGACCACCCACTACCTCGAGGAGGCCGAGGCGCTTTGCCAGCGCATCGCCATGCTCAAGCGCGGCCGCGTGGTGGCCCTGGAGACCACCTCCGACCTCATCCGCTCGGCCTCGGGCCAGGTGCTGCGCTTCAAGCTCGACGGCGACCTGCCGCCGCCCCTGCAGGCCAAGGCACGCGTGACGGGCCGCATCGTGCAGCTGCCGGTGCACGACGCGCACGACATCGAGCAGGTGCTGGCGCAGTTGCGCGCCGCCCAGCTGCAGGCCGAGGACGTCGAGGTCCGCAAAGCCGATCTGGAGGACGTGTTCCTGCAGGTCATGGCCGGGCAGGGCCAGACCAGCGCCCAGGAGGCCGCATGATCCTCGAAAACGGTTGGACCACACTCCTGCACAAAGAGGTGCTGCGTTTTTGGAAGGTGAGCTTTCAGACCGTGGCCGCCCCGGTGCTGACCTCGGTGCTGTACATGCTCATCTTTGGCCATGTGCTTGAGGAGCATGTGCAGGTCTACGACGGCGTGCCCTACACCGCCTTCTTGCTGCCGGGCCTGGCCATGATGAGTGTCTTGCAAAATGCCTTTGCCAACAGCTCATCCAGCCTGATCCAGAGCAAGATCATGGGCAATCTGGTGTTCCTCTTGCTCACGCCCCTGTCGCACCGCAGCTGGTTTGTGGCCTATGTGGGCTCATCGGTCATTCGCGGCCTGGCCGTGGGGGCGGGGGTGTTCCTGGTCACCGGCTGGCTGGTGCCGCTGCAGTTTGCCGCGCCGCTGTGGATTTTGGTCTTTGCCTTTGTGGGCGCGGCCATGCTGGGCACCCTGGGCCTGATCGCGGGCCTGTGGGCCGAGAAGTTCGACCAGATGGCGGCCTTCCAGAACTTCATCATCATGCCCATGACCTTTCTGTCGGGCGTGTTCTACTCGATCCACTCGCTGCCGCCCTTCTGGCAAAAGCTGAGCCACCTCAACCCCTTTTTCTACATGATCGACGGCTTTCGCTACGGCTTTTTTGGCCACAGCGACGTCTCGCCCTGGACCAGCCTGGCGGTGGTCGGCTCCGCCCTGGTGGTGGTGTCCGGCATTGCCCTGCACCTGCTGCGCACCGGCTACAAGATCCGCCACTGAACACCCCCATGACCGCCGAACAACTTCAAGCCCTGATTGCCGCTGGCCTGCCCTGCACCCACCTCGAGGTGGGCGGCGACGGCCGCCACTGGAGCGCCATCATCGTCTCCGAGGCCTTTGCCGGCCTGCGCCCGGTGGCGCGTCACCAGCGGGTGTACGCCACCCTGGGCACGCGCATGCACACCGACGAGGTGCATGCCCTTTCGATGAAAACCTACACCCCGGCCGAATGGGCGGCGCAGGGGTCCAGCGGGCAAAGGGGCTGAGCAACCATGGACCAATTGCGAATTCGCGGCGGTCGCGCCCTGCAAGGTGAGATCACGGTGGCGGGCGCCAAGAACGCGGCCTTGCCCGAGCTGTGCGCGGCCTTGCTGACGGCCGAGCCGGTGACCCTGCTCAATGTGCCGCGCCTGCAGGACGTGGCCACCATGCTCAAGCTGCTGCGCAACATGGGCGTGACCTGCACCCACCATGAGGACGGTCGCGTCGAGCTGCATGCCGCGCAGATCGCCCAGCCCGAGGCCCCCTACGAGCTGGTCAAGACCATGCGCGCGTCGGTGCTGGCGCTGGGCCCGCTGCTGGCCCGCTGCGGCCGCGCCCGCGTGTCCCTGCCCGGCGGCTGCGCCATCGGCTCGCGGCCGGTGGACCAGCACATCAAGGGCTTGCAGGCCATGGGCGCGCGCATCGAGGTCGAGCACGGCTACATGATCGCCAGCCTGCCCGAGGGCCGCAGCCGCCTCAAGGGCGCGCGCATCACCACCGACATGGTGACCGTGACCGGCACCGAGAACCTGATGATGGCCGCCTGCCTGGCCGAGGGCGAGACGGTGCTGGAGAACGCGGCCCAGGAGCCCGAGATCAGCGATCTGGCCGAGCTGCTCATCGCCATGGGCGCGCGCATCGAGGGCCACGGCACCAGCAAGATCCGCATCCAGGGCGTGGCGTCTTTGCACGGCGCCACGCACCGGGTGGTGGCCGACCGCATCGAATGCGGCACCTTCTTGTGCGCGGTGGCGGCCACCGGCGGCGATGTGGTGTTGCGCCACGGCCGTGCCGATCACCTGGACGCCGTCATCGACAAGCTGCGCGACGCCGGCGCCCAGATCGAGGCGGGCGAGGACTTCATTCGGGTGCGCAGCCAGGGCCGCCTGAAGGCCCAGAGCTTTCGCACCACCGAATACCCGGGCTTTCCGACCGATATGCAGGCGCAGTTCATGGCGCTCAACTGCATTGCCGACGGCCCGAGCAAGGTCACCGAGACCATTTTTGAAAACCGCTTCATGCACGTCAACGAGCTGCTGCGCCTGGGTGCCCAGATCCAGATCGACGGCAAGGTCGCGCTGGTGCAGGGCGTGCCGCGCCTGTCGGGCGCCAACGTGATGGCGACCGATCTGCGCGCCTCGGCCAGCCTGGTCATTGCCGGCCTGGTGGCCGACGGTGAGACCGTGGTCGACCGCATTTACCACCTCGATCGCGGTTACGACCGCATGGAGGCCAAGCTGCGCGCCCTGGGCGCCGACATCCAGCGCGTCTCCTGACGCCCAACGCCAACGCCGCATGCCCATGATCACCCTGGCCCTGTCCAAAGGACGCATCTTTGACGAAACCCTGCCCCTGCTGCGCGCGGCCGGGATCGAGGTGCTGGAAGACCCCGAGACCTCGCGCAAGCTGATCTTGCCCACCAACCGCGAGGATGTGCGCGTGGTGCTGGTGCGCGCCACCGATGTGCCCACCTATGTGCAGCACGGCGGCGCCGATCTGGGCGTGACCGGTCTGGACACGCTGATCGAGCACGGCGGCCAGGGCCTGTTTCAGCCGCTGGACCTGCGCATTGCGCGCTGCCGCATGAGCGTGGCGGTGCCCCAGGACTTTGACTATGCCGGCCGTGTGCGCTCGGGGGCCCGCCTGCGCGTGGCCACCAAGTACACCTCGATCGCGCGCGATTTCTTTGCCGAAAAAGGCGTGCACGTCGACCTCATCAAGCTCTACGGCAGCATGGAGCTGGCCCCGCTCACCGGCCTGGCCGACGCCATCGTCGACCTGGTCTCGACCGGCAGCACGCTCAAGGCCAACCAGCTGGTCGAGGTCGAACGCATCATGGACATCAGCTCGCGACTGGTCGTCAACCAGGCCTCGCTCAAACTCAAGCAAGCCCGCATGCGCGCCGTCATCGACGCCTTTGCCGGCGCCATCCGCAAGGACTGATCATGCCCACGGCCCGCCCCCTGCGCCTCTCCACCCGCGACGCTGGCTTCGAGGCCGACTTTGCCCGGCGCCTGCACTGGTCGGCCGACACCGATGCGGCCATCGAGGAGCGCGTGGCGCAGATCCTGCTGGATGTGCAGCAGCGCGGCGATGCGGCCGTGCTCGATTACACCCGCCGCTTTGACGGCGTGGATGCGCCGGACATGGCCGCCCTCGAGATCTCGCAGGCCGATCTGCAAGCCGCGCTCGATGGCCTGCCGGCGGCCCAGCGCGAGGCGCTGCAAGCCGCTGCGGCCCGGGTGCGCCGCTACCACGAGGCGCAAAAGCAGGCCAATGGCCAGAGCTGGCAATACCGCGACGAGGACGGCACCCTGCTTGGGCAGAAGGTCACACCGCTTGACCGCGTGGGCATTTACGTGCCGGGCGGCAAAGCGGCCTATCCCTCGTCGGTGCTGATGAACGCCATTCCCGCGCATGTGGCGGGGGTGCCGGACATCATCATGGTGGTGCCCACCCCGCAAGGCGTGCGCAACCCGCTGGTGCTGGCTGCCGCTTGCGTGGCCGGCGTCAGCCGCGCCTTCACCATCGGGGGCGCGCAGGCCGTGGCCGCGCTGGCCTACGGCACCGCCCACATTCCCAAGGTCGACAAGATCACCGGCCCGGGCAATGCCTATGTGGCCAGCGCCAAGAAGCGCGTGTTTGGCACGGTGGGCATCGACATGATCGCCGGCCCTTCCGAGATCCTGGTCCTGGCCGATGTCACCACGCCCGCCGAATGGGTGGCGATGGACCTGTTCAGCCAGGCCGAGCACGACGAGTTGGCGCAAAGCATTCTGCTGTGCCCCGACGCGGCCTATATCGACGCGGTGCAGGCCGCCATCGAGCGCTTGCTGCCGCAGATGCCGCGGCGCGAGATCATTGCCAAAAGCCTCAACGACCGGGGCGCCCTGATCCTGACCCGTGACATGGCCGAGGCCTGCGCCATCAGCAACCGCATCGCCCCCGAGCACCTGGAGGTCAGCAGCCGCGACCCGCACCGCTGGGAGCCCTTGCTGCGTCATGCTGGTGCGATCTTTCTGGGCGCCTACACCAGCGAATCGCTGGGCGACTACTGCGCTGGGCCCAACCATGTGCTGCCCACCAGCGGCACCGCCCGTTTTTCCTCGCCGCTGGGCGTCTATGACTTCCAGAAGCGCTCCAGCCTGATCGAGGTGAGCCCCGCCGGGGCCCAGACCCTGGGCCGCATCGCCGCCGAGCTGGCCTATGGCGAAGGCCTGCAAGGCCACGCCCGCGCCGCCGAGATGCGCCTGGACCCGGTTCCCCCGATGCGAGATCCCTCATGACCCTCGACCCCCGACTGACCTCACGCATTCGCCAGGACGTGCAGTCCATGCACGCCTACGCCATCCAGGACGCCACGGGCATGATCAAGCTCGACGCCATGGAGAACCCCTTTGGCCTGCCGCCCCATCTGCAGCAGGCCCTGGGCGAGCGCCTGGGGCGTCTGGCCATCAACCGCTACCCCGGTGCCCGTGTGCACGACCTGCGCGAGGCCCTGGCGCAATACGCGGGCCTGCCCGAGGGCCACGGCCTGATGCTGGGCAATGGCTCCGACGAGCTCATCAGCCTGCTGGCCCTGGCCTGCGACGTGCCCGGCGCCAGCGTGCTGGCCCCCGAGCCGGGGTTTGTGATGTACGCCATGAGCGCGCAGCTGCAGGGCCTGGCCTACCACGGCGTGCCCCTGACGGCCGACTTTGCGCTTGATGAGGCGGCCATGCTGGCGGCCATCGCGCAGCACCGCCCTGCCATCGTCTACCTGGCCTACCCCAACAACCCCACCGCCAACCTGTGGGACGACGCGGTCGTCGAGCGCATCGTGCAGGCGCAGGGCGCGCAGGGCGGCCTGGTCGTCATGGACGAGGCCTACCAGCCCTTTGCCAGCCGCAGCTACATCGACCGCCTGCCGCGGCATGGCCATGTGCTGCTCATGCGCACCCTCTCCAAGTTCGGCCTGGCCGGCGCCCGCATCGGCTACATGATGGGCCCCAAGGCCTTGATCGACGAGATCGACAAGGTGCGCCCGCCCTACAACCTGAGCGTGCTCAATGTGGAGTGCGCGCTGTTTGCGCTCGAGCATGCGGACGTGTTTGCCGAGCAGGCCCAGGTGTTGCGCCAGGAGCGCGAGCGCCTGCAGCAGGCCCTCGCGCAGATGCCGGGCGTGCACGCCTTCCCCTCCGAGGCCAACATGATCCTGGTGCGCGTGCCCGATGCCGCCCGCAGCTTTGCGGGCCTGAAGGCGCACGGCGTGTTGGTCAAGAACATTTCTAAAATGCACCCATTGCTCGCGCAGTGCCTGCGCCTGACCGTGGGCACCCCCGACGAAAACACCCGACTGCTCGACGCCCTCAAGGAATCGCTATGACCGCCCGTACCGCCGACGTCACCCGCAAGACGGCCGAGACCGACATCCGCGCGGTCATCAACCTCGATGGCAGCGGCCAGTCGACGCTGGCCAGCGGCATCGGCTTTCTGGACCACATGCTCGAGCAGATCGCGCGCCACGGCCTGATCGACCTGCAGATCGAGTGCCGGGGCGACCTGCACATCGACGGCCACCACACCGTCGAGGACATCGGCATCACCCTGGGGCAGGCCTTTGCCCGTGCCGTGGGCGACAAAAAAGGCGTGCGCCGCTATGGCCACGCCTATGTGCCGCTCGATGAGGCGCTCTCGCGCGTGGTCATCGACCTGTCGGGCCGCCCGGGCCTGCACATGGACGTGGCCTTCACCGCCGGCATGATCGGCCAGCTCGACACCCAGCTGATCTACGAGTTCTTCCAGGGCTTTGTGAACCACGCCCTGGTGACCCTGCACATCGACAACCTGCGCGGCGTGAACGCACACCACCAGGCCGAGACGATCTTCAAGGCCTTTGCGCGCGCCCTGCGCATGGCCGTCGAGCCCGATCCGCGCGCCGCCGGGGTGGTGCCTTCGACCAAGGGAAGCCTCTGAGCATGAGCGTCAATCGCGTGGCCGTGGTCGACTACGGCATGGGCAATCTGCGCAGCGTGGCGCAAGCGGTCATCCACGCCGCCAGCGCGGTCGACCATGCCGAGGTCATCGTCACCCAAAGCCCGCAGGTGGTGCGCGATGCGCACCGCGTGGTGCTGCCCGGCCAGGGTGCCATGCCCGACTGCATGCGCGAGCTGCGCGAGTCGGGCCTGCTCGAGGCCGTGTTGGCGGCCGCGGCAAGCAAGCCCCTGTTTGGCGTGTGTGTGGGCATGCAGATGTTGCTGACGCACAGCGAGGAGGGCGACACCCCCGGCCTGGACCTGATCCCCGGTGAGGTGCGCCGCTTTCGCCTTGAGGGCCAGTTGCAGGCCGATGGCTCGCACTACAAGGTGCCGCAAATGGGCTGGAACCAGGTCTGGCCGACCACCCCGCACCCCATCTGGGACGGCGTGCCGGCTGGCAGTTATTTCTACTTTGTGCACAGTTTCCATGCCCGCGTCGCAATGGCGCAACACTGCGCCGCCGAAACCGACTACGGTGGGCGCTTTGCCAGCGCGATTGCAAGGGATAATCTTTTTGCAACCCAGTTTCACCCCGAAAAAAGTGCCGACCAGGGCCTGGCCCTGTACCGCAATTTCCTCCACTGGCAACCTTGACGCCAACCCGCTGAGCCCCGCGCCATGATTCTGATTCCCGCCATCGACCTCAAGGACGGTCATTGCGTCCGCCTCGTGCAAGGCGATATGGACCAAGCCACCACCTTCGGTGAAGACCCTGCCGCCATGGCGCAGCAGTGGCTTGAACAGGGCGCCCGGCGCCTGCACCTGGTGGACCTCAACGGCGCTTTTGCCGGCAAGCCGCAAAACTTTGCCGCCATCAAGGCCATCCTGCGCGAGGTCGGCGACGACATCCCGGTGCAGCTGGGCGGCGGCATCCGCGACCTCGACACCATCGAGAAATACATCGACGCGGGCCTGCAGTACGTCATCATCGGCACCGCCGCGGTCAAGAACCCCGGCTTTCTGAAGGACGCCTGCACCGCGTTTGGCGGCCACATCATCGTGGGCCTGGACGCCAAAGACGGCAAGGTCGCCACCGACGGCTGGAGCAAGCTCACCGGCCACGAGGTGGTGGACCTGGCGCGCAAGTTCCAGGACTGGGGCGTCGAGTCCATCATCTACACCGACATCGGCCGCGACGGCATGCTCTCGGGCATCAATATCGAGGCCACGGTGCGCCTGGCGCGCGCCCTGACCATCCCCGTGATCGCCTCGGGCGGCCTGGCCGGCATGGCCGACATCGAGCAGCTGTGCGCGGTGCAGGACGAGGGCATCGAGGGCGTCATCTGCGGCCGCGCCATTTATTCGGGCGCGCTCGACTTTGCGGCCGCGCAGACGCGCGCCGACGAGCTGGACAGCTAAAGCGCCATGCCCGCTCTCGCACGCGCCACCACCGTGGCGGGCCTGCCCGCCACCTTGCTGCAACTGCCGCAGGGCGACCAGCTGACGGTGGTGCACCACGGCGCGCAGGTGCTGTCCTGGGTCAGCGGCGGGCGCGAGCGCCTGTACCTCAGCCCGCGCAGCCACCTCGATGGCGAGCGCCCCATCCGGGGCGGCATCCCGGTCTGTTTTCCCCAGTTCAACCAGCGCGGCCCCCTGCCCAAGCACGGCTTTGTGCGCCAGCTGCCCTGGACGCCGCAGGCGCCGCACCTGCACGACGATGCCGCGCACCTGAGCTTTGCCCTGGTGCATGGCGCGGCCACCCGCGCCTACTGGGACCACGCCTTTGAAGCCCGCCTGCAGATCGAGCTGCGCCCCGGTCAGCTGCAGGTGGCCTTGTGCGTGCACAACCTTGACGCGCGCCCGCTGGCCTTCACCGGCGCCCTGCACAGCTACCTGTCGGTGCAGGACATTGCGCAGACCGCGCTGCAGGGCCTGGCCGGTCGCGCCGAGTGGGACGCCGTGCGCGACCAGCACGGCCACGGCGCCGAGACCCTGCGGTTTGGCGACGAATTTGACCGCGTCTACAGCGCCGCCCCGGCCCCCTTGACCTTGCACGACGGCGCCCAGCGCCTGCGCATTGCGCAGGACGAGGCCTGGGCCAACACCGTGGTCTGGAACCCGGGGGCGGCGCGCTGCGCCCAAATGGACGACATGCCCACCGACGCCTGGCACCACTTTGTGTGTGTCGAGGCCGCGCAGGTGCACCAGCCCATCACCATCGCCCCGGGCGAGGTCTGGCAGGCGGCGCAACAACTCCAGCTGGCGTGAGCCGCTGCCACTTTCCTTCTTTGCCATGCTTGCCAAACGCATCATCCCCTGCCTGGACGTGACCGGCGGCCGCGTCGTCAAGGGCGTCAACTTTGTCGAGCTGCGCGATGCCGGCGATCCGGTCGAGATCGCGGCCCGCTACAACGAACAGGGCGCCGACGAGCTGACCTTTCTGGACATCACCGCCACCAGCGACGGCCGCGACCTGATCCTGCACATCATCGAGGCCGTGGCCTCGCAGGTGTTCATCCCCCTCACCGTGGGCGGCGGCGTGCGCACCGTGGCCGATGTGCGCCGCCTGCTCAATGCCGGCGCCGACAAGGTCAGCTTCAACTCGGCGGCCATTGCCAACCCGCAGGTCATCCGCGACGCGTCCGACAAGTACGGCGCGCAGTGCATTGTGGTGGCCATCGACGCCAAGCGCCGCGGCCCCGACGACGAGCGCCGCCCCGACGCGCAAGGCCAGCCTGTGGGCCCGGGCTGGGATGTGTTCAGCCACGGCGGGCGCAAAAACGTGGGGCTCGATGCCGTGCAGTGGGCGCGCCACATGGCCGCGCAAGGGGCGGGCGAGATCCTGCTGACCAGCATGGACCGCGACGGCACCAAAAGCGGCTTTGACCTGGCCCTCACGCGTGCCGTGGCCGACGCGGTGAGCGTGCCGGTGATTGCCTCGGGCGGCGTGGGCAACCTCGATCACCTGGCCGACGGCGTGCAGCAAGGCGGGGCCGACGCCGTCCTGGCCGCCAGCATCTTCCATTACGGCGAGTACACCGTCGCCCAGGCCAAAACCCGCATGCGCGAGCGCGGCATTCCGGTGCGTCTGTAAGCAGGCCCTGCGCGTGGCCGGCCTGCCGCAAGGCATTAAGATCCCCCCATGAACTGGCTCGACACAATCAAGTGGGACGACAAAGGCCTGGTGCCGGTGATCGCCCAGGAACACGCCACCGGCGACGTGCTGATGTTTGCCTGGATGAACCGCGAGGCGCTGCAAAAAACCGCCGAGCTCGGGCGCGCGGTGTATTTCAGCCGTTCGCGGGGCAAGCTGTGGTTCAAGGGTGAGGAATCCGGCCATGTGCAGCAGGTGCACGACATCCGCATCGATTGCGACAGCGATGTCGTGCTGCTGAAGGTGACGCAGCTTGGCCACGAGCCCGGCATTGCCTGCCACACCGGGCGCCACAGCTGCTTCTACCAGCGCCTGCAGGACGGCCAGTGGCAGGCCGTGGAGCCGGTTCTCAAGGACCCCGAAAGCATTTACAAATGAGCCCCATGAGCCCACAAGACACCCTGGACCGCCTGGCCGCTGTGGTGGAAAGCCGCAAGCCCGCCAACGGGGGGGACCCCGACAAAAGCTATGTGGCCCGCCTTTTGCACAAGGGCCCCGACGCCTTTTTGAAAAAGATTGGCGAGGAGGCCACCGAGACGGTCATGGCCGCCAAGGACGTGTCGCACGGCGGCGACCCGGCCAAGCTGGTCTACGAGGTGGCCGATCTGTGGTTCCACAGCATGATCGCGCTGGCCCACTATGGCCTGTCACCGCGCGATGTGGTGGCCGAGCTGGCGCGCCGCGAGGGCCTGTCGGGCCTGGACGAGAAAGCCCTGCGCAAGGCCGCCGAGCGCGAACGCCAGGGCGACTGATTTCCCCGTTTTTTTGGAAGTGACGCGCATGAGCAGCGATCCGAACTGCATTTTCTGCAAGATCATCGACGGCAAAATCCCCTCGCGCAAGGTGCACGAGGACGATCAGGTGCTGGCCTTTCACGACATCGCGCCCTGGGCGCCGGTGCATTTTCTGATCGTGCCCAAGCGGCACATCGTGTCGATGGCCCACCTGGGCCCCGACGATGCCGCCCTGATGGGCCACATGATGACGCTGGCGCCGCGCCTGGCGCTGCAAGCGGGCTGCGAGCCCTACCCCGAGGGGGGCTTTCGCATTGTGGTCAACAATGGGGCGCATGGCGGGCAGGAGGTTCACCACCTGCACATGCACGTCATGGGCGGACCTCGCCCCTGGGTCAAGGGCTGAGCCCTGGGTGACCCCGCAACGACCCTGGCGCGCGCCGGTCAAGCCGGCTGGACGTGGGCTTGGGCTTAGAATGAACGGATTGATTTCAGGAGAATCGCATGGGTTCCTTTTCCATTTGGCACTGGCTGATCGTGCTGCTGATCGTGGTGATGGTGTTCGGCACCAAAAAGCTCAAGAACATCGGTTCTGACCTGGGCGGCGCCGTCAAGGGTTTCAAGGACGGGATGAAGGACGGTTCGGTCAAGGCCGACGAAGCCGCCCCGTCGGCGCAGGTCAACGCCCCGGCCCAGCCGGCCACGGCCGAGAAGACCACCATCGACGTCGAAGCCAAGACCAAGTCCTGATCCGCCTGTGATCGATCTCGGACTCTCCAAGATGGCCCTGATCGGGGTGGTGGCGCTTGTCGTCATCGGCCCCGACAAGCTGCCGCGCGTGGCGCGCACCCTGGGCAACCTGATGGGCAAGGCGCAGCGCTATGTCGCGGACGTCAAGGCCGAGGTCAACCGCGCCATCGATCTGGACGAGCTCAAGAAAATGAAGGACACGGTCGAGACCGCAGCGCGCGATGTCGAGACCCAGGTCCACACCGCCGCGAGCGATTTCGAGAAGGATTGGCAATCGGCCACGGCCGAACTCGAGAACACCCCGTCGGCCTGGGAGCCCCCGCCCCCGGCCTACAAGCACCCGGGCAAGAACTGGCGTCTCAAGCGCGGTGCCGTGCCCCAGTGGTACAAGGCCCGTGCTGGCGTGCGCACCCGCGCCCTCTCGGGGGCGGCCCGGGTGGCCCGTTACCGGCCGCAGCGTCCCCACTGATCTGGGCCACCCTGGCGGTGGCCCCCTTTCGAGTCCAGCATGTCCGACCCCAAACCCACGCCCGAAGACGAACTGGCTGGCACCGAGCAGCCCTTCGTCACCCACCTGGTCGAGTTGCGCGACCGCATCCTGCGCGCCTGCGCGGCCATCGGCATTGCGGCGCTGGCCCTGGCGCTCTACCCGGGCCCTGGCCCGCTGTACGACATCCTGGCCGCGCCCTTGGTGGCGCACCTGCCGCAAGGGGCCACGCTGATCGCCACCTCGGTGATCTCGCCCTTCATGGTGCCGCTCAAGATCTTGCTGATGGCGGCCTTCCTGATCGCCCTGCCGGTGGTGCTCTACCAGGTCTGGGCCTTTGTGGCGCCGGGGCTTTACTCGCACGAAAAAAAGCTGGTGCTGCCCCTGGTGGTGTCCAGCACCGTGCTCTTCATCATTGGCGTGGCCTTCTGCTACTTCTTTGTGTTTGGCCAGGTGTTCAAGTTCATCCAGAGCTTTGCGCCCAAAAGCATCACCGCCGCGCCGGACATCGAGGCCTACCTCAGCTTTGTGCTGACCA
>JBEBDJ010000217.1:0-36006 GCA_041157045.1 Pseudomonadota bacterium
CCTGAGCTACTTGCCCAAGCAACGCACCACGTACTCAACCTGGTTGAGCACCGCGTTCTTGGCCTCGATGTGGTCGAGCAGGCGGCCCGGTGTGGCGATCAGCACCTCGACGCCGGCCTTCAGCTGCAGCGTCTGCGGCTTCATGTCGATGCCGCCGAAGACCACCACCGAACGCAGCTGCGTGTACTTGGCGTACTTCTTGACGTTCTCGGCCACCTGGTCGGCCAGCTCGCGCGTGGGTGCCAGCACCAGCGCACGCACGGGGTGGCGCGCCGGGGACATGCTGGCGTTTTCGTGGCGCAGCATCTTCTGCAGCAGGGGCAGGGTGAAGGCGGCGGTCTTGCCGGTGCCGGTCTGGGCGCCGGCCAACAGGTCTTGCCCGGCCAGAACGGCGGGAATGGCCTGGGCCTGAATGGGGGTGGGGGTGTCGTAGCCTTGCTCACGCACGGCTTGCAGAATGGCCGGGGCCAGGTTCAGTTCGTCAAAGTTCATGTAAAAGGAGCGCCGCACTGGCGCTTGTGACCCACATTGCGCTGCCAGGCAGCGTCCAGTCGGGGTGGGTCGGTCTCAGGGGAGTGGGCAATGCATCCACGAACAGGGCGTTCGGGCCAGGCCCCAGCAGGTTTGCTGATGTCGCGCCACTGGCGGCAACGACAGCGCATTGTCGCACAAAAGCCCGGCGCGTGGGCCGGGGCTGGTCAGGGCGATCCGATGCTCGCGCGCAGGGCCAGTTGTTCGCGCCAGCGCCGCAGGTGCGCGTGGGTGGCCAGGGGCTGCAGCTTGGCCACGCGCGCAAAGTCCACCGCCACCACGGCGGTGATGTCGGCCAGGCTGAAGGCATCGCCCGCCACATGCGCATGCTGCGCCAGCTGCAAGTCGAGCTCGGCAAAGAAATGGGCGGCGCGGGCGGCGCCGCGCTCGGCCAAGGCTGGGATCTGCGCATAGTCCACCGGGCCGGGCAGGGCGCGGTTGGCCATGGCCGGCGAGCGGTTGCGCAGCGCCTCGGCCACGCCCAGCAGGCCCTCGAACTCGGCGCGCCCATGCCAATGCGCCACGCGTGCCTTCTCGGGGGCGTCGCGGCCCATCAAGGGCGGATGCGGCCAGCGGGCCTCGGCATAGGCGGCAATGGCCGCGTTATCGGTCAGCGCGCCGGCGTCGGGCGTGCACAGCACCGGCACCGTGCATTGCGGGTTGATGGCGCGAAAGGCCTCGCCAAACTGCTCGCCCGCGCGCAGGTCCACCTGCACGGTGCGGTAATGCACGCCTTTTTCGGCCAGCACGATGCGCGCTCGGCGCGGGCTGGGGGCGGTGGCGCAGTCGTAGAAGACCCATTCGTTCATGGCGATCCTTCAGCCGCCACTGGCGGCCAGCTTGTCCTGGGTGCGCAGCGCAAAGTCGCTGGCGTCGTGACGCTCGTGCAGCTGCTGCGAGAGCTCGCCGCGCACGCGGTTGACCATGCGCCCGCGTTGCACCGCCGGGCGCTGCCAGACCTGCTCGGCCCAGCGCACCACATGGGTGTAGGCCTGCACCTGCAGGAACTTGCCCGCCTCGTACAGCTCGCCGCGCACCATCTGCCCGTACCAGGGCCAGATGGCCATGTCGGCCACGGTGTAGTCCTCGCCGGCCACATGGCTGCGCGTGGCCAAGAGTCGGTTGAGCACATCGAGCTGGCGCTTGGTCTCCATGGCATAGCGGTCGATGGCGTACTCGATTTTTTCTGGCGCATAGGCGTAGAAGTGGCCAAAGCCGCCGCCCAGAAAGGGCGCGCTGCCCATCTGCCAGAAGAGCCAAGACAGGCACTCGGCGCGCGCGGCGGCCTCGGTGGGCAGGAAGGCGCCAAATTTTTCGGCCAGGTACATCAGGATGGCGCCCGACTCGAACACCCGGGTGGGCGGGTTCTGGCTGCGGTCGAGCAGGGCGGGGATCTTGGAGTTGGGGTTGACCTCGACAAAGCCGCTCGAGAACTGTTCGCCCTTGTCGATGCGCACCAGCCAGGCGTCGTATTCCGCGCCGTGGTGGCCCAGGGCCAGCAGCTCCTCGAGCATGATGGTGACCTTGACCCCGTTGGGCGTGCCCAGCGAGTACAGCTGCAGCGGGTGTTGGCCGACGGGCAACTCGGCGTCGTGGGTGGCGCCGGCGACCGGGCGGTTGATGCTGGCAAAGCGGCCGCCATTGGCGCTGTTCCAGGTCCAGATCTCGGGGGGGGTGTAGGGCGAACGCATGCCGTCTCCTTCTGGGGCGTGGGGTCAAGCGGGGCGCTGCGTTGGGGCGGCGCGCCCGGTGTGCGCAGGCGATGATGCACCAGTTTGACCGCCTGTGCAGGCACACAGGCGATAATCGACGTTGTTGCGGGCGCCCCTGGCGCCCGATTGGCTTTATTCGATCAGGTGGTTTCCCCATGGCCCAATACGTTTTCACCATGAACCGGGTCGGCAAAATCGTGCCGCCCAAGCGACAGATCCTCAAGGACATCTCGCTGTCTTTCTTCCCCGGCGCCAAGATCGGCGTGCTGGGCCTCAACGGCTCGGGCAAATCGACCTTGCTCAAGATCATGGCCGGCATCGACAAGGAGATCGAGGGCGAGGCCCAGCCGATGCCGGGCATCAAGATCGGCTACCTGCCGCAGGAGCCGCAGCTCGATCCCGAGCACACCGTGCGCCAGTCGGTTGAAAGCGGCATGGGCGAGGTGGCCGCGGCCAAGCAGCGCCTCGAAGAGGTGTACGCCGCCTATGCCGAAGAAGACGCCGACTTTGACGCGCTGGCCGCCGAGCAGGCCGAGCTCGAGGCCATCATCTCGGCCGCTGGCGCCGAGGGCGATTCCGAGCACCTGCTCGAGATTGCCGCCGACGCCCTGCGCCTGCCGCCCTGGGACGCGCTGATCAAAAACCTCTCGGGCGGTGAAAAGCGCCGCGTGGCCCTGTGCCGCCTGCTGCTGTCCAAGCCCGACATGCTGCTGCTGGACGAGCCGACCAACCACCTGGACGCCGAATCGGTCGAGTGGCTCGAGCAGTTCCTGCAGCGCTTTCCGGGCACCGTGGTGGCCATCACCCACGACCGCTACTTCCTGGACAACGCGGCCGAGTGGATCTTGGAACTCGACCGTGGCCACGGCATCCCCTGGAAGGGCAATTACTCGACCTGGCTGGAGCAAAAGGAAGCCCGCCTGGCCCAGGAGCAAAAGAGCGAGGACGCACGCGCCAAGGCCATGAAGAAGGAATTGGAGTGGGCGCGCCAGAACCCCAAGGGCCGCCAGGCCAAGAGCAAGGCGCGTCTGGCCCGCTTCGAGGAGCTGTCCGACTACGAATACCAAAAGCGCAACGAGACCCAGGAGATCTTCATCCCGGTGGCCGAGCGCCTGGGCAACGATGTGCTGGAGTTCCGCGGCGTGAGCAAGTCCTTTGGCGACCGCCTGCTGATCGACAACCTGAACTTCAAGGTGCCCGCGGGCGCCATCGTCGGCATCATCGGCCCCAACGGCGCGGGCAAGTCCACGCTGTTCAAGCTGATTGCCGGCAAGGAAAAGCCCGATACCGGCGAGGTCCATGTGGGGCAGACGGTGCAGATGGCCTTTGTCGACCAGTCGCGCGACGACCTGGCCAACGACAAGACGGTCTGGGAAGACATCTCGGGGGGGCTGGACCTGATCACCGTGGGCAAGTTCCAGATGCCCAGCCGCGCCTATTGCGGGCGCTTTAACTTCAGCGGGGGCGACCAGCAGAAAAAAGTCGGCATGCTCTCGGGCGGTGAGCGCGGGCGCCTGCACCTGGCCAAGACGCTGATGCAGGGCGGCAACTTCCTGCTGCTGGACGAGCCCTCGAACGACCTGGACGTCGAAACCCTGCGCGCGCTGGAAGACGCGCTGCTGGAGTTTGCCGGCAGCGTGATGGTCATCAGCCACGACCGCTGGTTCCTGGACCGCATTGCCACCCACATCCTGGCCGCCGAAGGCGATAGCCAGTGGGTCTTTTTTGACGGCAATTACCAGGAATACGAGGCCGACAAGAAAAAGCGCCTGGGCGAGGACGCCGCGCGTCCGCACCGCGTGCGTTTCAAGGCCCTCAAGTAAGCCCTCCTCAACATGGATTGGCATGCGACCGCGTCGGTCGCACTGGGGTATTTCGTGCTCGGCTTGTCGGGCTTTGGCTCGGCACTGATCATGGTGCCGCTGCTGGCCTGGCACCAGCCGCTGGCGGTGGTCGTGCCCCTGGTGCTGACGCTCGATCTGCCCATGTCTGCCTGGACCACCTGGCTCAACCGCCAGAGCGCCCGCTGGGACGAGCTCTGGCGCTTGCTGCCCGGCATGCTGCTCGGCATGGCGCTGGGCGTCTGGCTGGCCTCGCACTCACACAGCCGCTGGCCGTTGGTGGTGCTGGGCGTGTACGTCATGGTGATCGGCGTGCGCGCGCTGCACCGCACGCTGCGCCCGGCGCGGCCCCAGCCCATGCTCAGCGCCCGCTGGGCCACGCTGTACGGCTTGGGGGTGGGCTTGGTGGAGGGCATGTTTGCCACCGCCGGACCGGTGGTGGCCGCCTGGCTCACGCGCCGCTTTGACGACACCGCCCAACTGCGCGCGAGCATTCCGATGGTGATGACGGTGGCGGCCTTGATGGCCATGGTGGGCATGGGGGTCGAGGGCCGTTACGACGACGGCCAGATCCTGCGCCAGGCCAGCACCCTGCTGCTGCCGGGCCTGCTGGCGGTGTGGCTGGGGCACCGGTTGTCGCACCGCGTGCCCGAGGCGCGCATGCGCCTGCTCATCCACATCCTGCTGGTGGCCAGCGGGGCGATGCTGCTCTGGCGCGCCTAAGCCCTGCGCGCGCCCAGAGACCGCGCCTTACATCAGCAGGTGCTCGCCGGCGTTGTCGCCGCCCAGGATCACGTAGTTGACCTTGCGGATGTCCATCAGCTTTTTGCCGCCGGCATAGCTGATCGAGCTTTGCACGTCCTGCTCCATCTCGATCAGGGTGTTCGACAGCTTGCCCTTGATCGGCTCGAGGATGCGCTTGCCCTCGACGTGCTTGTACTCGCCCTTGTTGAAGTCCGAGGCCGAGCCGTAGTACTCCTTGAACATCTCGCCGTCGACCTCGACGGTCTTGCCCGGCGACTCTTCGTGGCCGGCAAACAGCGACCCGATCATGACCATGCTGGCGCCAAAGCGGATGCTCTTGGCAATGTCGCCGTGGCTGCGGATGCCGCCGTCGGCAATGATGGGCTTGGTGGCCACGCGCGCGCACCACTTGAGCGCCGAGAGCTGCCAGCCGCCGGTGCCAAAGCCGGTCTTGAGCTTGGTGATGCAGACCTTGCCCGGGCCCACGCCGACCTTGGTCGCGTCGGCGCCCCAGTTTTCCAGGTCGATGACCGCCTCGGGGGTGGCCACGTTGCCGGCAATGACAAAGCTCTTGGGCAGGTGCTGCTTGATGTAGCCGATCATGTCGCGCACGCTGTCGGCATGGCCGTGGGCGATGTCGATGGTGATGTACTCGGGCACCAGGCCCTCGGCCTTGAGGCGGTCGACGGTCTCGTAGTCGGGCTGCTTGACGCCCAGCGAGATCGAGGCAAACACACCGCGCGCATGCATGTCGCGCACCAGGCGCACATTGTCGATGTCGAAGCGGTGCATGACATAGAAGTAACCGCTGCGCGCCATCCACTCGCAGATCGACTCGTCGACCACGGTTTTCATATTGGCCGGCACAACCGGCAGGCGAAAGCTGCGCCCGCCCAGCTCGACGCTGGCGTCGCATTCCGAACGGCTGTTGACGCGGCACTTGCGCGGCAACAACAGGATGTTGTCGTAGTCAAAGATTTCCATGTGATACCAAGCTCCGGAGAAGGTTCATCGGTTGAACGAGTGAGCGCTTGGCTTGGCCGGTTCACAGTGCGCGCAGAAGTGGCCCAGGGCGGGCGGCGCAAAAGAAAACCGGGCGCAAGAATCTTGGGCCCGGTGTCTGATTCTACCCGAGCTTGGCGGGGCTTTGTAGGGCCCGGTGGTGCGCCGCTTTGCAGCCCATGTGCGCCCGCCCCCCCCGCGCGCCTGGCAGCGGCAGTTGCCAGGGGCTAGGGTCGTGCAAACAGAGGAGCCCGGGGTCAAGTGGCCATCACCTGACGGACCAGGGGGCGCGAGTTCCTACAATCGCAGCATGCATTCCGAATCCCTTTGGTCCGCCGAGGACCCGCGCGACCTGTCCTCCCCTTTGCTGCGCGATCTCAACGAGGAGCAGCGCCAGGCCGTGACGCTGCCGGCCGAGCACGCCCTGATCCTGGCCGGCGCGGGGTCGGGCAAGACCCGGGTGCTGACCACGCGCATCGCCTGGCTGATGCAAACGCGCCAGGTCTCGCCGGCCGGGGTGCTGGCCGTCACCTTCACCAACAAGGCCGCGCGCGAGATGCTCACCCGCCTGGGCGCCATGCTGCCGGTGAATGTGCGCGGCATGTGGATCGGCACTTTCCATGGCCTGTGCAATCGCTTTTTGCGCGCCCACCATGCGCTGGCGGGCCTGCCGGCCACCTTCCAGATCCTGGACACGCAAGACCAGTTGAGCGCCATCAAGCGCCTGTGCCGACAGTTCCATGTGGACGAGGAGCGCTTCCCGCCCAAGCAGCTGATGTGGTTTTTTGCCGGCTGCAAGGAAGACGGCCTGCGCCCCGCGGATGTGGTGGCCCATGACGAGGACAGCCGCCGCCGCGTGGAGCTGTACGAGCTGTACGAGGCCCAATGCCAGCGCGAGGGCGTGGTCGATTTTGGCGAGCTGATGCTGCGCTCTTACGAGCTGCTGCGCGACCAGGCGGCGCTGCGCGAGCACTACCGCCGGCGCTTTCGCCATGTGCTGGTTGACGAGTTTCAGGACACCAACCGCTTGCAATACGCCTGGCTCAAGTTGCTGGTGGGTTTGCCCGGCGAGGCCGGCGGTGGCGCCATGCTGGCCGTGGGCGACGACGACCAGAGCATTTACGCGTTTCGCGGGGCACGGGTGGGCAATATGGCCGACTTTGTGCGCGAGTTTGGCGTGCGCCACCAGATCAAGCTGGAGCAGAACTACCGCAGCGTGAGCCACATCCTGGACGCGGCGAACCACCTCATTGCGCACAACACCGGCCGCCTGGGCAAGCAGCTGCGCACCACCTTGGGCGCGGGCGAGCCGGTGCGGGTGGTCGAGTCGCCGTCGGACTACGAAGAGGCCCAGTGGGTGCTCGAGGAACTCAAGGCCCTGGTGCGCGAGGACGTGCCGCGCCGCGAGATCGCGCTGCTCTACCGCAGCAATGCGCAAAGCCGGGTGCTGGAGTCGGCGCTGTTTAACGCCGGGATCGCGTACCGGGTGTATGGCGGCCTGCGCTTTTTCGAGCGCGCCGAGATCAAGCACGCACTGGCCTATCTGCGCCTGCTCGAGAACCCGCACGACGACACCAGCTTTTTGCGCGTGGTCAATTTCCCGGCGCGCGGCATCGGTGCGCGCACCCTGGAGCAATTGCAGGACGCGGCCCGCCATGCCGGCTGCTCTTTGCACGACGCGGTCAGTGCCACCAGCGGCAAGGCCGGCGCCAACCTGGGCGCGTTTGTGGCCATGCTCGATGTGATGCGCGAACAAAGCGTGGGCATGACGCTGCGCGAGATCATCGAATTGGTGATCGCCCACAGCGGCCTGGTCGCGCACTACCGCGCCGAGCGCGAGGGCGCCGATCGGCTGGAGAACCTGGAGGAGCTGGCCAGCGCCGGCGAGAGCTTTGTCACCCAGGAAGGCTTTGGCCGCGCCGCCGAGGCCTTGCCCGAGGCGGGCCTGCGCGAGGGCCTGGAGCAGACCGCCGATGGCGAGACCCTGAGCCCGCTGGCGGCTTTCCTGACCCATGCGGCACTGGAGGCGGGCGACAACCAGGCGCAGGCCGGTGAGGACGCGGTGCAGCTGATGACGGTGCATGCGAGCAAGGGCCTGGAATTTGACGCGGTCTTCATCACCGGGCTGGAGGAGGGCCTGTTCCCGCACGAGAACGCAATGACCGATGTGGATGGGCTGGAAGAAGAGCGCCGCCTGATGTACGTGGCCATCACCCGCGCGCGCAAGCGCCTGTACCTGAGCCATGCGCAAACGCGGATGCTGCACGGGCAGACGCGCTACCACATCCGCAGCCGCTTTCTGGACGAGCTGCCGGCCGATGCCCTCAAGTGGATCACGCCGCGCCAGGCGGGTTTTGCCAGCGGCCTGGCCAGCCCGCAGGTGAGCCGTCCGCGCAGCCCGGCGCAGCCCTCATGGGGCGACAGCGGCCTGGGCCGCAGTCTGCCGCTCGAGCAAGCACCCAGCCCGGCGCGCAGCGCCAGCACCAGCGAGGGCCAGGCCCTGCGCGCGGGCATGCAGGTCTTTCACAACAAATTTGGCGAGGGCAAGGTGCTGGCCATCGAGGGCAGCGGCAACGATGCGCGGGCGCAGGTCAACTTTCCGCGCCACGGCGTCAAGTGGCTGGCCCTGGCGGTGGCCAAGCTGACCGTGATCTGAGCCCGGGTCAGTCGGCGCGCTCGCTGGCGCTGACCTGAAAGCAGGCCTCGATGGAGAACAGCATCGAGGTGAAGAACATGGCCGCCACCAAGAGGGCCAGCGGCATCAGCACCGCCATCAGCAAGGCCGGCTGGCCCATCAGCGTGGTGATCAGAATGGCCAGCACGGCCGCGGCCGCAAACAGCGCGGCCCAGATGCTCACATAGACCATGAAGGCGCCGATGTTGCGCCAGCAGGCCACGGCGCTGAAGAACAGGCTTTTGGCGGCCGAGACCCCTTGCCACTGCACCAGCGCCGGCGCATGCCAGAACAGCATGGCCAAGGGCGCGTAGAGCAGCATCGAGATCCACAGCGCCGCCTGGAAGGAGGACGATTCAACCAGGTCGACGTTGATGGGCGAGTGGCCCAGGTAGGCGCTTGCAAACTGACCGCCGTCAATCAGCATCGAGGCGCCCATGAGCAGCAAAAAACCCACCGCATACAGCAGGCCCAGCTGGAACATGGCGCGCCGGGCCGGCCCGCTGCGAAAGGCCAGGTAGAGCACCGAGGGCATGGGGAAACGGCCCCCTTGCGCAATGCGCGTGGCCGCCAGCAAGCCCGTGTTGAGCGCCGGCAGGCTGGCCAGCGCGAGCAGGCTGCCCACCAAGGGCATCATCGAGATCAGCGACACCGTGGCCAGGAACAGAAAGAACAGGCCCGACATGGCCAGCGGCTGTTTCCAGAAAGTGCGGATGCCCTCGCGGGCCCACTGCAGACCCGCGCGCGGCGGCACGATGTTCAGGTTCATGGACATGCGGGGTCAGGCCTGCACGGGGTGCGCCACGCGCTCGCGCAGCACACGTTCGAAGTGGGTGGGATCATGGGGCACGAGCATACTGGCTTCGCGCGGAAGGTGCACATCCCACAGCCGAGACGTCCAAAAGCGAAGGGCGCCGGCCCGCAGCATGGCCGGCAGCAGCGCCCGCTCGGCCGCTTGCAGGGGGCGCACCGATTGGTAGGCCGCCAGCATGGCCTGCGCGCGCGGCGCATCGTGTTGGCCGGTGGGCAGGTCGATGCACCAGTCGTTCAGGCACACGGCCAGGTCAAACAGCCAGGTGTCGACGCCAGCAAAGTAAAAATCAAAAAAGCCGGTCAGCACCTCGCCATCGAACATCACGTTGTCGCGAAACAGATCGGCGTGCACCGGCCCGCGCGGCAGGGCCGCATAGGCGCTGGAGGCGGCGGTGTGGTTCTGGAAGGCCAGCTCGCTTTGGATCAGCTCGGCCTGCGCCGGGGTCAGGTGCGGCAAGACCACCGGCACCGTCTCGTTCCACCAGGCCAGGCCGCGCAGATTGGGCTGCTGGCGCGGGTAATCGGCGCCGGCCAGGTGCATGCGGGCCAGCATGTCGCCCACGGCGGCGCAGTGCACCGCCTGCGGGGCCAGCTGGCTTTTGCCGGCCAGGCGGTTGACCACCGCCGCCGGTTTGCCGCAAACGGTGTGCAGGATCTCGCCACTGGCGTCGGCCACCGGATCGGGCACCGGAATGCCGCGGCCCGCCAGGTGCTTCATGAGGTGCAGGTAAAAGGGCAGCTGGGCGTGCGTCAGGCGCTCGAACAGGGTCAGCACATGCTCGCCCTGGTCGGTGCTGACAAAGTAGTTGGTGTTCTCGATCCCGCCCTGGATGCCTTGCAGCCGGGTGAGCGTGCCCAGGTTCAGGGACTGCATCAGCTGGGCTGCCTGCGCTTCGGAGACTTCGGTGAATACCGCCATAAGGACCTGTGGAAGGGGGACGGTCGGGCCGGGCCCGACACGGTTCAAGACAAACCCGCATTGTAGGTGCCCGGCGCCGCGCATCCGGTGGACAATCGGGGCATGAACGACACCGCCACCGACGCGCGCCCGGACCTGCCGGCGCCGACCGACGCCCCGCCCACCCTGCTGCTGGTGGACGGCTCGAGCTATCTGTACCGGGCCTTTCATGCCATGCCCGATCTGCGTGCCGTGCCGGGCGATCCGGCCAGCCCCGCCACCGGGGCCATCCGCGGCATGATCAACATGATGGACCGGCTGCGCAAGGACATCCCGGCGCGCTGGGCCGCCTGCGTGTTTGACGCCAAAGGCCCGACCTTTCGCGACGACCTGTACCCGGCCTACAAGCAGCAGCGCAGCCCCATGCCCGACGATCTGCGCTCGCAGATCGAGCCCATTCAAGAGCTGATCCGCCTCCTGGGCTGGCAGGTGCTGGACGTGCCCGGGGTGGAGGCCGACGATGTGATCGGCACGCTGGCGCGCACCGCCGCCGCGCAAGGCATCGAGGTGATCGTCTCCAGCGGCGACAAGGACCTGGCGCAGCTGGTGAACGCGCACATCACCATCATCGACACCATGAACGGCAAGCGCCGCGACGAGGCCGGGGTGCTGGCCGAGTTTGGCGTGCCGGCGCACCAGATGATCGACTTCCAGACCCTGGTGGGCGATGTGGTGGACAACGTGCCCGGGGTCGAGAAGGTGGGCCCCAAGACCGCCGCCAAATGGCTGGCCGAGTACGGCTCGCTCGATGCGCTGGTGGCGCGGGCGCACGAGATCAAGGGCGTGACCGGCGAGAACCTGCGCAAGGCCCTGGACTGGCTGCCCACCGGGCGACAGCTGGTGACCATCAAGACCGATTGCGACCTCAGCACCTGGGTGCCCAGCCTGCCGGCGCTCGACGCCCTGCACCTGCACCAGCCCGACGAAGCGGCCCTGCACGACTTTTACCTGCGGTTTGGCTTCAAGGGCCTGGCCGCCCGCAGTGGTGCGGCCGCCCCCGCCCGCCCCGCGCCGGGGGACAGCGGCGACTTGTTTGCGTCGACCGATGCGCCGGCCACGCCGCCCCCACCGGTGGCCCCCGACACCCACTACCAAACCCTGACCGACTGGGCCGCTTTTGATGCCTGGTGGGCCGAGGTGCAGGCGGCCCCGCTGGTGGCGCTGGACACCGAAACCAACTCGCTGGACGCCATGCAGGCCCAGCTGGTGGGCATCTCGATGGCCGTGGCACCCGGTCGCGCGGCCTACATCCCGCTGGCGCACCAGGGCACCGACCAACCCCAGCAACTGCCGCTGGAGGCGGTGCTGGCGCGCCTTCGCCCCTGGCTGGAAGACGCGGGTCGCGCCAAGCTGGGCCAGCATGTGAAGTACGACCAGCATGTCTGGGCCAACCACCAGATCACGGTGCGCGGCTATGCCCACGACACCATGCTGCAAAGCTATGTCCTCGAGGTGCACAAGCCGCACAGCCTGGAGAGCCTGGCGCTGCGCCACATCGGGCGCCAGGGCCTGAGTTACGAGGACCTGTGCGGCAAGGGCGCGCACCAGATCCCCTTTGCCCAGGTCGAGCTCGCGCGCGCCGCCCAGTACAGCTGCGAGGACGCCGACTTTTGCCTGCAGGTGCACGCGCAACTGTGGCCGCAGTTGCAGGCCGACGAGGGCCTGGCGCGCATCTATGCGCTGGAGATGCAGACCAGCGA
Organism: Pseudomonadota bacterium; assembly: GCA_041157045.1. GTDB lineage: Bacteria > Pseudomonadota > Gammaproteobacteria > Burkholderiales > Burkholderiaceae_C > Limnohabitans_A. The sequence continues at coordinate 11,976 of JBEBDJ010000217.1, forward strand.
GGCGCTGTTTCGCATCGAACGCAACGGCGTGCTGATTGACGCCCCCACCCTGGCCGCGCAAAGCCACGCCCTGGGCCAGCGGATTTTGCAAATCGAGCAAGAGGCCTACGAACTGGCCGGGCAGCCCTTCAACCTGGGCAGCCCCAAGCAGCTGGGCGAGATCTTTTTCGACAAGCTGGGCTTGCCGGTCATCAAGAAAACAGCCACCGGCGCGCGCAGCACCGACGAGGAGGTGCTGGAGCGTCTGGCGCAGGACTACCCCTTGCCGGCGCGGATTCTGGAGCACCGCAGCCTCTCCAAGCTCAAGGGCACCTACACCGACAAGCTGGCGCAGATGGCGCAGCCGCACACCGGGCGCGTGCACACCCACTATGCGCAGGCGGTGGCCGTGACCGGGCGGCTCTCGAGCAACGACCCCAATTTGCAGAACATCCCGATCCGCACCGCCGAAGGCCGCCGCGTGCGCGAGGCCTTTGTCGCCCCGCCGGGGCACTGCATTGCCAGCGCCGACTACAGCCAGATCGAGCTGCGCATCATGGCCCACCTGTCGGACGACCCAGCCCTCTTGCGGGCCTTCCACGAGGGGCAAGACGTGCACCGGGCCACCGCTGCCGAGGTGTTCTCGCTGCCCCCTGAGCAGGTCAGCGCCGAGCAGCGCCGCTACGCCAAGACCATCAACTTTGGCCTGATCTACGGCATGAGCGCGTTTGGCCTGGCCAAGGCCCTGGGCATCGAGCCGCAGGCCGCGCGCCACTACATCGACCGCTACTTCGAGCGCTTTGCCGGCGTGCGCCACTACATGGACCAGACCCGGGCCCAGGCCAAGGCCGAGGGCTTTGTGCGCACCGTCTTTGGCCGCCGCCTGGTGCTGCCCGAGATCAACAGCCCCAACGGCCCGCGCCGCGCCGGCGCCGAGCGGGCGGCCATCAACGCGCCCATGCAGGGGACGGCGGCCGACCTGATCAAGCTGGCCATGGTGGCGGTGCAAAAAACCCTGGACGAACAAGGACTGGGCACGCGCGTCATCATGCAGGTGCACGACGAACTGGTGTTCGAAGTGCCCGATGCCGAACGTGATTGGGTGCGCACCGAGGTGCCGCGCCTGATGGCTGGCGTGGCGACCCTCAAGGTGCCGCTTCTGGCCGAAGTGGGCATGGGCCCCAACTGGGAGCAGGCCCACTGAGCTGACCCCCTGCGGATCACGCTGGGCACGCCCCCTCTAACGATCTGGAGTATTCATGAGCACATCACACGACGACGCCCGCGCCCTGCTGGACCAAGGGCAAGGAACCGCCACCCCACGCCGCGCCGTGCTGGGGGCCATGCTGGGCGCTGGCTACGCCGCTGTGGCCGGTCCGGTGCAGGCACAAACGGCCATCAAGACCCCGGCCGACGGCCTGGTCACCGGCGAGACCTTGATCGACACCAGCGCGGGCGGCAAGCTGCCCATGGTGCGCAGCGCACCCGCTGGTCGCACGGGCCTGCCGGTGGTGCTGGTGGTGTCCGAAATCTTTGGGGTGCACGAGTACATCGCCGACGTTACCCGCCGCCTGGCGCGCGAGGGCTATCTGGCGATTGCCCCCGAGCTGTTTTTCCGCCATGGGGACCCGTCCTCCTATGGTGAAATGGCCAAGCTGATGGCCGAAGTCGTCAACAAAACACCTGATCAAGACGTCATGCGCGACCTGGATGCCTGTGTGGCCTGGGCCGCGGCCAATGGCGGCGACGTCTCGCGCCTGGCCATCACCGGTTTTTGCTGGGGTGGACGGCACACCTGGCTGTATGCGGCGCACCAGCCCCGCGTCAAAGCGGCCGTGGCCTGGTATGGCCGCCTGGTGGGTGCGCCCAGTCCCATCACCCCCAGCCATCCGATCGACCATGCGGCCAAGCTGCATGCGCCGGTGCTGGGTCTGTACGGCGGCGCCGACACCGGGATTCCGCTGGCCAGCGTCGAGCAGATGAAGGCCGCCCTGCAGGCCCCGGCGGCCACGGCGGCCAGCCGTGCCAGCCAGTTCGTTGTCTACCCCGACACGCCGCACGCCTTCCATGCCGACTACCGCCCCAGCTTCCGCCAGGGCCCGGCCGAGGACGGCTGGAAGCGCATGCTGCAGTGGCTGCGCCAGCACGGCGTCGCCTGATGGGGCCAGCCGCCCTGCGCGCGTCCTGGGGCGGCTTGACAGACTTGCTAAGATCCTTGCATCTGTTTTGTGATTGATCTCCCGCGCCACACCGGCCGGCCCATGCTGGGGCCCCGGGCGTGGCCTGCAAGTCCCCCATGACCACACTCCTGAGCATTCTGCTGGCCACCCTGGTGGCTGGCATCGGAAGCGTCTGGCTCGCCGCCTGGCTGAGCTTTGGCGTTGTCAGCCGCTACACCCAGCACATGCTGAGCCTGGCCGCTGGCGCCCTGCTGGCCACCGCCCTGGTGCATCTGTTGCCCGAGGCCTTTGAAAGCGGCATGCCTGCGCAAACCCTGTTCATGGGCTTGCTGGTGGGTCTGGTGTTCTTTTTCCTGCTCGACAAGGCCGAGCTTTGGCACCATGGCCACGAGCACCACCAGCACGGTCATGCCCACGAACACGACCATCACCACGGCCATCACCACGCGCATCCGCACGGTCAGCGCACTTCCGGTGGCTGGGCGGTGCTGGCGGGCGACAGCGTGCACTGCTTTGGCGACGGCATCCTGATTGCCTCGGCCTTCATGGCCGATCTGTCCTTGGGTGTGGCCGCCGCGCTGGCGGTGCTGGCGCATGAGGTGCCGCACCACATGGGCGATCTGGTGGTGCTGCGCCAAACCTCGGGCACGCGCCGCGCGGCCATCTGGAAGGTGTCGCTGGCGGGCGCCCTGACCGCCCTGGGCGGCCTGACCGGCTATGTGCTGGTGGACGCCTTGCACGACTACCTGCCCCTGTTTCTGGTGGCCGCCAGCAGCAGCTTTGTCTACGTGGCCCTGGCCGACCTGATCCCACAGCTGCAAAAACGCCTGAGCACGCGCGAGACCGTGGCGCAGGTGCTGTGGCTGGTGGTGGGCATGTCGCTGGTGCTGGGGGTCAGCCGCCTGCTGCACAGCGGGCACGACCACGGCCATGGGCACGACCACGCCCTGGGGGCGGTGCACCGCCCCATGGCCTGAGGGGTCAGGCGTCGCCAGGGTGACGCCAAAGCGCCCATCTGTCACCCGCGGCACTGGGCGCGGACAGGGCGCTCGCTAGGCTTGGTGCATGGGTGTCCGCTGGACGCCACCAACGGGCCTGGCCCATACCGAACATGGATTTCACACTCTCATCAGAGCTGCTGGACTTGCAGCAGCGCACGCGCGACTTCATCCGCGAGCAGGTCATTCCCCTGGAGCCCGAACAAGGGCCGCATGAACATGGCCCGAGCGAGGCCTTGCGCCAGGCGCTGATGGCGCGTGCGCGCGCGGCCGGCTTGCTGACCCCGCACGCCTCGACCGAGCTGGGCGGACTCGGCCTGTCGCACCGGGCCAAGGCGGTGGTGTTTGAAGAGGCAGGCTACTCGCACCTGGGCCCGATCGCCCTGAACATCCATGCGCCCGATGAAGGCAACATCCACCTCATGGAGGAGGTGGCCACGCCCGAGCAGAAAGAGCGCTGGCTGCGCCCGCATGTGGCGGGCCGCATCCGCTCCTGCTTTGCCATGACCGAGCCCGATGGCGCCGGCTCCGACCCCAGCATGCTGCAGACACAGGCGGTGCGCGACGGCGACGACTACGTCATCAACGGCCAGAAGTGGCTGATCACCGGCGCCGAAGGGGCCGATTACGCCATCATCATGGCGCGCATGGAGGACGGGCGCGCCACCATGTTCCTGAGCGATATGGACCGCCCGGGCATCCGCTATGTCCGCACCATGGACGCCATGGACCGCTGCTTTGCCGGCGGGCATGGCGTGCTGGCCTTCGAGAACCTGCGCGTGAGCCAGCGCGATGTGCTGGGCGAGGTGGGCAAGGGCTTTCGCTATGCCCAGGTGCGCCTGGCACCGGCCCGTTTGACCCATTGCATGCGCTGGCTGGGCCAAGCCCGCCGTGCCCACGACGAGGCCCTGGCCTACGCCAGCCGCCGCCAGGCCTTTGGCAAGCCCCTGGCCGAGCACGAGGGGGTGGGCTTTATGCTGGCCGACAACGACATGGACCTCATGACCGCGCGCCTGCACATCTGGCACACCGCCTGGTTGCTGGATCAGGGACAAAAGTGCAACTTCGAGTCCAGCCGCGCCAAGGTCACCTGTTCCGAGGCCCAATGGCGGGTGGTGGACCGCTGCGTGCAGATCCTGGGCGGACGGGGCGTGACGGGCGAGTCGGTGGTGATGCGCATCTTCACCGACATGCGGGCCTTTCGCATCTACGACGGCCCCAACGAGGTGCACCGCTGGAGCATGGCGCGCAAGCTCAGCGCCGCGCAGGCCTGAGGCGCCCGCGCGTCGGGGCGCAGGCCGCAGGCGGTGGGGCGTGCGGGATGTCCAGCAGGGCTTGCAGGTCAAACATCCCCATCACCCCAGAACGCTCAAGGCGTGTCGAATCACCGGCTGGCGGGGCAAACGCCGGCCTCGCGCAGTGAGCGCGGACTGGCGGCTGCGTCAGCCGCGGGCGCAGGGCAGACCTGGGGTGCGGCACCACTCGCTCCAGCTGCCGGCGTACAGCCGCGTGGGGCCCAGGCCGGCCACTTCCATGGCGATCAGGTTGGGGATGGCGCTCACCCCGCTGCCGCACTGGTGCACCACGTGCGCCGCCGGCCGGCCCGCCAGCAGGGCGCTCCATTCGGCGCGCAATTGCGCCGCGGACTTGTAGCGGCCATCGGCCTCGAAGTTGTCGCCAAAGGGGCGGTTGAGCGCGCCCGGGATGTGGCCTGCCACGGGGTCAAGCGGTTCGACCTCGCCTCGGTAGCGGGGGGCGGCGCGCGCATCCACCATCACCTGTGCCGGATCGCCCAGCCCCGCCTGCACCGCCTCGATCAGCACCAGCTCGCGCAGGGGCGGGCGCAAGGTCAGCTCGCGCGCGGCCACCGGGGCCAGGGGGCCCTGCTCGGTGGGGCCGCCCGCGGCCTGCCAGGCGGCCAGGCCACCATCGAGCACGGCCGCTGCCGGATGACCCACCCATTGCAGCATCCACCACAAGCGGCCGCATTGCATGCCCTGGTTGCGGTCGTACACCACGACCTGCGTCTCGGGCCCCACGCCTTGCGTGCCCAGCCAGGCCACCACCGACTCACGCGTGGGCAGGGGATGGCGGCCACCGTTGACCGCCGGGCGATCGCCGTGGGCGCTGAGGTCGCGCTCCAGGTGCGCTTGACGCGCCCCCCGAATGCGCACCTGCGCAAAGGCCTCGTCGGCCGCTTGCGGGCGGGCCAGGTCAAAGCTGGCGTCAAAGACGCGCACATCGGCCCCGCTGGCCTGCAGGGCCAGCAGCTGGGGCACATCGATCAGCAGGGTGTACATGGAAGGCTCTCCTCAGTGGTCGTCGGCCGGGGCGCTGGGCAGGGTGCGCTGGCGCAGCGCGGTGGCCAGCACCCCGCTGAGCACAATCACCACCATGCCGATCCAGCCCATCCAGGCAATGGCATCGCCAAACAACACCAGGCCGTACAGCGCGGCAAACACAATGCCCGAGTATTGCAGGTTGGCCACCACCAGCGTGGCGCCTCGGTTGTAGGCCAGTGTCATGCACAGCTGCCCCAGGGCGGCCAGCAGGCCAATGGGCAGCAACCAGATCGCCTTGTCCCAGTCCCAGGGGGTGGGGCCTTGCACCCAGGTGGCCAGGCCGCCGATCAGGGTGGTGCCCACCGAAAAATAAAACACCGTGCGCGATTCGGGCTCGCCCACGCGGCCCAGGGCCGAGACCTGCAGATAGGCCAGCGAAGCCATCAGCCCCGAGAGCAAACCGATCAGGCCGGCAAAGAGCTGGTTTTGCTCGATGGTCGGGCGCAGGACCATGATCACGCCGGCAAAGCTGGCCATCACCGTCAGCACCATCGGTCCCTGTCGCGCCGCGTCCTGGATGCGCCCCATGGCCAGGGTGCCGCCAATCAGGATGACCGCCACCCAGATGCCGCTCATGTAGTTGAGCGTCATGGCCGTGGCCAGCGGCAGCTCCCCGATGGCGTAAAACCAGGCCGACAGCGAGGCCACCCCAATCACCGAGCGCCACAGGTGCATGAGCGGGACGGGCGAGCGCAGGTCCACGCGCTGCCAGCGGCACAGGCCGGCCATGAAGAACATGCCCAGCAGGCCGCGCCAGAAGACCAGCTCGGCGGTGGTGAAGAACTGCGAGCCCAGCTTGACAAACACCCCCATCGTCGCAAAAAACAGCGACGCCAGAATCATCCAGGAGGCTTGCACGCTGGGGGCTTTCTCAGGCGCCGAAGTTCATCTTGCCGCGGTACCACTCATGGAAGTGCTGCATGCCGTCTTCCATAGGGCTTTGGTAGGGGCCGACCTCGTTGTCGCCACGCTTGTACAAGGCCTTGCGGCCCGCGTCCATGCGCTCGGCAATCTCGTCGTCCTCCAGGCAGGTCTCCATGTACGCCGCCTGCTGCGCCTCGACGAACTCGCGCTCAAAAGCCACGATTTCCTCGGGGTAGAAGAACGCCACCATGTTGAGCGTCTTGTCGACGCTGATGGGGTGCAGGGTCGAGACCGTGAGCACATGCGGGTACCACTCGACCATGATGTGCGGGTAATAGGTCAGCCACACCGCGCCACGCTCGGGCAATTGGCCGTTGCGGTACTGCAGCAGCACATCGTGCCACTTGCGGTAAGTCGGCGAGCCCGGGCGGCCAAAGCTGCTGGCCACGCCCACGGTCTGCACCGAGTACTCGGGCTTGAACTCCCAGGACAGGTCTTCGCAGGTGACGAAGTTGCCCAACCCCGGGTGGAAGGGCCCCACGTGGTAGTCCTCCAGGTAGACCTCGATAAAGGTCTTCCAGTTGTAGTGGCAGGTGTGCATCTCGACGCGGTCGAGCGCATAGCCCTCGAAACTCAGCATCGAGGCCGGGCCCATGCCGGCCAGGTCGGCGGCGATGTCGCGGCCGTTGTCCTCGAAGAGCAGGCCGTTCCACTGGCGCAGGCTGTGGTTGCGCAGGTTCAGGCAGGGGTCGTGCGAGAAATGCGGGGCACCCAGCAGTTCGCCCTTGGGCGAATAGGTCCAGCGGTGCAGCGGGCAGACGATGTTGCCCCCGGCCGCGCCCTTTTGCTCCTGCATCAGATTGCCGCGTCCCTGCAGCATGATCGCCTGACGATGCCGGCAGACATTCGAGATCAGCTCGATGCCGCCTTGCGCATTGCGCACCAAAGCACGCCCGTGGTCCTCGTGGGCCAGCGTGGCGTAGTCGCCCACATGGGGCACCATCAGCTCATGGCCGACATAGCGTGGGCCACGCGAAAACAGCTCTGTGATTTCTCGCTGGAACAGCGCCTCATCAAAATAGCTGGATACCGGGAGTTGGCTTGCGGCCTGCTGAAGTTGAAGACTTAAATCAGACATGGGTGACCTGACCTAGAGACTCCCCCTATGAAGGGGCAGGGAAGCGCTGATTCGGGTGAAACGGGCGCGACGATTACGGCTTTGTGCCGAACCCAAGATTCTAGCCCATCGGCCCGCCATGCCCCTTGACCCCACGCGGGCTAGGTGAGCGGGCTTTGGGGCGGGCATAGAATAGATACCTGTCTTTTCGGAAGCCCCGATGCCCAAAGCCGCTGCCCCCCAGGCCGACCAGGCCCCATTGCCCGCCACCTACGAGGACGCGGTGCAGGAACTCGAAACGCTGCTGGCCCGGCTGGAATCGGGCCAAATGCCGCTGGCGCAACTGCTGCAGGGCTACCAGCGCGGCGCGGCCCTGCTGGCGTTCTGCCGCGAGCAGCTGCAGGTGGTGGAGCAGCAAATCCAGAAACTCGATACCGGCCGCGGGGTGGCCAGTGACTGAGCCGCGCTTTGACCTGAGCACCTGGATGGACCCGTGGCTCGTGCGCATCGAGGACGCGCTGTCGCAATGGGTTGACCCCGAGGCCCCAGCGGGCCTGGGACAGGCCATGCGTTATGCGGTGCTCGATGGCGGCAAACGCCTTCGCCCTTTGCTGGTGTTGGCCACCGCCCACGCCCTGGGCGCCCCCGAGGACGACCGCGCCGCCTTGCGCGCGGCCTGCGCCGTTGAACTGATCCATGCCTATTCGCTGGTGCACGACGACATGCCCTGCATGGACAACGACGTGCTGCGCCGGGGCAAGCCCACCGTGCATGTGCAGTTTGGCCAGGCCCAGGCCTTGCTGGCCGGCGATGCCCTGCAGTCCTTGGCCTTTGAACTGCTGACCCCCTCGCCCGGCGAGGTGCCGGTGGCGGTGCAGGCGCGATGTGTGGCGCTGCTGGCCCGGGCCAGCGGGGCGCACGGCATGGCCGGCGGCCAGGCGGTGGACCTGGCGCATGTGGGCCTGGCCATGGACGAGGCGCAGCTGCGCCGCATGCACCAGCTCAAAACCGGCGCGCTGCTCTCGGGCAGCGTGCAGCTGGGCGCCGCCTGCGTGCCCAGCACCCCCGCCGACACGCTGGCCGACCTGCAGGACTTTGGCGATGCGCTGGGCCTGGCCTTCCAGGTGGTCGACGACATCCTGGATGTGACCGCCGATTCGCAAACCCTGGGCAAGACCGCCGGCAAGGACGCGGCGGCCGACAAGCCCACCTATGTGTCCCTGCTGGGGCTGAGCGCTGCGCAGGCCTTGGCCGATGCGCTGGCGGCGCAGGCCCTGGCCGCGCTATCTCGCACCCAGCTGCCGGCGCATCGCCTGGCGCCCTTGCAGGCGCTGGCGCAGCGCGTGGTGCAACGCAGGAGTTAAGGCATGACATTGCTCGAGAGCATCCAATCCCCCCATGACCTGCGACGCTTGCCGCGTGCCCAGTTGCCGCAACTGGCGGCCGAACTGCGTCAGTGTGTGCTGGACAACGTCTCCAGAACCGGCGGGCACCTGAGCTCCAACCTGGGCACGGTGGAATTGACCGTGGCCCTGCACTATGTGTTCAACACCCCGGACGACCGCCTGGTGTGGGACGTGGGCCACCAGACCTATCCGCACAAAATCCTGACCGGCCGGCGCGAGCGCATGCCCAGCCTGCGCCAGCTGGGCGGTCTTTCGGGCTTTCCGCGGCGCGATGAAAGCGTCTACGACGCCTTTGGCACCGCGCATTCGTCCACCAGCATCTCGGCGGCCCTGGGCATGGCCCTGGCGGCGCGCCAGAAGGGCGAGCAGCGCCACGCCATCGCGGTGATCGGTGACGGCGCCATGACCGCCGGCATGGCCTTTGAGGCACTCAACCATGCGGGGGTGGAAGACTGCCCGCTGCTGGTCGTGCTCAATGACAACGACATGTCGATCAGCCCGCCGGTGGGGGCGCTCAACCGCTACCTGGCGCAGCTCATGAGCGGGCGCTTTTACTCGGCGGCCAAAGAGGGCGCCAAGCAGATGCTGCGCGCTGCGCCCCCCCTGTTCGAGCTGGCCAAGCGCTTTGAAGAGCATGCCAAGGGCATGGTCGTGCCGGCCACGCTGTTCGAGAAGTTTGGCTTCAACTACATCGGCCCCATTGACGGCCACGACCTGGAGTCGCTGATCCCCACCCTCGAGAACCTGCGCCACCTCAAGGGCCCGCAGTTCTTGCATGTGGTGACCCGCAAGGGCCACGGCTACGAACCGGCGGTGGCCGACCCGGTGGCCTACCATGGCCCGGGCAAGTTCGACCCGGCCGTGGGCCTGGTGCCGCCCAAGAGCCCGCCCAAGACCACCTTCACGCAGGTGTTTGGCCGCTGGTTGTGCGACATGGCGCAGCAGGACGAGCGCCTGGTGGGCATCACCCCGGCCATGCGCGAGGGCTCGGGCATGGTCGAGTTTCACCAGCGCTTTCCCAAGCGCTATTACGACGTGGGCATCGCCGAGCAACATGCGGTGACCCTGGCCGCGGGCATGGCCTGCGATGGCGTCAAGCCGGTGGTGGCCATTTACTCGACCTTTTTGCAGCGCGCCTACGACCAGCTGATCCACGATGTGGCCTTGCAAAACCTGCCGGTGGTGTTCGCCCTCGATCGCGCCGGCATTGTGGGGGCCGACGGCGCCACCCATGCCGGGGTCTACGACATTGCCTTCATTCGCTGCGTGCCCAATCTGGCGCTGGCCTGCCCCGCCGATGAGCGCGAGTGCCGGCAGTTGCTCACCACGGCCTTTGAGCAATCGCACCCGGTGGCGGTGCGCTACCCGCGCGGCGCCGGGGCGGGCGTGACCCCGCTCGACGATCTCTCGGGCCTGCCCTATGGGCGTGGCGAGATCCGCCGCCAGGGCAAGGGCCTGGCCTTGTTGTGCTTTGGCACCATGCTCTACCCGGCCCTGGCTGCGGCCCAAGCGCTCGACGCCACGGTGGTCAACATGCGCTGGGTCAAGCCGATGGATCTGGACCTGCTGCGCGAGGTGGCGCAGAGCCACACCCACCTGATGACGATCGAAGAGGGTTGCCTGATGGGCGGCGCCGGCAGCGCGGTGGCCGAGGCCCTGGGGGCCATGGGCTTGCAGCGCCCGCTCAAGCCCCTGGGCATTCCCGACCACTTTGTCGAGCATGGCGACCCGGCGGTGCTGCTGTCCCAGCTGGGCCTGGACGCGGCTGGCATCGAGGCCTCGGCGCGGGCCTTTGTCAGCCCGGCCGCGTGAAGATTTTTCACAGCCAGGCCGCAGCCATTTCATGTGGCGCGGCCAAGTCCTTGATTCTTCGCAAACCCGCGTAATTCCTAGCTTTTTCAAGGCTTTTCGGGAGGGTAAACCCCGCCTTCGAACGCATCAATCCGTCCCTAGAATCACACTCCGACCTTGGTCACCCCTGCGCAGGGGGATGTTCAACAAACTTCAGGAGTTTTCTATGGATCGTCGTTCCGTTATCAAAAACGCGGGCTTGGCCGGCGTGCTGGCGGCAGGTGCTGCCCCAGCCCTGGTGCACGCGCAAGCCAACATCCGCTGGCGCCTCACCTCGGGTTTCCCCAAAGCCCTGGACACCATTTACGGTGCGGCTGAAAGCTTCTCCAAGAAGGTCAAGGACCTGACCGGCGGCAAGTTCGAAATCTCGGTGCACGCTGCCGGCGAACTCGTGCCGATGCCGGGTCTGGTCGATGCGGTGCAGAACGGCACCGTCGAGATGGGCCACACCGCTCCTTACTACTACTTCGGCAAGGACGAAACCTTTGCCCTGGGTTGCGCCATCCCCTTCGGCCTGAACAGCCGCCAGATGACCGCGTGGATGTACGACGGCAACGGCCTCAAGCTGATGCGCGACTTCTACAAGAACTACAACATCATGAGCTTCCCCATGGGCAACACCGGCGCCCAGATGGGCGGCTGGTTCCGCAAGGAAATCAAGACCGTGGCCGATTACAAGGGCCTGAAGTTCCGCGTGGGCGGCTTTGCGGGCAAGGTGATCGAGCGTCTGGGCGGCGTGCCGCAAAACATCCCGGGCGGTGAAATCTACCAAGCCCTGGAAAAAGGCACCATCGACGCCGCCGAGTGGGTGGGCCCGTACGATGACCAGAAGCTGGGCTTCCAAAAAGTGGCCAAGAACTACCACTACCCGGGTTGGTGGGAAGGCGGCCCGCAGCTGGACCTGTACGTCAACCAGAAGGCCTATGACAGCCTGACCCCCGAGTACAAGGCCATCATCGAAGCCGCTGCGGCCTACGCGCACACCGAGATGCAGGCCAAGTACGACGCCCGCAACCCGACCGCGCTCAAGCAGCTGGTGGCTGGTGGCGCCAAGCTGGTGGCCTTCCCCAAGCCGGTGCTGGACGCCGCCTTCAAGGAATCCATGGCCCTGTACAGCGAGCTGTCGGCCAAGAACGCCAACTGGAAGAAGGTCTACGACGACTACGCCAAGTTCCGTGCCGATTCGAACCTGTGGTTCCGCTTCACCGAGGCGCGTTTCGACAGCTTCATGCAGACGCAAAAGCTCTGATTTGGCCAGATGCTTGCGGGCCCAGCCCGCAGCATTGCCCCCGCACCTTCGGGTCCGGGGGTTTTTTTGTGTCCGCGCAGGGGCCAGACGGCCAAGCGGCGGCGGCCATGGCCACATGCCAAGCCAGCAGGCGATTGGGCCCTTGCAAGCCCGCATGGGCATGCCCCCATGTGGGCTTGCAAGCAGGCCCCTCGTCATCTGCCCAAACAAAAACGGGGCCCGAAGGCCCCGTGAAGCAGGCCGCAGCCCGCTTATTTTTTGCCGCTCATCAACTCCTTGAGGGCGTCTTCGTCGGACTTCTCGGACTCGCTGGCCGCTTCGTCCTTGGGCGCATCAAGCTCGCTGGTCGCTTCGTCCAAGGAACTGGCCTCGAGTTGCTGCATCACCTCGGCGGCATCCATGGTCTTTTTCTCTTCCATGCCCCCGGTCACCAGGTCGGGCACCATGATGACCGCTGCCACCATGATGAGCTGCAGGATGATGAAGGCAATCGAGCCCTTGTAGATCTCGCTGGTGGTCACCGCCGGGATGTTTTTCCCGGTGACGCGGTCCAGGTAATCGTTGCGCGGGGCGACGCTGCGCAGGTAGAACAGGGCAAAGCCAAACGGCGGCGTCAGAAACGAGGTCTGCAGGTTCATGGCCACGATCACGCCAAACCAGATCATCACCTGATCGGGCGACATGCCGGGCACCAGCTCGGGCAGGATCTTCTCGGCCACCGGCGCCAACAAGGGGATCACGATGAAGGCGATCTCGAAGAAGTCGATGAAGCAGCCCAGGATGAAGATCAGCACGTTGACCACGATCAGGAAGCCCAGGGCCCCGCCCGGCATGCTGTCAAACAGGTGCTCGACCCAGATGTGGCCATCGGCCGCATTGAAGGTGAAGCTGAAAACCGTCGAACCGATCAGGATGAACAGCACAAACGAGGCGAGCTTGGCGGTGCTGTCCAGCGCCTGGCGAACGAGCGGCATGGTGATCTTGCGCTTGAAGGCCGCCAGGGCAATGGCACCGATGGCGCCCATGGCACCGCCCTCGGTCGGGGTGGCGACGCCCAGGAAAATCGTGCCCAGCACCAGGAAGATCAGGATCAGGGGCGGCATCAACACAAAGGTGACCTGCTCGGCCAGGCGTGAGAGCAGGCGCAGGCGCGCGGCCTTGTTCAGCACCGACAGGCCCAAGCCGGTCAGCGACGCCACGGTCATCGACATGATCACCACCTCGTCGCCGGGGGCCGCTTCGGTGCGGCCAATCCACGCCGCCATGATGGGGTTGTGGAAGTGGGCCCAGACAAAGCCCACCACCGCGCACAGGGCGATCAGCACCAGCAGCGAGCGGTGGCCCGAGGCGCCGTTGTCCTCTCGGTAGATGCGCGCTTCGGGGGGCAGGGCCGGCACCATGGACGGGCGGAAGATCGCCACCGCCACAATGAAGAGGATGTACAGACCCACCAGCAGCAGGCCCGGGATCAGGGCGCCAGCGTACATATCGCCCACCGAGCGGCCGAGCTGGTCGGCCAGCACGATCAGCACCAGCGACGGCGGAATGGCTTGCGCCAGCGTGCCGGAGGCGGTGATGGTGCCCGTGGCAATCGTTCGGCTGTAGCCGTAGCGCAGCATGATGGGCAGCGAGATCAGGCCCATCGAGATCACCGCGGCCGCGACGACCCCGGTGGTGGCAGCCAGCAGGGCGCCCACCAGGATCACCGCAATCGCCACGCCACCGCGCACCGGGCCAAAGACCTGGCCGACCGTCTCCAGCAGGTCCTCTGCCATGCCCGAGCGTTCAAGAATGATCCCCATGAAGGTGAAGAACGGAATGGCCAACAGGGTGTCGTTCTGCATGATGCCAAAGATCCGCAGCGGCAAGGCCTGGAACAAGGTGGAGGGGAACAGGCCCACTTCCATGCCGATGAAGCCAAACCCCAGGCCTGTGGCCGCCAGCGCAAAGGCGACCGGAAAGCCAGACAGCAGCAGGACAAACAGCCCCGCAAACATGATGGGGACGAATTGTTGGGCGAAAAAAGACGTTTCCATTAACGGGCTCCCGGGTTCTGGGTCAGGGCTTCGAGTTCGGCAGCGCGCTTCTGGTCATCGGACAGCGCTTCTTCGCTGGACAACACATCGGGGCCTTGGCCTTGCAAATAGGCCAGGCGCTTGATCAGCTCGGACACCCCCTGCAGCATGAGCAAGGCAAAGCCCAGCGGGATCAGGGCATAGGCCGGCCAGCGGATCAGGCCCCCGGCGTTGCTCGACATCTCACCGGTGGTCAGCGCATTGACAAACAAGGGCCAGCCCAGCCAGATCGAGATCAGGCAGAAGGGGAACAGGACCAGCACGATGCCGCCAGCGTCGATCCAGTTGCGGGTGCGGCTGGTGAGGCGGCTTGAGATGAAGTCGATGCGCACATGCGAGTTTTTCAGGAAGCCATAGCCTGCTCCCAACAGAAACACCGCGGCAAACAAATACCACTGCACCTCGAGCAGGGCGTTGGAGCTGGTGTCAAAGGCTTTGCGTACGATCGCATTGCCAGCGCTGATGACGGTGGTCAGCAAAATCAACCACCCCGTCAGTTTGCCCACCCGAAGATTGACCGCGTCAATCCGGGCAGCCCATTGAAGCAGGCTTTTCATGGATGAAGTCTCCAAAAGAATAACCGATGGATTGTAAGAGTCGTGTTACAAAACACCGGCCAATTCCGTCTGTAAAGTCCGTGAAATCTTTGGCGAAAAGGCTTCAAAAGTCTTGGTGTTTACCCTTGGCCGGCCACCAGGGCAGGGTGCGCCGCAGCGATTGCACCATCGCGGTGCGTTCGTCGCAGGCATAGCCAGGCAGGGCCGACAGGCGCTCGGTCCAGCCAGGGCTGGCCAGGTGCTGGCGCAGCGCGGTCAGCGGCGCGGTCTCCAGCGCATCGGCCAGGCAGACCAGCCAGTAGTCCTCTTGCAGCAGCGGCACAAAGTCCAGCCCATGCAAGGCCGCGGCGCTGGCAATGCCCAGGCCGGCGTCGGCCTGTCCGGCGGCCACGGCGGCGGCCACCGCCCGGTGCGAGGACTCTTGCGGCCCGCTCAGGGCGTCGGGTGCCAGGCCCAGGCGGGCCAGCTCCTGATCGAGCAGCAGGCGGGTGCCGGTGCCCCGGCTGCGGTGGACCCAACGCCGGTCGGGCCGGGCCAGATCGGCCAGGCCGGCAATGCCCAGCGGATTGCCCGGCGCCACCATCAGGCCTTGCGCCCGGCGCGCAAACCCGATGAGTTTGTGGCGACCGGTTTGCAGCAGCGGCCGGTAGGTGCGCGCGACCAGGCTGTCGGCCTGCGGCAGCAGCGGCACATGAAACCCCGCCACGGTGCAGCGCCCCTCGTTGAGCGCGCGGATGGCGTCGACACTGCCGCAAAAGCGCAGGTCCAGGTGCAGGCCGCTGCCGGCCGCCTGCTCGCGCAACTCGACCAGCGCGTCGTCGTGCGAGGCGTACACCGTCAGCAGGTGCTGCGTGGGGTCGAAGGCAGTGGCAAAGGTTTTTTCCAGCTCGGCCTGCAGGTGGCTGATGGCCGGCGCCAGCCGCGCCTGGGCCTGTCGCTCGGCCCACAGCAGCTTGTCGGCAAAGGGGGTCAGGCGGGCTTTTTGCCCTTTTTCCCAGACGATGAGGGGCGCCTGCAACTGCGTTTCCCAGCGCTTGAGCTCGCCCCAGACATGCCGGTACGAGCAGCCCAGGCACCGGGCCGCCCCCGAGATCGAGCCGGCAGCATGCACCGCGCCCAGCAGGTCCATGAGCGGGTTGCGCAAGGGGCTGCGGCGGTCTCGGGCGGGCGCGGCCGATGCGCCGGGCCCGGTCCAGTCATAAGCAAGTTCGATCTGGGGCACGCCCCTGAGTGTGCCTCAAGCCGTGCCAGCCCCCGGCTATGCAGCGCCATTCATAACGGAAGTCCCTGAGGGGCATGGGCCTTGGGCTGCGCTAGCATCACAGCGCCCATGAACACCTTTGCCGACAGCGTCTCGGTGGCGCTGCAACTTGTCGTCTCCCTCGATCCTGCCCTGTGGTCCATCGTGCTGCGCTCGCTGGCGGTCAGCGGCAGCGCGTGCCTGATCGGCTATGCCCTGGGCCTGCTCTCGGGCACCTGGCTGTCGGTGCACCGCTTTCGCGGTCGCGGCGCGGTGTTGTTGCTGCTCGATACCTTGCTGGCCCTGCCCTCGGTGGTGGTGGGCTTGCTGGTCTACCTGCTGCTCTCGCGCAGCGGCCCGCTGGGCGGCCTGGGCTGGCTGTTTGGCTTCAAGGCCATGGTGCTGGCGCAGGTCATTCTGGTGTGGCCCGTGGTCACGGCGCTGGTGCGCCAGCAGGTCGAGCAGGCCGAGCTGCAATGGGGCGAGCAATGGGCCAGCATGGGCGTGGGCCCCATGCAGCGCGGCCTGCTGCTGGCCTGGGACGCGCGCATGGCCCTGATCACGATTGCGGTGACGGCGTTTGGCCGCGCCATCTCGGAGGTGGGGGCGGTGATGATCGTGGGCGGCAACATCGACGGCTTCACCCGGGTCATGACCACCGCCATCGCGCTGGAGACCAGCAAGGGCGACTTGCCCCTGGCCCTGGCCCTGGGCCTGGTGCTGCTGTGCGTGGTGGGCCTGCTGCATGCGCTGGCGCGCGCCTTGCTGCGCCGCGCCGATCCGGCCCTTGGCCTCAATGCCCAGGGGCTGGGCGCATGAGCGGCGCGCGGCTGTGGGCATGCCAGGACCTGCAGGTGCAGCTGCAGGGGCGGCGGGTGCTGCACGACCTGCAGCTGCAGCTGCAGGCGGGTGAGCGGGTGGCCATTGTGGGCCCCAATGGCGCCGGCAAAAGCACCTTGCTGCGCGTGATGATGGGGCTGTTGCCCCACCAGGGCCAGGTCTGGCGCGCCCCCGATCGCACGCAGGCCATGCTGTTTCAGCGGCCGCACCTGCTGCACCTGAGCAGCCGCGCCAATGTGGCGCTGGGCCTGTGGCTGGACCGGCCGCTGCGCCAGAGCTGGGCCCAGGCCTGCGCCCGGGCGCAGACCGCGCTGGCCATGACCGGCGTGGCCGATCTGGCGGCGCAGCGCGCAACCCGCCTCTCGGGCGGGCAGCAGCAGCGCGTGGCGCTGGCCCGGGCCCTGGCCCGCGAGCCCGACATGCTGCTGCTCGACGAACCCACCGCCAACCTGGACCGGCACAGCCGGCATGACTTTGAGCGCCTGATGCTGGACCTGCAGGCCCGGCAGGACATGACCCTGGTCTGGGTCACGCACCAGCTCGGCCAGGCGCGGCGCCTGGCCACCCGCGTGATCTGCCTGGACGGCGGCCGGCTGGCGGCCGATCTGCCGGTGCAGGATTTTTTCAACACCGCTTTGCTGGCCGCGCATCACCCGGTCGCGCATGCGTTCACCGAAGGAGAGCGAACATGAGCCATGGACTCAACCGGCGCCAGTCGGTCCGCCGCCTGGCCACCCTGCTCTTGGCCGCCTGCGCCTGGGGCAGCGCCTGGGCCCAGTCCGCCATCGTCATGGCCTCGACCACCTCGACCGAGCAGTCGGGCCTGTTTGCCCACCTGTTGCCGGCCTTCAAACAGGCCAGCGGCATCGACATCAAGGTGGTGGCCCTGGGCACGGGCCAGGCGCTGGACATGGCGCGCCGGGGCGACGCCGACGTGGTCTTTGTGCACGATCAGGCGGCCGAAGAACAATTTGTGGCCGATGGCTTTGGCCTGCGCCGCCTGCCGGTCATGTACAACGACTTTGTGCTGATCGGCCCCAAGGCCGACCCGGCGGGCGTGCGCGGCAACGACGTGGTGGCGGCGCTGCGCCGCCTGGCCGGGCAGGGCGCGGCCTTTGTCTCGCGCGGGGACAAGAGCGGCACGCACGCGGCCGAGCTGCGCTACTGGCAACTGGCGGGCCTGGCCAGCCAGCGCGGCGCGGGCTATCGCGAGTGTGGCTGCGGCATGGGCCCGGCGCCGAACATGGCGGCCTCGAGCGGCGCCTATGTGCTGGCCGACCGCGGCACCTGGCTCAACTTCAAAAACCGCGCGGACCTGGCGGTGCTGGTCGAGGGCGACCAGCGGCTGTTCAACCAGTACGGGGTGATGGTGGTGAACCCGGCCAAACACCCGCACGTCCGCGCCGCGTTGGCGCAGAAATTTGTGGACTGGGTGATCTCACCGGCTGGCCAGTCGACCATTGCCGCCTACAAGATCGGCGGGCAAGCGCTGTTCTTTCCCAACGCCCCGCGCTGAGCGGCGGCGCTAGCGCAGCTTGCGGTAGACCGTGGCGCGGCTGATGCCCAGCTGGCGCGCGGCCTCGGCCACATTGCCCCGGGCCTGGCGCACCGCATCGCGGATGAGCTGCGTCTCGAGGTCGCGCAGGCCAAGCGTGCTGGCGCTGGGGCTGTCGGCGCCCGCTCGGGCCGCCTGGGCCGTGGGCAGGGCGGCCGGCGCGCGTTCAGGCCGGTCGGTCGTCTCGGCGCGCACCGCCAGGCGCAGGCCCGACCACAGCGGCCACTCCTGCACCCGCTCGGGGTGGCGCGCCGCGTCAAACAGGCCCTGCCAGTCGGTGGCAAACACCTCGCTGGCGTGCACCGGCCCCTGGCCTGGCATCAGCCCCAGCATTTGCCGCGCGCCCGGATTGGCGCCGCTGATCAGGCCGTCGGCATCGAGCGTGAGCAGGCCATCGCTGTCCTCGCCAAAGGCGCTGCCGGGCCAGCTGATGCGCAGGCGCAAGCGGTGCGGGGCCAGCAGCAGCCAGTGGTTTTCGATGTGGCGGGCGCTGCGCCGCACCAGGTGCTTGAGGCCAGCCCGCTCGGGTTGCATGACGCCGGTCAAGTCCAGCATGCCCGCGCATTGACCGTCGGGCGCAAACACCGGCGCGCCGGCGCAGCTGTAGACGCTGGTGTCGTCAAAAAAATGTTCGCCGCGGTGCAGCCACACCGGCTGTCGCTCGGCCAGGGCCAAGGCAATGGCGGTGGTGCCCACCGCGCGCTCCGACAGGTCCACGCCCACCCGGGCAATGGCCTGCACCGGCGCCGGCCGCGGGTCTTGCACGCCCGCCACGTCGATCACCACGCCTTGGGCGTCGGTCAGCAGGGCAAAAAAACCAATGTCGGCAAGGGTTCGCGCCAGGTCCTGCAGCACCGGTTGTGCGGCCCGCTGCAGGCAGCGGTTGGCCTCTTGCACCTGCCGCATGCGGGCCTTGCCCACCGGGTCAAAGCCCACGCGCTGCTGCGGCTGCAGACCGGCCTGAAGACAGCGCTGCCAGGAGCGCTCCAGCCAGGGCGCCAGACCGCCGCTGTGGCCTTGCAGCAGCCGCTCTCGGGCCAGGGCAATGGCGGGCTCGCGGGCAGCAGGCAGGTCGGAGCGATGCGGCATCGACATGGTTGTCTCAACTTGAGAATATTTGGTGAATCCCAGGCGCTTTGCGGGAAAACCCTTGCGCTTGTAGGGCCGTCACTGGCCACAATGGCCTATGCATTGTGCAGCATAGCGACTGCCAGTGTGAACACAGGAGATGGATCCATGCAAAAGGTGTTGCACATCAATCCGGACAAGTGCACCGGCTGCCTGCAGTGCGAAATGGCCTGCGCGTATGAAAACCACGGCACGTTCGCGACCGCCAAGTCGCGCATCAAGGTGTTTGACTTCCACCACACCGGCAAGAAGGTGCCCTATACCTGCACCCAGTGCGACGAGGCCTGGTGCCTGCACGCCTGCCCGGTCGAGGCCATCACCGTCGACAAGGTGAGCGGCGCCAAGGTCGTCAACGACGCCACCTGCGTGGGCTGCAAGGTCTGCACGATCGCCTGCCCGTTTGGCACCATCAACTATGTTGAAACCACCGGCAAGGTCCAGAAGTGCGACCTGTGCGGCGGCGAGCCGGCTTGCGCCGAGGCCTGCCCCACCGGTGCCATCACCTTCATCGACGCCAACTGGACCGGCCTGGACCGCATGCGCCAGTGGGCCGACAAGCTTGGCAATCAAGAAGCCCCCGCCGCCTGATTCGGCGATCCCTCACACAGGAGCATCATCATGTCTTGGGCTGGAAAAATTCTCCGCGTCAACCTGACCGCGGGCACCGTCACCTCCGAACCTCTCAACATGCAATGGGCGCGCGAATACATTGGCTCGCGCGGCCTGGGCAGCAAATACCTGGTGAGCGAAATCGACCCCAAGGTCGACCCGCTCTCGCCCGACAACAAGATCATCTGGGCCACCGGCCCGCTGACGGGCACCATGGCCTCCACCGGTGGCCGCTACACCGTCATCACCAAGGGCCCGCTGACGGGCGCCATTGCCTGCTCCAACTCGGGCGGCTACTGGGGTGCCGAGCTGAAAATGGCCGGCTGGGACATGATCATCTTTGAAGGCAAGTCGGCCACCCCGGTCTACCTGTACATCAACGACGATGTGGCCGAGCTGCGCGACGCCTCGCACCTGTGGGGTCAGAGCGTCTGGCAGACCGAAGAGGCGCTCAAGAAGTCGCACCAGGACCCGCTGCTGCGCATCTCCTCGATCGGCAAGGCCGGCGAGAACGGGGTGCTGTACGCCGCCGTGGTCAACGACCTGCACCGCGCGGCTGGCCGCTCGGGCGTGGGCACCGTCATGGGCAGCAAGAACCTCAAGGCGATTGCCGTGCGCGGCACCAAGGGCGTGGGCAACATCCGCGACCCCAAGACCTTCCTGAAGGTCACCGCCGAGAAAAAGAAAATCCTGGCCGAGAACGGCGTCACCGGCGTGGGCCTGCCCACCTTTGGCACCCAGGTGCTGATGAACGTGATCAACGAGGTCGGCGCACTGCCCACCCGCAATCACCGCGACGTGCAGTTCGAAGGCGCCAAGGACATCTCGGCCGAGGCCATGGCCACCCCGCGCAAGACCGACGGCAAAAAGCACCTGGTGACCAATCAGGCCTGCTTTGGTTGCACCATTGCCTGCGGCCGCATCTCCAAGATCGACGAGTCGCATTTCTCGGTGCAGAACAAGCCCGAGTACTGGGGCGCGTCCGGTGGCCTCGAGTACGAGGCGGCCTGGGCCCTGGGCGCTGCCAACGGCGTGAACGACCTGGAGGCGCTGCAATACGCCAACCTGATCTGCAACGAGGAAGGCTTTGACCCCATCAGCTTTGGCGCCACCGTGGGCGCGGTGATGGAGCTCTATGAAATGGGCGTGCTGACCAAGGAGCAGATCGGCATCGAGGCCAATTTTGGCTCGGCCAAGGCCTTGTGCGAGCTGGCAGACATGACCGCCAAGGGCATCGGTTTTGGCAAGGACATTGGCCTGGGCTCCAAGCGCCTGACCGCCAAGTACGGCCATCCCGACCTGTCGATGAGCGTCAAGGGCCAGGAATTCCCGGCCTACGACGGCCGTGTGATCCAGGGCATTGGCCTGGCTTATGCCACCTCCAACCGTGGCGCCTGCCACCTGCGCGGCTACACCATCGCCTCCGAAGTGCTGGGCATTCCGGTCAAGACCGAGCCCACCGAGTCCGAGGGCAAGCCCGAACTCGTCAAGGCCTTCCAGGACGCCACCGCCGCCTTTGACTCCTCGGGCCTGTGCATCTTCACGACCTTCGCCTGGAGCCTGCCCGACCTGGCGCCCCAGTTGCAGGCCGCCTGTGACGACGACTACACCACCGAAGAGCTGGCCATGATTGGCGAGCGCATCTGGAACATGGAGCGCGAGTTCAACAACGCCGCAGGCTTTACCAAGGCCGATGACAGCCTGCCCAAGCGCCTGCTGACCGAGGCCGCCAAGACCGGCCCTGGCGCCGGTGTGGTGAGCAAGCTGCCCGAGATGCTGCCCAAGTACTACGCCGCCCGCGGCTGGGACAGCGAAGGCCGTCCGACCGCCGAGACCAAGCAGCGCCTGGGTCTGTAAACCATGAAGCACCACGTCATTCTGGGTGCCGGCCCGGCCGGCGTGATCGCGGCCGAGACGCTGCGCAAGCACGCGCCCCAAGACCGCATCACCCTGGTCGGTGACGAGCCGGAGCCGCCGTACTCGCGCATGGCGATCCCCTACCTCCTGATGGGCAACATCGAGGAGCGGGGAACTTACCTGCGCAAAAGCGCGACGCATTACCAGGACCTGCGCATCGAGCAGGTCCCGGCGCGCGCGCAGCGGCTGGACACCCAGGCACGCGTGGTGCATCTGGACAACGGCCAGTCGCTGGCCTTTGACACCTTGCTGATTGCCACCGGCTCGCGGCCGGTGAGCCCGCCCATTCCGGGCATCGACGACCCGCGGGTGCAGACCTGCTGGACCCTGGACGATGCCCGCGCCATCATGGCCCTGGCCAAGCCCGGGGCGCGCGTGGTGCAGATGGGGGCTGGCTTTATTGGCTGCATCATCATGGAGGCCCTGGCCAACCGCGGCGTGCAGCTGTCGGTGGTCGAGATGGGCGACCGCATGGTGCCGCGCATGATGGGCCCGGCCGCAGGCGGCATGATCCGCCGCTGGGTCGAGCACAAGGGCGTGCAGGTGCACACCCAGGCCCGTGTGGAGGCCATCGTGCCCACCGAAGGCGGCTCGCCCGGTCTGCTGGGCCGGCTGGCACAGGCCGTTGGGCTTGGCGAACCCCCCAGCGACGCGCCCCTGTCGGTGCGCCTGTCCAATGGCAGCAAGCTGCCGGCCGACCTGGTCATCAGCGCCACGGGCGTCAAGCCCAATATTGCGTTCCTGAAGGATTCGGGCGTGACCTGCTTGCAGGGCGTGCTGACCGACGAACACCTGCAGACCAATGTGCCGGGCATCTATGCCGCCGGGGATTGCGCCGAAGCCTTTGACAAGGTCAGCGGCCAGACCATTGTGTCGGCCATTCAGCCCAACGCCGCCGAGCAGGCGCGCGTGGCGGCGCTGAACATGCTGGGCCAGCGCACCGGCCTCAAGGGCGTCACCCAGATCAACGTGCTCGACACCCTGGGCCTGATCTCGTGCAGCTTTGGCAACTGGCAAGGCGTGCCCGACGGCGAGCATGTGGAGCTGACCGACGAGGCGCAGCACCAGCACCTGAGCCTGCAGTTTGCGGGCGACCGTCTGGTGGGCTGCAACGCCGTCGGCTGGACCGAGCATGTGGGCGTGATGCGCGGCCTGGTCGAAGGCCAGATCGCGCTGGGTGAGTGGAAAGACGCCTTGCTCAAAGACCCGACCCAACTCTCGCATGCCTACCTGGCGTGCGCGCAGGCGCAACATCGCTGGAGCGGCGCGCAGGATGCCCGCCGTCGCTGACGGGCTTGCGGCCCCAGCGACAATTCGCGCATGGACATCACCTTCAAGCTGTTTGCCTCATTGGGCGACTACCTCCCGGCCGAGGTGCGCCCCGGCAACGAGATGCGGCTGACCTTGCCCGAGGGCAGCTGCATCATGGACGTCATCGTCCCCTTCAACCTGCCGGCCAAGATGGTGCACCTGGTGCTCGTCAACGGCCGCTATGTGGCCCCAGAAGCCCGCGCCTCCCACGTGCTGAAAGAGGGCGATGTGCTGGCCATCTGGCCGCCCATTGCCGGCGGCTGAGCGCCCTCCCGCATGAGTCCCTGGTTGCCGGCGCAGTTTGTGCGCGAGATGGGCTGCACCGAAGCCGAATGGGCGCGCGCCCTGCCGCAGGCCATTGGCGAGCACCCTTGGCACACCCAAGCGCAGCGCTTGCAGATTCGATTGCCAGAGGGCGCCGTGCAGATCGACTGGCAGGTGCTGCCGCCGCGCGCCATTGCCTTGTTGCGCATGCCGCGCCTGCAGGTGCGCTTTGATTTTGGCGACGTGCCCGACGACGCGCGCCAGCGCTTCATGCAGCGCTTTGACCTGTACATGCAGCGCGGGGGCGGTTAAGCCGCCTGCCGCGCTGGCCAGCGGCAGACGGCCATGCTGGCGTTGGCCAGCGCAAGGACCATCAAGGCGTGGTCTTGACCAAGCGAACCGCCAGGTTGTCGTAGCGCATCGAAAAGCCGACGTTTCCGCTGACAAAATTGACACTCCAGCTGCTGGTGTCAGCGCCCACCACATACGGCGTGGATGACCAATACAGCTTGTTGGGCGTATTGGGAAACGCCGTGCGATCAATCGCCG
>JBEBDJ010000218.1:0-15389 GCA_041157045.1 Pseudomonadota bacterium
TTCAAAATCGACGAGGCTGGCTATGCCGACATCCTCAAGCAGGTGCGCGACAGCGACTTCGAGCACCAACTGCACGAGCGCCTGGCGCTGGCCGAGCGCGACAAGCAAAGTGCCGTCGAACTCGCCCGTGCCCAACTGACGGCGCAGCTGCAACAGCAGGGGGCCGAGCGGGAGGCCAAAATCCAGCGACTCCATGCCCGGCTGGAGGCCGAAAACGTGGCCCGTCAGCTGGCGGTGGCCCAGGCCCTTGGCGAGGTGGAAAAGCAGCGCGACACCTTGGCCGGAGAGTTGGAGAGAGCCCGCCAAGAAACCCAGACCGTCCGGGCGCTGGCCGAAGCCCAGCGCATGGCCGAGTTGCAACAGACCGCCGCCAGCAAAGACAGCGAAATCCAAGGGCTCAAGGCCCAGCTGGCCGAGGCGCAACTGTCGCAGCGACTGGCCGTCACGCAAGCCCTGGGCCAGGTCGAGCGCCAGCGCGACGAGTTGCAGGCCCATTTGGCGCAAGCCCGACTGGAGAAGCAACTGGCGGAGCAATCCCTCAAAGATCGCTACGAGGTGCAGCTCAAGGACCGCGACGACGCCATCGAGCGGCTGCGTGACATGAAGGCGCGGCTGTCCACCAAGATGGTGGGCGAGACCTTGGAGCAGCACTGCGAAACCGAGTTCAACCGCATCCGCGCCACCGCTTTCCCACGGGCCTACTTCGAGAAAGACAACGACGCCAGCACCGGCAGCAAGGGTGACTACATCTTTCGGGATGTGGACGAGTCCGGCACCGACATCGTGTCCATCATGTTCGAGATGAAGAACGAGAGCGACGCCACGGCCAGCAAAAAGCGCAACGAGGATTTTCTGAAAGAGCTGGACAAGGACCGCAACGAAAAGGGCTGCGAATACGCGGTGCTGGTCTCCTTGCTTGAGCCCGACAGTGAGCTCTACAACACCGGCATCGTTGACGTGTTCCACCGCTATCCAAAGATGTACGTCATCCGACCGCAGTTCTTCATCCCGATCATCACGCTCTTGCGCAACGCGGCGATGAATGCCGTCAAGTACAAGGCGGAGCTGGCCCTGGTCAAGGCGCAGAACATCGACATCACCAACTTCGAGAACCAGCTGGAGAGCTTCAAGAGCGCCTTCTCGCGCAACTACGACCTGGCTTCGGGACACTTCCAGAAGGCGATTGCAGAAATCGACAAGTCCATCGACCACCTGCAAAAGACCAAGGACGCCCTGCTTGGCGCTGACCGCAACCTGCGCCTGGCCAACGACAAGGCCCAGGACGTGACCCTTAAAAAACTGACCCGGGGCAACCCGACCATGGCCGCCAAGTTTGCAGAACTCAAACGCGCAGGCGGCCCCCTGCAAGAGGAATGAACCCCTGTATGGCTGCTGTTGCCCCTTCGCCCCCATCCCGAAGGGTTCTGGTGGCTGGCGCCACCGGTCTGGTGGGCGGCCTGTTGCTCAAAGGTCTGCTGGCCGATGCCAGCGTCGCGCAGGTCCACGCGCCGGTGCGTCGCCCGCCCGGTCTGTCGCACCCGAACTTGTACATCCTGCCCGTCGATTTTGGGGCGCTGCCCGAGTTTGCGCCCCTCGATGAAGCCTACCTGGCCCTGGGGACCACGATCCGGATCGCGGGCAGCCAGGCGGCGTTTCGGGCCGTGGATGTCGATGCGAACCTGGCCGTGGCACGTGCCGCGGTGCGGGCCGGTGCCCGGCGCATCGGGCTGGTCAGCGCGGCCGGCGCAGACGCCCGGTCGGCGGTGTTCTACAACCGGGTCAAGGGCGAGCTTGAAGACGCGCTGCGGCAGCTGACCCTTGACGGCCTGGTCATCGCACGACCGTCGCTGCTGCTCGATGGCCGCGCGCATCTGGGACAGCCCCCGCGCATGGCGGAGTCCTTGACCATCCCACTGGCCCGCTGGGTGGCGCCGCTGATCCCTGCCACGTACCGGCCCATTCATGCCGCAGCGGTCGCCCGCGCCTTGCTGCACGCGGTGCCCACCGCACAAGGGGTGCGGGTGCTGTCGTCGGGGGAGATGGCGGCGGGTTGACCCATCTTGGGGTCCGGGCGCGCAGATGATGTACAGTTGTCAAACAAAACTTTCGATTTTATTGATTGCGAAAGAGAGTATTTGATATGTACAAAAATCGACCTGTGCTGACCTTGATCCTGACGGCCGTGCTGGCCCTGCCTGCCCTGGCGGACGAGCTCACGCCCACCAAACGCCAGCTGATTGAGCGGTTCATGCGTGAAACGAACGTCATGGGGATTGCCGAAGTGACCACATCGGCGGTGCTGAGCGCCTCGCTGCAATCCCTGCGGACACAGCACCCTGGGCTGGACGCCGACAAGCTTCAACTGATCAGCAACGACATCAGCCGCACCCTGACCGAGCAGATGATGCCCGTGTCCGAAGATTTTGTCCTGCTGTACCACCGCCATTACAGCCAGTCTGATGTGGAGCAGTTGTTGGCTTTCTACCAGTCGGACTTGGGTCGAAAATTGATCGCGAAAACGCCCATCATGGTGACAGAAGGGACCCAGATTGGGCTGCGGTGGGGCCAGCTGGTCTCGCCCCAGATCGCGCGAATCATCCAAGATCGCCTGAAGTCGTTCGGGATCACAAACTAAACGCCCGCCTGGGCCTGCACGCCATGTCCGCCCACCTTCCCGACGACATGGCCGACTGGGCCCAGCGCAGCGTGTTGTGCTGGTTGGCCACGGTGGATGAGAACGGGCAGCCCCATGTCTCGCCCAAGGAAATTTTTGCGGTGGTGGACACGCAACGCATCGCGGTGGCGCACTTGGCCTCGCCTGGCACGGTGCGCAATGTACGGGCCACCGGCAAGGTGTGCCTGAGCATGATCGATGTGCTGGCCCAAAAAGGGCTCAAGATCCTGGGGTCCGCGGTCTATGTGCCGCCCAGTGCCCCGACCTTTGAGGCCCTGTCGGCGCCGCTGCGGCGCATGGCCGGGCCGCGCTTTCCGATCCATGGGGTGGTGCTGGTGACCGCCCATGCCGTCGAGCCCATTCTGGCGCCTAGCTACCGCCTGTTCCCCCAAGACACCACCGAGGCCTCGCAAATCGCGCAGGCTCGGCGCCGCTATGGCCTCGATCGCCCTGCATCGCTGTAGCGCACACGACCCTGCTGGGCCCGGGGGGCTGGCATGATGGTGGGCCTGTGGATTTGAATGGCCGCTTTGCATGCCGCTTGATACTTGGCTGATTTACCTGGCCGCCAGCATCGGCCTCTCGCTCTCGCCTGGGCCCAACGGGCTGCTGGCGCTCACACACGGCGCGCTGTATGGGCACCGCATGACGCGCTTCACCATCCTGGGTGGGGTGCTGGGCTTTGTGGCCCTGATGGCCTTGTCGATGTTTGGCATTGGGGCGCTCATCAAGGCCTCGGTGACCTGGCTGGTGGTGCTCAAGTGGGTGGGCGGGGCCTACCTGGTCTGGCTGGGGGTGCAGGTGTGGCGCTCGCCGCCCATCTCGCCCCAGGTCGATGCGGCCGAGCCCGCGCCGCCCGCCCGGGTGCTGTTTCGCCAGGGCGCGCTGTCGGCCGCCACCAATCCCAAGGGCCTGCTCTTTTTCAGCGCTTTTTTGCCGCTGTTCATTGACCCGGCGCGCAGCCTGCTGCTGCAGTTCGCCATCCTGGCCGGGACGTTTGTGCTGACCGAGGTGATCACCGAATACGGACTGGCCCTGACCGCCCACCGCATCCGGCCTTGGCTGGCCCGCGTGGGGCGGCGCTTCAACAAGGTCTGCGGCGGCCTGTTTGTGGCCATTGGCGCTGCCCTGCCTTTGCGTGCATGATGGCAGGACGACACCCACAGGAGGATGCCCCCATGGCCCCATCGGACAAGGTCAAAGGACCCGCTTCCTATTTCCCGTCGATTGAAAAGACCTACGGCCAGCCCATCGCCCATTGGATGCAGCTGCTGGCGCAGGTCGGCGATCAGCCGCACATGGCGCAGGTGGCCTGGCTCAAGTCCACGCATGGACTGGGGCACGGCCATGCCAACGCCCTGGTGGCCTGGTTCCGTGCGCAGCCGCGCCAAGACGCGGCGCCATCCCAATAAGTCAGGAGGATCCCATGGCAAGTCTGGCCAAGAACACCATTTGTCTGTGGTACGACCGTGAGGCCGAAGCGGCCACTCACTTTTACGCCCAGACCTTTCCGGATACCCGGGTGCTGGCGGTGCATCGGGCACCGGCCGACTATCCATCGGGCAAGAAGGGCGATGTGCTGACCGTTGAGTTCGAGCTGATGGGCGTGCCCTGCATCGCCATGAACGGCGGCCCTGATGTGCGCCATGGCCTGGCCTTCTCGTTTCAGGTGGCCACCGACGATCAGGCCGAAACCGATCGGCTTTGGGATGCCCTCATCGGCCATGGCGGACAAGAAAATGCTTGCGGCTGGTGCACCGACGCCTGGGGCCTCTCGTGGCAGATCACGCCGCGCGCCCTGACCCAAGCCATCACCGACCCCGACCCCCTGGCCGCCCGCCGTGCCTTTGAAGCCATGATGACCATGACCCGCATCGACATCGCGGCCATCGAGGCCGCCCGTCTGGGCCAAGATGGCGATCGAGCCCGAGGCGCCTGAACGGCTGGCGAGGCAGCGCCGCTGGCGTACACTGTTTTCCAAGTCCCCACCCATGAGGGACCTGAACCCAAAGGAGTGAACCATGGCCACATCCGTGATGCTGCAACACCCGGCGACCGGGCTGACCCGCAAGGGCTATTTCGGCTACAGCTGGACCTATCTGTTTTTTGGCTGGTTTGTGCCGCTGTTTCGCGGTGAGCTGGGGGTGGCCGCGCTGCATCTGCTCTTCTCGCTGTTCACCTTCGGGCTGTGGCAAATCATCGTCTCGTTTCTGTACAACAAGCAGTACATGACCCGCATGCTCGAAAAAGGCTATGTGCTCAAGGACAGCGAGTCGCGCATGGCGCAGGCGCGCGCGGCCATCGGGATCATGCCGATATGAGCGGCTGGCAGCCCGCGCAGCTGTCGACCCTGATCGCGGCGTCGCTCAACGGGACGCTGTCCTTTCCTGCGCTGTTGGGCGCGCTGGCGCAAGCCGGTGTGGTGGCCTATCGGATCGATTACAGCGCCCGGCAATGGCGCTTTTACGGCGCGCAGGACGACACGCTGGACCTGCCCTTGGCGTTGCCTGACCTCCCCCCGGTGGCACCGGTGTGGGATGTCTCGGCCTTGCGTGCCGCCATTCTCGAGAGCCAGACCCAGGGCCAGTCCTTTGCCGATTTTTCGGCGCGCGCGACGCGCGCTGGGGTGCAGGCCTACCAGGTGTTTCTGCAGGGCCAGCGGGTGCTCTACCAGGGCCGGCACGGCGACACCCACCTGGAATGGTTTCCCGGCGCGCAGGCGGCGCACGCTGGCAACGTATGATGGGCGCCATGAGCGATGACCTGACGCCGCTGCCCCCCATCGCCCTGGGGCGATATCGGCATTACAAAGGGGGGCGATACGAGGTGCTGGGGGTGGTGCGGCACAGCGAGACGCTGGCGCCCATGGTGCTCTACAAGCCCCTGGACCACGATGTGGGGCTGTGGGTGCGGCCCTATGCGATGTTTCTCGAAACGGTGGTGCACGAGGGCCGCGAACAACGGCGCTTTGCCCCCCTGGATTGACGCACGCCGGGCGGCCGCTTCAGAGGGCCATCAGGCGGGACTGGCCCGAGAGCAGGGGCCGCACCAGGATGCGGTAGCCATCGGCGTCAAAACCTGCGGCGACGCGGCTGAGCTGGCGCGCCTCGTCGACATGGCTGGCGCTGCCCAGGTAGCACCAGTTGCGCACCACATGGATTTGCGCGCCCAGCTCGTCTTCTTCGATCAGGCCCACCGCGCCAGCGTGCGGCCAGCATTGCACGCGCAAGGCCTCCAGCCCCTGCAGCAGCCGCGCCTGGTGCGCGTCCGCGTGCTCCTGGCCGCGGCACAGACCGGCGCACAGGCCAATGCTGGCGCGAAAGCAGGCCCGGCCGCGCGCCAATTTTTCCAGGCCCAGCGCGCCCTGGCACAGGCGCTGCGCATCGGCCAGCTCGCGCAGCATGTCCAGGGCCGCGTGGCGGCTGGCAAACAGGCCGTACAGATCGGGGGTGTTGGCAAAGTCCAGCGTGCGGGCTTCCACCACCTCGGGGATGCCATTTTGTAGCCGCAAGCTGCACAGCGAGCGGGTGCGCCGCAGGCGCTGGTTGAACAGCGGCTGCTGCTCCTTGATCAGGCGCGCCTCCAGCAGCTGCGCGCCCACATCGCCCGCGGTGCGGATGTGGCTGATGCGGCGGGTCTGGCGCAGCATGCGCACCTCGTCGGGATTGCGCAGATGCGACAGCAGGCGCGCGCGCAGGTTCACGCTCTTGCCGATGTACAGCGGCAGGCGTTCGGCCTCGCCGTGGAAGATGTAGACGCCGGCAGCGCTGGGGGTGTCCTCGATGAGCTGGCGCAGGTGTTGCAGGTGCTCGGTGGGCAGGCTGGACGTGTCGCTGGGCATGGGCCAATGCTAGCCCAGCCGACCAACCTCTGCGCTGACAGGCCTTGTCAGGCGCTGGCCATCAGGGCGTCGTCAAAAATGGCCACCGCGCGCGTCCAACCGGCCGAGGCGCCACGGATTTTGTGCGGGAAGCAGCTGATGAAAAATCCGTTGGGCGGCAAGGCCTCCAGGTTGTGGAGTTTTTCCAGGTGGCAGTAGCCGATGTCGCGGCCGGCTTTGTGGCCCTCCCAGATCAGGCTCGCGTCGTGGCTGTCGCCGTATTTTTTGGCGGTGTGGACAAAGGGGGCATCCCAGCTCCAGCCATCGGTGCCGGTCAGGCGCACACCGCGCTCGAGCAGGTACATGGTCGCCTCGTAGCCCATGCCGCAGCCGCTCGAGACATAGTCGCTGTGCCCATAGCGCTGGCCCGCACGGGTGTTGATGACCACGATCTCCAGCGGCTTGAGGGTGTGGCCGATGCGACGCAGTTCGGCCTCGACGTCGGCAGCGGTGACCACATAGCCGTCTTCGAAGTGCCGGAAATCGAGCTTGACGCCGGGCTGGAAGCACCACTCGAGCGGCACCTCGTGGATCGCGATGGCGGGTTTTTTCTGGCCCAGCGCCTGGTCCATGGTGGAGTGAAAGTGGTAGGGCGCGTCCAGGTGCGTGCCGTTGTGCGTGGACAGCTGCACCTGCTCCACGGCCCAGCCCTCGCCGTCGGGCAGGTCCTGCTTTTGCAAACCCGGGAAGAAGGGCGTGATCTGGTCGACGGTGTTCTCGTGCGTGAAGTACTGGATCTTGGGCGCAAACGGCGGCGGATCGCTCAGCACATCGTTTTCCAGAAAGATCGACAGATCAACAAAGCGACGGGGCATGGGGGCGGTCTCCGGCAGGACGAGGGTGGGGGTGCACGCCATCTTGCCACGTTCGTGCGGCCCCGCCAATGCGGGCCTGTGCCCGTGCGGGCAGGCATTGGCCTTGCGGCGACTTGGCCCGGCAGGGTCTGCCTACAATCCCAGGCCATGGAGCACATGGGATGAGCAAGGCGTTCACACGCGAGAGCGATCACGAGGACGAGGACGAGGCGCCGGGCTTGCCGGCCCTGCCCGCGGGCACGCGCAACTACATGACGCCAGCCGGCTATGCGCGGCTGCGCGCCGAGCTGCTGCAGCTGATCGATGTCGAGCGGCCGCAGGTGGTGGAGACCGTGCACTGGGCGGCCAGCAACGGCGACCGCTCGGAAAACGGCGACTACCTGTACGGCAAGAAGCGCCTGCGCGAGATCGATCGGCGCATCCGCTTTCTGACCAAGCGGCTGGAGCTGGCCGAGGTGGCCGACCCCAGCGCGCACCACGGCAGCGACCAGGTGTTTTTTGGCGCCACCGTGACCTACGAGGAGTTGGGCGGCGCCACGCGCACGGTGCGCATCATGGGCATCGACGAGGCCGACAGCCTGCGCGGGGACATCAGCTGGGTCTCGCCGGTGGCGCGCGTGCTGCTCAAGTCCCGCGTGGGCGATGAGCTGCGCCTGCCCACGCCGGCGGGGGTGCTGACGCTGGAGGTGCTGGATGTGCGCTACCCGGCACCGGGCACCGGCGACGAAGCCACGCGCTGATCCGGCGCCCGCCTTGCCGGCACCTTGGGCCTAGCGGCTGGGTTGCTGGCGCTCGGCGCGCAGCACCGAGGGCGTGCGGCGCAGCTGGCGCAGCACCGCGTCCAGGTGCGAGACATCGCGCACCGACAGCACAAAGCGCAGCTCGGCGGTGTCTTGCGCGGTTTCTTGCCCCATGTCCACATGCACGATGTCGGACTCGGCCGCGGCCATGGCGCCGGCCACGCGGGCCAGCACGCCCTTGCCGTTGACCACGCTGACCACGATGGCGGTTTCGAAGGCACGCGCGGGCTCGTCGGACCATTCCACCCCAATGAAGCGCTCGCTGTCTTTTTGCTGGAGCTTGCGCGCATGCAGGCAGTCGCGGGTGTGGACCGCCAGGCCTTCGCCGCGGCCCAGATAGCCCACGATGGGGTCGCCCGGCAAGGGGCGGCAGCAGCGCGCATAGACCACCGACGCGTTCTCGCTGCCATCCAGGGTGATGGCGCCTTGCGAGACACTCTCGTGCGCGGTAAAGCGCTCGCGCGTGATCAGGATGGCGTCGGGCTTATGCCCGCGCTCGGCCAGCAGCACCACAATGCGCTTGGCCACGATGCTGGCAATGCGCTTGCCCAGGCCGATGTCCATCAGCAGGTCTTGCTGGCTGCGGTTGCCGGTAAAGCGCAGCAGCCGCTCCCACAGACCTTGCATCTCGCCGGTGTGGTCGGGGATTTGGGCAATGCCTTCGGCGCGCAGCGCCTGGCCCAGCAGCTTCTCGCCCAGCGCCACCGATTCGGTTTGAGCCATGGTCTTGAGGTGATGCCGGATCTTGGAGCGGGCGCGGCCGGTGCGCACAAAGCCCAGCCAGGCGGGGTTGGGCGAGGAGACCGGGGCGGTGATGACCTCGATCACGTCGCCGTTGCGCAGCTCGGTGCGCAGCGGCACCTGCTCGCCGTTGATGCGCGCGGCCATGGCATGGTCGCCCACCCGGCTGTGGATGGCGTAGGCAAAGTCCACCACGGTGGCGCCGCGCGGCAAGGCCATGATCTGGCTCTTGGGCGTGAACACATACACCGCATCGGGGAACAGGTCGACCTTGACGTGGTCCCAGAACTCGGCCGCGTCGCGCGTCTCGTTCTGGATGTCGAGCAGCGACTGCAGCCACTGCGTGCCCAGGCGCTCACCGGTCTTGCCGGCCTGGTGCCCGCTGGCCTTGTACAGCCAATGCGCCGCCACGCCCGACTCGGCCACCAGGTCCATGGCCTCGGTGCGCATCTGGAACTCGATGTTGATGCCCGCAGGTCCCACCAGGGTCGTGTGCAGGGACTGGTAGCCATTGACCTTGGCAATGGCAATGTGGTCTTTGAAGCGGCCGGGCACCGGCTTGTAGAGCTGGTGCAGATGGCCCAGCGCGGTGTAGCAGTCGATGACCTCGGGCACGATCACGCGCAGGCCGTAGATGTCGGTCACCTGGGCAAAGCTCAGGTGCTTGGTGTCCATCTTGCGGTAGATGGAGTAGAGCGACTTCTCGCGCCCGCTGATGCGCACCGACATGCCGGCCTGCGCAAACACGGCCTCGACCTCGGCCTGCACCTTCTGGATCAGGTCACGGCGGCGCTGGCGCGCGCGCTGCACGGCCTTGGACAGCACCGAATAGCGCCAGGGCATGAGGTGGCGAAACGACAGGTCCTGCAGTTCGCGGTAGATCTGGTTGAGGCCCAGGCGGTGCGCGATGGGCGCGTAAATTTCGAGGGTTTCCGACGAGATGCGCTGCCACTTGTTGCGCGGCATGTCGTTCATGGTGCGCATGTTGTGCGTGCGGTCGGCCAGCTTGATCAGGATGACGCGCACATCGCGCGCCATGGCCAGCAGCATCTTGCGGAAGGACTCGGCCTGGTTCTCTTCGCGGGTGTTGAACTCCAGCTTGTCGAGCTTGGTCAGCCCGTCCACCAACTCGGCCACGGGGGCGCCAAAGCGCTCGATCAGCTCGGACTTGGTGACGCCGCAGTCTTCCATGGCGTCGTGCAGCAGGGCGGCCATCAGGGCCTGGGCGTCCAGCTTCCACTCGGTGCACAGCGAGGCCACCGCAATCGGGTGGGTGATGTAGGGCTCGCCGTTGCGCCGCATCTGCCCCAGGTGGGCGCTGTCGGCAAAGCGATAGGCCCGGCGCACCATGTCGATGTCGGCGCTGCCCAGGTAGTCCAGCCGGTCCATCAGCGCGGCAAAACTCGCCGCCGCCGCATTGGCCGCGGCGGGCGGAGCAGGGGGGGAGAGCTCGGTCGCGCGCATCCTGCAACTGTAACGCCAAAAGGCGCAAAACCATGCAAAACGGCCCCGAAGGGCCGTGTTGGAAAAGGGCCGCCCATCGGCGGGCCCTGTGCGCCGTGCTTAGTTGACGCGCTTGAGCATTTCGAGGCCGACCTTGCCAGCGGCGATTTCGCGCAGGGCGGTCACGGCGGGCTTGTTCTTGCTCTCGATGCGGGGGGTGTGGCCCTGGCTGAGCATGCGCGCGCGGTAGGTCGCGGCAAGCACCAGCTGGAAGCGGTTGGGGATCTGCTGCAGGCAGTCTTCGACGGTGATGCGAGCCATGTGGGGTCCTTGAAAAATCAGTCGATGTGCAGGGCGCGGAAGGTATCGGCCCGGCTGCGTTGCTGGGCCAGAAACTTCAGGCGTTGGGCATGAACGATGGCCTTGAGATCAAACAAGGCGCGCTCAAAAATCTCATTGATTATAACGTAGTCAAATTCTCGTGCATGCGCCATCTCTTGCGCGGCATTGTGCAGGCGCATCTCGATGATCTCGGGCGCGTCCTCGCCGCGGCGCTCCAGGCGCGCGCGCAGCTCGTCCCAGCTGGGCGGCAGGATGAAGATCAGCACCGCGTTGGCGTACATGCGCTTGATCTGCAGCGCGCCCTGGTAGTCGATCTCGAGGATGATGTCCGAGCCCTGGGCAATGCGGTCCTCGATGGTGCGCCGCGAAGTGCCGTAGCGCTGGCCGTGCACATGCGCCCACTCGACAAAGCCGTCGGCGGCAACCATGGCATCGAACTCGTCGGGCGAGACGAAGAAGTACTCGCGGCCATGGTGCTCCTGGCCACGCGGCGCGCGCGTGGTGTGCGAGACCGAGGGTTGCACCCGGGCATCGAGTTCGAGCAAGGCCTTGACCAGGCTGGATTTGCCGGCCCCGCTGGGGGCGGCGACGACGAAGAGGTTGCCGGGGTAGTCCATGGGAGGGGTCATTCGAGGTTCTGGACCTGCTCGCGCATCTGCTCGATCAGGACCTTCATGTCCACCGAGACGCGGGTCATCTCGAGGGTGGCGGATTTGGAGCCCAGGGTGTTGGCCTCGCGGTGCAGCTCCTGGATCAGGAAGTCCAGGCGTTTGCCCAGCTCGCCGCCGCGCTGCAAGAGGGCTTCGATTTCATCGAGGTGGGCGCCCAGGCGCGCCACCTCTTCGGCCACGTCAATGCGGATGGCAAAGGCGGTGGCCTCGGACAGGGCGCGGTCCTGCGCGGCCTGCAGCATGTCTTGCGCCGCGCCGGCTTGGGTCAGGGCCTCCTGCCAGCGGTCCAGAAAGCGCTGGCGTTGCTGGGCCACCAGCAGCGGCACCAGGGTCGCGGCCTGCGCGGCCAGCGGCCGCAGCTGGGCAATGTGCTGCGCAAACACCGCGTGCAGGCGCTGGCCTTCGCGGGCCCGGGCCTCGCGCAGGGCGGCCAGCGCCTCGTCGGCCAGTTCCAGCCACACCGCGTCGGGCAGGCCGCGTGCGGCGTCGCCGCTGCGCGCGTCCGACAGGCGCAGCACGTCCGAGACGCTCAAGGGGCGGGCTTGCGGCAGCTGCTGCTGCACCGCCTGCTGCCAATCCTGCAGCTGCGCCAGCCATTGGGCCGAGGGCTGGGGCAGGGCGCCGGCGTCCTCGCGCTCGAGCTGGGCGCGCAGCTCGACCTTGCCGCGGCGCAGGCCTTTGCTCAGGCGCTCGCGCAGCTGCGGCTCCAGGTGGCGACATTCTTCGGGCAGGCGAAAAGACAGGTCGAGAAAGCGGCTGTTGACCGCGCGCAACTCCAGACCGGCGCGCAGATGCGTCCCCTCCAGCGGCAGGCTGCGCTGCACGCTGGCATAACCGGTCATGCTGTAAACTGACATGGCGTTCCAGGCAAGTGTGGCGTGCGCCGCTGCCAGCGCGACGCCTCGGATGAACCCGGGATTATCTCAGACCCTGCCGGTGTGCCGCCTGCGCCCCCCGGCTTTCGACCCAGACCCCAAGATGAGCTCCAGCCCGATTCGCGCCGACCGTGCGCCCGACCAGCTGCGCCCTGTGCGCATCACCCGTGGATTTACCCTGCACGCCGAAGGCTCGGTGCTGGTGGAATTTGGCCGCACGCGCGTGCTCTGCACCGCCTCGGTCGACGAGAAAGTGCCGCCGCACAAGCGCGGCAGCGGCGAGGGCTGGGTGACGGCCGAATACGGCATGCTGCCGCGCGCCACCCACACCCGGGGCGACCGCGAGGCCGCCCGCGGCAAACAAAGCGGCCGCACGCAAGAGATCCAGCGCCTCATTGGCCGCTCGATGCGCGCGGTCGTTGACCTCAAGGCCCTGGGCGAGCGCACCATCGTGCTCGACTGCGATGTGCTGCAGGCCGACGGCGGCACCCGCACGGCCAGCATCACCGGCGCCTGGGTGGCTGCGCACGACGCGGTGCAGTGGTTGCTGGCGCAAGGCCGCATCACGGCCAATCCCCTGCGCGACCAGGTGGCGGCGGTGTCGGTGGGCCTGCACGGGGCGCAAGCCCTGCTGGACCTGGACTATGTCGAGGACTCGTCGTGCGACACCGACATGAACGTGGTGATGACCGGGGCGGGTCACTTTGTCGAGGTGCAGGGCACCGCCGAAGGGCAGCCCTTTAGCCGCGCCCAGATGGACGAGCTGATGCAGCTGGCCGAGCGGGGCATTGCCCAGTTGGCGCAGGCGCAGCGCGCCGCCATCGCGCAGCCCCTGACCTCGGCTGCTTGACCCCACAGGACTTGCACATGGACACCCGCGAACTGGTGCTGGCCTCGAACAACCGGGGCAAGCTGGCCGAGCTGCAGCAGCTCATGCAGCCCCTGGGCGTGCAGCTGATCCGCCAGGCCGATCTGGGCATTGGCGAGGCCGAGGAGCCGTTTCACACCTTTGTGGAGAACGCCCTGGCCAAGGCCCGGCACGCGGCGCGCGCCAGTGGCCGTCCGGCCCTGGCCGACGACGCCGGCCTGTGCGTGGACGCGCTGGGTGGGCAGCCGGGCGTGGACACCGCCTTCTACGCCATGCGCCTGGGCTACCCCAAGGGCGACGACCACAACGTGACGGCGCTGCTGGCGCAGCTGGCCGATCAGACCGAGCGGCGCGCGGCCCTGGTGAGCACCCTGGTGGCGCTGCGCCATGCCGACGACCCCGAGCCGCTGATTGCGGTGGGCCGTGCGGTGGGCGAGATCACGCGCGAGCGGCGCGGCACGCAGGGCTTTGGCTTTGATCCGGTGATGTACATCCCGTCCGAGGGCATGACCTTTGCCGAGATGAGCGAGGCGCGCAAGAACGCACTCAGCCACCGGGGGCAAGCCGCCCGCGCCATGGTGGCGCTGATGCGCGAGCGCTGGGGCTGGGGCGCATGAGCGAGAGCGACGGCGTCCGCAGCGATCTGAACCCGCTGGACCCCATGCAGGCGGTGCGGCCGGGGTTGCTGCAGCTGAGCAGCCTGCCGCCCTTGTCGCTGTATGTGCACCTGCCCTGGTGCCTGCAAAAATGCCCGTACTGCGATTTCAATTCGCATGCCTGGCGCGGCGCGGCCTTGCAGGGCAAGGGCCTGCCGGCCGACGAGCCGCTGCAGCGCGCCTACATGCAGGCCTTGCTGGCCGACCTGGAGGCGAGCTTGCCGCTGATCTGGGGCCGCTCGGTGCAGACGGTGTTTTTTGGTGGCGGCACGCCAAGCCTGTTTGCCCCCGAGGTGATTGGCGACTTCATTGACGCCCTGCGCGCGCGGCTGCGCGGCTGGGCCGAGCCCGAGGTCACGCTGGAGGCCAACCCCGGGACCTTCGAGCGCGAGCGCTTTGCCGCGTTCCGCGATGCCGGGGTCAACCGGCTCTCGATCGGGGTGCAAAGCTTTGACGACGCCCATCTGGCGGCCATTGGCCGGGTGCACAACGGGGCGCAGGCGCTTGCGGCGGTGCAAGAGGCCGCGCGGGTGTTCGAGACCTTCAACCTGGACCTGATGTACGCCCTGCCGGGCCAGACCCTGGCGCAGCAGGCGCAGGACCTGCAGACCGCGCTGTCGCTGGCGCCGCCGCACCTGTCGGTGTACCACCTGACGATCGAGCCCAACACCGTGTTTGCCAGCCGGCCGCCGGTGCTGCCCGACGACGACCTGGCCTTTGCCATGCTTGACCAGATCACCGAGGCCACCGCCCGCGTGGGGCTGGCGCGCTACGAGGTCTCGGCCTATGCACGCGAAGGCCATCGCTGCCAGCACAACCTCAATTACTGGCAGTTTGGCGACTACCTGGGCATTGGCGCCGGGGCCCACAGCAAGCTCAGCTTTGCGCACCGCATCGTGCGCCAGGTGCGCTACCGCGAGCCCTCGCTGTATGTGCGGCAGGCGCAGCAGGGCCAACCGGTGGCGCAACACCACGAGGTGGCGCGGCGCGATCTGCCTTTCGAGTTCATGCTCAACGCCTTGCGCCTGCGCGAGGGCTTTGCGCTGGCCGACTTCCAGGCCCGCACCGGCCTGCCCACCAATGCGCTGGAAGCGGGCCTGGCCCAGGCCGAGCGACAAGGCTTGATTGAGCGCGATCTGTGGCGGGTCAAGCCCACCGAGCGCGGCTTTGATTTTCTGAGCGATTTGCAGGCGCTGTTTCTGGCCGACGCCTGAAGCGTTTCAAAGCATGGCCGTGCGGCGCTGCAGCAGCAGGCGCCACAGGCCAATGACGATCAGCGCACCGGCCAGATCGCCCACCACCATGGGCCAGATGTCGACCCACACCAGGCTGGCGCGCCAGCCGGTCAGTTGCCAGGCGATCTGGTGCGCCAGCGCGTTGAGCAGGGCATACAGCAGCACATAGCGCGACAGGGCCGGCCAGTGCAGGTCGCGCAGGTCATGTGGGAACAGGCGCAGGCGCTCGAGCCCCAGGCGCAGCAGCCAGGGCATCAGCCCCGAGACCAGGCCGTTGAGGAACAGGCCCGTGGTCCACGGTGCGCCACGGAGCAGGTCGATGGCCCAGGTGCCCAGCACCAGGCCCAGGGCGCCCGGCGCGCCCAGAATGAGCACCAGAAACACCCGCA
>JBEBDJ010000219.1:0-19723 GCA_041157045.1 Pseudomonadota bacterium
CCAAAGCGCTGGCGGCGTGTTCCATTGCTTTACCGAAACCGCCGAAGTGGCCCGCGCGGCCCTGGACCTGGGCTTTTACATCTCGTTCTCGGGCATCGTGACCTTTCGCAATGCGGCCGATTTGCGCGAGGTGGCGCGCTGGGTGCCGCAGGACCGCTTGCTGATCGAGACCGACAGCCCCTACCTGGCGCCGGTGCCGCACCGCGGCAAGACCAACGAGCCCGCATTTGTGGCCCATGTGGCGCAGTTTCTGGCGGATTTGCGCGGGGTGTCGTTGGCCGAACTGGCCGCGGCCACTGAAGCCAACTTTGAGCGCCTGTTTCCCAAGGTCCAGATCGCTTAAGCTCGATTTGACATGAAGTTCAATACTCGAATTCACTTTAAAAGCAAGATATGAAAAGATTTCGCTATCTATCTGTTTTTATATGGATTTTTGGATTTCATCAGCTTGCAGTTTCTGGCGTCTACGAGGACTTTCTGACCGCCGTTCGCTTGGGACAGACGCGCACCGTTCAAAGCTTGCTTGCACGCGGCATGGACCCCAACACCGTCAACGAACAAGGGGTTTCCGCCATTTTTGGGGCGATCCAGAACGAGTCCTGGGCGGTGGCCGAGGCCTTGGCGGCGCACCCGCGCTTTCGGCCCAATGTGCGCAACAGCGCCGGAGAAACCCCCATCATGCTGGCGTCTTTGCGCGGCCAGATGCCTCTTGTGAAGGCCTTGCTGGCCCGCGAGGCCGACATCAACCATCCTGGCTGGACGCCTTTGCATTACGCCGCCACCGGGGGGCACACGGCCATTGTTGAATTGCTGTTGGAAGAAAGCGCGTACATCGACGCCGCTTCGCCCAACGGCACCACGCCGGTGATGATGGCCGCTCGCTATGGCAACGACCGCGTGGTCAAGGTCCTGGTCGAGGCCGGCGCCGATTTGTTCATCAAAAACGAACAAGGTTTGACAGCGCTCGATTTCGCCCGATCGTTGCAAAACGAGGCCAGCACCCAGTTGATCCTGAAATCCATGGTGGAGCGCCCACGCTGAACCGCAGGGCGTTGGAGCCTCGGCCGCACATTTGTTCGGTGCAGCCACAACGCGGATCTGCAATCCACATTGTTTGATAACACAATGTGTATTATGTTAAGTGATCAACAGGTGTCTGCTGCCATTGACACGCTGATCAGGCCCTTGGCCTGCCCTGAGGCATGCGCTGCTGGGCAGCCATGCATCGCTTGACAGCGTCCACCCAAGAGGATCACCCCCACACCAGCAGCACGTCCCGGTCCTCGCGCACCAGTTCCACCTCGGCCCCAACGGGCAGCAGGACGCGCGTCTGGACATGGCCAAACGGCAGGTCGGTCAACACCGGCACCTTGAGCTGCTGGCGCAGCCAGGCCACCACGCTGGCGTAGTTGAAGCCTCGGTCGTGCGGGCTGAGTTTGTAATCGGTGAACTGACCCAGCACGATCGCCTTCTGGCGCGCCAGCACGCCCGCGTGCAGGAGTTGCGTGAGCATGCGCTCGATGCGGTAAGGGTGCTCGGCCACATCCTCCAAAAACAGCACGCCGCCCTTGATCTCGGGCAGGTACGGGGTGCCCACCAGGCTGCTGAGCACCGCCAGATTGCCCCCCCAAAGCCGCGCTCGGCGGATGTGCAAAGGCGCGTCGGGCAGGCCGCTGGCCAAGGCCTTGCCCATGCGCCAACCCGTGCCCTCGCCCTGCCCCAGCACCAGGTCGTCAAAACAGGCGGCCATGATCTCGTCGACCGGCTCGGCGCCAAAGTTGTCGCCCAAAGCGGGCCCGGCCCAGGTGCGTTGGCCGGTTTTGGCCAGCACCGCCAGCTGCAAGGCGGTGAAGTCGCTAAAGCCCACCCAGTGCATGCCACGCTCAACGGACGCTGCGATGCGGGCATAGGGCAGCGCGGGCAGGATGCGGGTCAGGCCGTAGCCGCCCCGGCTGATCAGGGCGATATCGGCGCCGCTTTGCGCCGCGCGATCGATGGCGGCCAGGCGGGTGTCGTCGTCACCGGCAAAGCGTGTGCTGCGGCGCAGCGCGTCGGCATCGACCTCGACGTCGTGGCCCAGGGCCTTGAGATGCGCCAGACCGCGCTTGAATGCCGCGCGATCGCGCACCGCACCACTGGGGGAGTAAATGTAAACATGGGCCATGCCGCATTGTCGCCGCAAAGCCCGCCGCATTCACCACCTAGTCCGGCCAAAGAGTCAGAAGGCGACGCGCGCCCTCCCCGCCCAGGTCTGGGTGCATGTCGGGCGTCCAGGGCCATGCCCCGGTGATGGCCGTGCTGGCCGGATGTCCCCAGACGGCGTGCGGCCCATCGGCCAGCTGCGCCAGCAAGGCATGGCACCCTGGCCATTCCCCGTCCGGCTGCGCAGGATCGAGCGCCGCCCAGGCCCGCAGGCCCGCGGCATGTCCGGCGTCGGGCATGGCCGCCATCGTGGCCGCCACAGCCTCGTCCGGCAGGCCCTGGGCCCGCAACTGTCGACGCAGGGCTGCAGGCGTGCTGGGCGCACCTTCGTCGCGCGACGCACGGCGCGCACGACCTGCACCTGCATCTGGCAGTGCCCGTTCGGGCCACAGGCCCACCCAGCGGACGGGGTGCGCCGGCCCACGCTGGCGCCAGCGCTGCGCCAACTGCAGGGCCAAGCAGGCCGTGGGCCCCAGGCCCAGGC
The DNA here is from genome assembly GCA_041157045.1 of Pseudomonadota bacterium. Classification (GTDB taxonomy): domain Bacteria; phylum Pseudomonadota; class Gammaproteobacteria; order Burkholderiales; family Burkholderiaceae_C; genus Limnohabitans_A. The sequence goes on from JBEBDJ010000219.1 coordinate 2,687, forward strand.
ACACGATGGGTCCATTCGGGTTCAGGCCATCGAGCCATTCGTGCAGAACCTGGGCATGCCAAGCCAGCCGATGGGCCGATTCGCGCTTGGGCCGGTCGCTGCGGCCAAAGCCCGGCAGATCGGGCAAGAGCACCCGGTGGCCGGCGGCCTGCCAGATGGGCAGCCAATGGCGAAACTGATGCGACCAGGCGCCGGGCGCGTGCAGGGCCACCCAGGTGCAGGGGGCGTCCTGCGGGCCGGTGTCGGTATAGGCCATGCGAAGACCGCCGAGTGCCGGCACATCGTGGGCCCAATGCCGCAACCCGTCGGCCCCAGGGCCCGTTGGCAGGGCCGCCTCGGGCAGGCGCAGCGCATCCTCGCGCAGCGGGGCCAGGTTGCGCCGCAGCGGCTTGAAAAATGCCTTGAGCTGCGCCGCACAGGCCTCGGCCAAGACCCCGCCCTGCACCGTGGTCTGGTGGTTCAACCGAGGATCGTCAAACAAATTCAGCACCGAGCCGGCCGCGCCGGTGCGCGGATCGGGGGTGCCGTACACCACGCGCGCGAGCCGGGCGTGCAGCATGGCGCCGCTGCACATGGCGCAGGGCTCCAGGGTCACATACAGGCTGCAGTCCTCCAGGCGGTAATTGCCCAGCAGCTGCGCACCGGCGCGCAAGGCTTCGATTTCGGCGTGGGCGCTGGGGTCGTGGCCCTGGATGGGGCGGTTGCGGCCGGTGGCCAGCACCTGGCCGTGGCGCACCAGCACCGCACCCACCGGCACCTCGCCCTCGGCCTGGGCCTGTTCGGCCTGGGCCAGGGCCAGGCGCATCATGGCCTCGTCCTGGTGGCTCAGCTCAATTGGCGTGGGATGGCTCATGCGCCCTCCCCCTGGCGGTGGCGCTTGGGGCCATCGCCACCGGGCAAGCCAGCGTGAACAAGCAGCAGAATGAATCGAGGCATGGGCAGATCCTAGCCCCGTAATCTAACGCATGCCCTGCGTTTGGGCGGCAAAGGCCGACAGCCCCTAGAATGGCCGCGCCGGTGGCGTCTCGCATGGTGTGGGCCCGGTAGCTGGAACGTCCCGCATGTCGACCCCCTCCCATGGCCAAAGCAGCCTGTATTTGTTCGAGCGCTTCGAAGTCGGCGTGATCCATCTGGACGCCGACCGTCAGGTGCTGGCCATGAACGATTTTGCGCGGCAGATCCTGCCCGTGGACGCCAAACGGCCGTTTGGCCAGATCGTCACCCAGTTCCACCCTGAGCGCTCACGCCCCAAGGTGGACTTTCTGCTCAATCAGGCCGAGCACAAGGCCCCGGTGCATGCAGCGCCCATGGCCATGATCATCAACATCCCCGAACAGGTGCTCTTGATCAAGGTCAGCCGCCTGGCCAATGAGGCGGGCAAGACCACCGGCTATGTGCTGGTCTTCTACGATGTGACGCAGGTGGTCAGCCAGCCCGGGGCTGGTGAACACGAACCCAATGCCACCATGCAATTGCAGCGCATTCCCACCGTGCTCGACGGCCGGGTTCAGTTTGTGGAGCTCGACGACATCCTCTTCCTCGAGTCCCAGGCGCACTCCACCCGCCTCATGACCCGCCAGGGCTGGCGCGAATGCAACCTGAGCATCGGTGATCTGCAGCAGCGCCTGGACCCGGAGCGATTCATGCGGGTGCACCGCTGCTTCATGGTGCAAATTCCGGCGGTGGCGTCCTTGCGCCGGCATGGCGTGAAGACCCTGGTGGCCTTTCGGCATCCCCATGCGCCCGAGGTGCCGGTGGCCCGCCAAACGGTGGTGCCGCTCAAGCGGGCGCTGGGCCTTTGATCGACTCGGGATTTACCCCGATTGCCCTGCGCAAGACGCCCTGACCAATGCATTTCGTGCACCGGGAAATGCGCTTCGTGAACTAAAGCGACTCTTTAAGCGCCTTTTTGGTGTAAACCCAGACTGATCGGTAGGAATTTGACCTCTCCATACACTGGTGTGGCCAATGTGGCGCATTCAGAGGAGACCACTCAATGATTCCCCCGAGGTTCGAATACCACGCTCCACGCTCGGTCAGTGAAGCCGTTCAGTTGCTCAGCCAGTACGGCGGCGATGCCAAGCTGCTCGCTGGTGGGCACAGCCTGCTGCCCATGATGAAGCTGCGCTTTGCCCAGCCCGAGCACCTGATCGACATCAATCGCATCCCCGAGTTGCGTGGCATTTGTGAAGACGGCCCCACCGTGGTGATTGGCGCCATGACGGTCGAAAACGACCTGATCAACTCGCCCATCCTGCAAGCCAAGGTGCCGCTGTTGTCCGAGGCTGCCAAGCTGATCGCCGATCCGCAGGTGCGCAATCGCGGCACCATTGGCGGCGACATCGCCCACGGCGACCCCGGCAATGACCACCCTGCCCTGTCGCTGGTCTGCGACGCGCAATTCGTGCTCGAAGGCCCCAACGGCCGCCGCACGGTTGACGCCAACGGCTTCTTCCTGGGCACCTACATGACCTTGCTCGAAGAGACCGAGGTCATGGTCGCCATCCGTGTTCCGGCCTTCGCCGCGGGCACCGGCTGGTCCTACGAAAAACTCAAGCGCAAGACCGGCGACTGGGCCACGGCCGGTTGCGCGGTGGTGATGCGCAAGAGCGGTCAGACCGTCACGCACATCCGCATCGGCCTGACCAATGTGGCCCCGACCGCCCTGCGGGCCGAGGCCGCCGAAGCCCTCTTGCTCAACCAGCCCTTCACGCCCGAGAACGTGGACAAGGCAGCGGCCGCCGCGATGGCCGTTTGCGAGCCCGCCGAGGACCTGCGCGGCGACATCGAATACAAGACCGCCATGGCCGGAGAGATGGTCAAGCGGGCCCTTCGCAGCGCCTGGGCGCGTTGCCTCTGATCGATCTGGAGACCTCACATGGCCAAGAAACTCATCACCGTCAACGTCAACGGCAAGGCGCAGGAAAAAGCGGTCGAGCCGCGCACCCTGCTCATCCACTTCCTGCGTGAAGAGCTCAACCTGACCGGTGCCCACATCGGCTGCGAAACCAGCCACTGCGGCGCCTGCACCGTCGACATCGACGGCCGCTCGGTCAAGAGCTGCACCCACCTGGCGGTCCAGTGCGACGGCTCGGACGTGCTCACCGTCGAGGGCCTCGCCAACAAGGGCGTGCTGCACGCGGTGCAGCAGGGCTTTTACCAGGAGCACGGTCTGCAGTGCGGCTTCTGCACCCCCGGCATGCTCATGCGCGCCTACCGCTTTCTGCAAGAGAACCCCAATCCGACCGAGGCCGAGATCCGCATGGGCATGAGCGGCAACCTGTGCCGCTGCACCGGCTACCAGAACATCGTGCGCGCGGTCCAGCATGCCGCCCGCCTCTTGCAAGAGCAAGCCACCGCCACCGCCTAAATCCGCAGGAGACATCACATGAACGCACCCGCACAAAGCGCCGAGTCGCGCGAACTGGCCCTGGCCGGCATGGGCGCCTCGCGCCTGCGCAAGGAAGACGCCCGCTTCATCCAGGGCAAGGGCAACTATGTGGACGACATCAAGATGCCCGGCATGCTGCACATGGACATCGTCCGCGCACCGGTCGCCCACGCCCGCATCAAAAAGATCAACAAGGAGGCCGCACTCGCCATTCCGGGCGTGCACGCCGTCCTGACCGCCGACGACCTCAAGCCGCTCAAGCTGCACTGGATGCCCACCCTTGCGGGGGATGTGGCCGCCGTGCTGGCCGACGAGAAGGTTCACTTCCAGATGCAGGAAGTGGCCATCGTGATCGCCGACGACCGCTACATCGCCGCCGATGCCGTCGAGGCCGTCGAGGTGGAGTACGAAGAACTGCCCGTGGTGATCGATCCCTTCGACGCCCTGCGCCCCGACGCCCCGGTGCTGCGCGAAGACCTGGCGGGCAAGACCAGCGGCGCGCACGGCCCGCGCGAGCACCACAACCACATCTTCACCTGGGAAGCAGGCGACAAGACCGCGGCGGATGCCGCCTTTGCCGCAGCCCCGGTCAAGGTGAGCCAGCACATGTACTATCCGCGCGTGCACCCCTGCCCGCTCGAGACCTGCGGCTGCGTGGCCAGCTTTGACCCCGTGCGCGGCGACCTGACCACCTACATCACCAGCCAGGCCCCGCACGTGGTCCGCACCGTGGTGTCGATGCTGTCGGGCATCCCCGAGTCCAAGGTCCGCATCGTCAGCCCCGACATTGGCGGTGGCTTTGGCAACAAGGTCGGCGTCTACCCCGGCTATGTGTGCGCCATCGTGGCCTCCATCGTGTTGGGCCGCCCGGTCAAGTGGGTGGAAGACCGCGTGGAGAACATCTCGACCACCGCCTTTGCCCGCGACTACCACATGGACGGCGAACTGGCCGCCACTGCCGACGGCAAGATCCTGGGCCTGCGGGTGAACGTGGTGGCCGACCATGGCGCCTTTGACGCCTGCGCCGACCCCACCAAGTTCCCGGCCGGCCTGTTCCACATCTGCTCGGGCTCGTACGACATCCCGGCGGCGCATTGCGCGGTCAAGGGCGTCTACACCAACAAGGCGCCGGGCGGCGTGGCCTATCGCTGCAGCTTCCGCGTGACCGAGGCGGTGTACCTGATCGAGCGCATGGTCGACGTGCTGGCGCAGAAGCTGGGCATGGACAAGGCCGAGATCCGCGCCAAGAACTTCATCCGCAAGGAGCAGTTCCCCTACACCAGCGCCTTTGGCTTTGAGTACGACAGTGGCGACTACCACTTTGCGCTGCAAAAGGTGCTGGACGCCGTCGACTACCCGGCCCTGCGTGCCGAGCAGGCGGCCAAGCGCGCCGATCCCAACAGCCCCACCCTGATGGGCATTGGCCTGGTCACCTTCACCGAGGTGGTGGGCGCGGGCCCGTCCAAGATGTGCGACATCCTGGGTGTGGGCATGTTCGACTCGTGCGAAATCCGCATCCACCCCACCGGCAGCGCGATTGCCCGCATGGGCACCATCACGCAAGGCCAGGGCCACCAGACCACCTATGCGCAGATCATTGCGACCGAGCTGGGCATTCCCTCCGAGGTGATCCAGGTGGAGGAAGGCGACACCAGCACCGCGCCGTATGGCCTGGGCACCTATGGCTCGCGCTCGACCCCGGTGGCCGGTGCCGCCATTGCCCTGGCCGCGCGCAAGATCCACGCCAAGGCCCGCAAGATTGCCGCGCACATGCTGGAGGTCAGCGAGAACGACCTGGAATGGGAAGTCGACCGTTTCAAGGTCAAGGGCGACGACAGCAAGTTCAAGACCATGGCCGACGTGGCCTGGCAGGCCTATCACCAGCCGCCCGCTGGTCTGGAGCCGGGCCTTGAGGCGGTGCACTACTACGATCCGCCCAACTTCACCTACCCCTTTGGCATCTACCTGTGCGTGGTCGACATCGACCGCGCCACGGGCGAGACCAAGGTGCGCCGTTTCTACGCCTTGGACGACTGCGGCACCCGCATCAACCCGATGATCATCGACGGCCAGATCCACGGCGGTCTGACCGAGGGCTATGCGGTGGCCATGGGGCAGCAGATGCCGTTTGACGCGCAAGGCAACCTGCTGGGCAACACCCTGATGGACTACTTCCTGCCCACGGCGGTGGAGACCCCGCACTGGGAGACCGACCACACGGTCACCCCCAGCCCGCACCACCCGATCGGCGCCAAGGGCGTGGCCGAGTCCCCGCACGTGGGCTCGATCCCGACCTTCACCGCGGCCGTGGTCGACGCCTTTTCCCACGTGGGCGTGACCCATCTGGACATGCCCCACACCTCCTTCCGCGTCTGGAAGTCGCTCAAGGAACACCAGCTCGCGCTGTAAGAGAAAGCTGCACATGGAAGTCAAACTCGACAAGCAATACCCACTGGCGGTGGACGCCCAGCGTGCCTGGGCCATCCTCAGCGACCTCAAGGCCACTGCGGCCTGCATGCCCGGTGCCGACATCACCGAGCAATTGGGCGAGTCCTCCTACAAGGGGGCCGTCAAGGTCAAGGTGGGGCCGGCCGTGGCGCAATTTGGCGGCACCGTGGATGTGCTGGAGAAAGACGACGCCGCGCGCAAGGTCGTCATGCTGGGCAAGGGCGCCGACAAGGGCGGCTCGTCGGCCAGCATGGACCTGACCGCGACCGTGGTCAGCGACCCCGAGGACCCCTCGCGCTGTGTCTTGCACGGCGTGGCGGCGGTGATCGTGAACGGCAAGTTCGCGCAGTTCGGTGGCCGCATGATGGTGCAGGTCTCCGAGATGATCCTCGGCCAGTTCGTCGAGAACTTTGCACGTGCGGCGCAGGCCCTGCCGGCGCCGGCGGACGCTGCGGCGGCGCCGGCTGGCGCTGCCGCGGTGGCAACCCCTGCCGAGGCGAGCGCCGCCCCGGCGGCGGCCGATCCCGCCCCGGCAGCGCGCAGCTCGGCCAACGAGATCAACGGCCTGGCGATCTTCTGGGCCTTGGTCAAGGGCTGGTTCGCCGGTCTGTTTGGCAAGCGCGCCTGAGCGTCATGTCGGTCACGACCGCGATCCACCCCGAGGTCCAGGCCTTGCGTGAGGGCCTGGCGCACGCCGCCTACCTGGCCGACGAGGACCTGGCGACCACGGTGTGGCTCGCCGGTCGGCTGCAGCGCCCGCTCTTGCTCGAGGGCGACGCTGGCGTGGGCAAGACCGCGCTGGCGCAAGCCCTGTCCCGCCACCTGGGCGCGCGCCTGGTGCGCCTGCAGTGCTACGAAGGGCTGGACCTGTCGCAGGCCGCCTACGAATGGAACTACGGCCGTCAGCTGCTGGCCATGCGGCGCCTGCAAGACCAGGCCGGCAGCAGCGAGGCCGATGTGTTCCAGCGCGAGTTCTTGCTGGAGCGTCCGCTCCTGCAAGCCATCAGCCACGACGGCCCCTGCGTGCTGCTGATCGACGAGGTCGATCGGGCCGACGAGGCCTTCGAGGCCTTTTTGCTGGAGGTGCTGGCCGAGTACCAGATCAGCATCCCCGAACTTGGCACCGTGCGGGCGCGTCACACCCCGCAGGTGGTGCTGACCGCCAATGGCACCCGTGAGCTGTCGGACGCCTTGCGCCGCCGCTGCCTGTACCACTGGCTCGATTACCCCAGTCTGGCGCGCGAGATCGACATCGTCCGGCAGGCCCTGCCCGATGCCGAACACCAGTTGATCGAGCAAGCCGTTCAATTGGTGCAAAAGCTGCGCCGTGAGGACCTGGCCAAGACCCCGGGCGTGGCCGAAAGCCTGGACTGGATCCGGGCCTTGCATGCCCTGCAGCACACCCAATTGCCCGACGACCTGGCCTCGCTGCTGGGCACCCTGGGCTGTCTGCTCAAGACCCGCGAAGACCGCTTCCAACTCGATGCGGTGCGCCTGCAGCAACTGGCCGGCCACGCCCAGCGGGGTGTGGCGGCCGACATGCCCAAGGCCGGGGTCGTCTGAGGCCATGTCCGAGTTGTCCACGCATGCTGGCCAGACCGTGTTGCAACGGCTGGCCGAGTTTGCGGCCTTTTTGCGCTCGCACGGTTTTGCCGTGGGGGTGAGCCAGCAGCAGGCCATGCTCGAGAGCGCACTGGCCCTGGGCCTGCAGCGCGAGTCGGCGCTGGCGGCCGCCTGGCGCGCCGTGGCCTGCCACCGCGTGCAGGAGTGGCGCCAATGGCCCGGACTGTTCGAGCAGTTTTTTCATCCTGAGCGCCTGCGCGGCACCGTCAAGGTCAGCGGCAAGACGCGGCCTCGGCGTGATCTGCGCCAGGCCGTGCAGGACCTGCACTCGGCCATGGAGGCAGGCGCGGCCTCCGCGCCTCAGCCCGCCGGTGGCAGCGCCAGCGACAGCACCGATCAGGTCTTGGCGCAAGACGGCCCCGGCCGTGCCCAGGCCATGGGCGGCGCCAGCCGCACCGATCCGCTGGACCGACCCGAGAGCCAGCTGTGGTGGCCGCAAGAGCTGGGCTCGCTGATCCGCCTGGCACGCCAGATCCATCGCCAGCTGCCGCGGCGGCGGCTGCGCCGATGGCAACATGCCGCGGCTGGCTCGCGGCCCGATATGCGCCAGCTGCTGCGCCAGTTTGCGGCGCACGACGGCGATGCCCTGATGCCGCCTTGGCAGGCACGCCGCACCGAGACGCCCCGCCTGTTTTTGCTGGTCGACGTGAGCCGCTCCATGCAGGCCCATGGCGCGTTCTTTTTGCGCGTGGCCCGCGCCTTTGCCCGCGAGGCCGACGCCCAGGTGTACGTCTTCCACACCCGCCTGGCCGATGTGAGCGCGCTGATGCACCGCGACAGCGCGCGCGTGCAGGAAAAAATCAACACCGTCACCGCCGGCTTTGGCGCCGGCACCCGCATAGGCCAGTGCCTGCAGGACTTTGCCGCCAGCCCAGCGCGGCGCTTGCTGGGCCCCTCCTCGCGGGTGTGGGTTTTTTCCGATGGTTTTGACACCGACGAACCCGAGGTGCTGCGCACCGCGCTGCAGGCGGTGCGGGGGCGGGGCGCGCGCATCGACTGGTTCTATCCCACACGCCAGGCGCCACAGGCCCAGGCCTGGCGCGCCAGCGCGCACCTGATCGACCGATGGTGGCCCATGGCCAGCCTGCAAGACCTGCAACACATGGCGCGTGGCCGAGGCCCGCGCAAGGAGACCCTGGCATGAGCGCCACCACCTGGCTGGGCCTGGCCCAGCACCTGCATGCCGAGGGGCAGCCCTATGCCATGGTCACCGTGATGCGGGCCCTGGCCCCCACCTCGGCCAAGGCGGGCGACAAAGCCCTGGTCACCGAAGACGGCCAGATCCATGGCTGGGTGGGCGGCGGCTGCGCCCAGCCCGCCGTCGTCAAGACCGCGCGCCGCGCCCTGCGCGATGGCCAGCTGCGCCAGATCCGCATCACCCCGCGCGAGGACGGCGGCGAACAGATGATCGAGCACATCAGCGAGTTCGGCATGGCCTGCCCGTCGGGCGGCACGCTGGAGATGCTGATCGAGCCCGTCTTGCCCCCCACCCCCTTGATGGTGGTGGGCCAGTCGCCGGTGGCGCAGGCCCTGGTGCAACTGGCGGCGCAACTGGACTTTGCGGTGACCCTGGTGTCCTGGGGCGCGCAGCCGCAGGACTGGCCATCGGCGCGCCAGGTGATTGCAAGCGACGAAGCCGAGCAGGTGCGCCCGCATTGGCGCGGCGACGGCCTGGTCGTGGTGGCCACACAAGGGCGGCGCGACCTGTATGGCCTGCAACTGGCGCTGGCGCTGCCCACGCAGGGCTGCTGGTTCATCGCCAGCCGGCGCAAAACACAGGCCTTGCAGCAAGAGCTGTTGGCCGCTGGGGCCGATGCGGCCGCTGTGCAGGCCATTGTGGCGCCGGCCGGGGTGGACATTGGCGCGCGCACGCCGTCCGAAATTGCACTTTCGGTGCTGGCCTCGCTGATTGCGCACCGGCGCGGTCACGCGCTGGCACCCTCCTCTCATTCTTCGCAACAGGAGTAAACCATGGCATGTCTGCTCAAAGGGGGCGGTGGTCTGTACAGCCGACTGGTCATTGGCGCGGTGCTGCTGGCGGCGGGCTCGGCCTCGCGCATGGGGCACCGGCCCAAGGCCATGCTCCAGCTGGGCGGGGTGCCCCTGCTGCGGCGCCAGCTCATTGCCCTGTCGGGGGCCGGCATGGACGAGGTCGTGGTGGTCTTGGGCCACCATGCCGAGCACCTCGAGCCCCTGGTGCAGGACTTCCCGGTCACGGTGGTGCGCAACCCCGATCCCGACCAGGGCCAGATCTCGTCGCTGCGGCTGGGCCTGGCGGCCCTGGGCGGCAAGCTCGATGCGGTCATGGTGGCGCTGGCCGATCAGCCGCTCATTGGCGCGGGCGACCTGAACGACCTGGTGGCCGCCTACAAAAAACGCCCCGACGGCGCACAGGTGGTGCAGCCCATGGTCGATGGACAACGCGGCAACCCGGTGCTGATGTCGCAGGCGGTGCGCGAGGCCATTCTGGCGGGGCAGCCCTCGATGGGCTGCCGCCAGTGGCAGGCCGCGAACCCCGAGCAGGTGCACCTGTGGGACACGCCCAACCGGCGCTATGTCACCGATGTGGACACGCCCGAGGACATCGAGGCCCTGGCCCAGCGCAGCGGGCATCGCCTCAGCTGGCCCGCGGCCTGGGCGACGGCCCCTGCCCCCAGCCACTGACCCCGCGAGCCGCCCATGCTGGAACCCGCACCGCTTCACACCCTTTGGGGCTGCCCCATGGGCGTGTTCCGCTATGCCCAGGCCGATGCGCACAACGACACGCTCTCGCGCGTGCTGCGCACCTTGCGCGTGACCGACCCGCAGGCCGATCCGGCCGCGCCCTTCTGGGCCAGCGGCGATGACCTGCTGCAGCGCATCCGCCTGCCCGAATGGCAGTCCCTGATGGCCTTTGTCGTCGATGCCCTGCGACAGACCGTGGTGTTGGCCAACCAAGGGGCCTGGACCGAGTCGCGCCCCGGCATGCAATTGGCCCTGCGCGGGCTGTGGGCGCAGGCCAGCAACCGCGGCCGCCACCACGATGTGCACACCCATGGCAATTGTTCCTGGTCGGGGGTGTATTGCGTGCAGGTGGACGCGCCGGCCACGCGCCGCGCCCACCCGGCCTTTGGTGCCGTCAACGGCGTCACCCGTTTTTACGGCCCCCATTTCAACCGCCAGGGCGGCGCCTTCATGGATTTTGGCAACGCCTATCTCCAGCAGGCGCACCTCGACATTGATCCGGTGCCCGGGCAGCTGATCATCTTTCCGTCCTGGCTGCCGCACCAGGCCATGCCCTACGAGGGCGAGCAGGACCGCCTGATCCTGTCCTTCAATGCCAGCGTGCACGCCGCCGCCGGCTCGGACCAGCAACATGGCTACAGCAGCACCTGAGGCCTGGCCACGCCTGCTCTTGCCCCTGCTGGCCTGGCTGGGCGCTGGCGCCTGGGTGCATGCCCACTTTGCGCCGGGCGGCCAGGGTGGGCTGTGGTTGGCGCTGTTCTGGATGGCCTTGTGGGGCTTGCGCTGGCTGGCGCTGCGTGGGCTGCTCCCGGCCCTGCTGGGCGACCTGGCCTGCCCTTGTCGGGCGCCCCGTCCTGGGCCCGCCGACCTGGCCATGGGCTGGATGATGGGCACGGTGTGGCTGCATGCCGACCTGTGCCTGGCCCTGGGTCTGCCCCTGTGGGCGACCGTGCTCTTGCACGCTGCCCTCATGGCCCTGGTGCCCTGGGGGCTGCAGCGGCTGCCGCGGGTGCGCGCATGGCCGGTGTCGGTGCCGCTCCTGCTCGTCTTGGCAGGTGCCTTGCTGGTCTGGGCCGGCACGTCGGTCGCGGCCATGGCGGCCAGCACCTGGCTGGTGGCCTGGGCCTGGGCCTTGCCGCGCGCGCCCCTGGCGCCGCTGCGCGGGGCGTCGGTGCTGACCCTGTGCATGGGCCCGCCCGTGCTGTGGGCCTTGCATGTGTATTGGCCGCAGCACGCGGCGCCCCTGCTGGGTGGGGCGCTGTGTGGGCTGGGCTTGCTGGGTTGGCGCCTGCCGCGTGCAGGACGCGTTCAACGTTCGCTTGTGCTTTGAAAAGAGGTTGGCATGAACAGCATGGATGTCGAGGTGGTGCGCACAGCCCTGGACTGGATGGACAAGGGCCGACGCGTGGTGCTGGGCACGGTGGTGCGCACCTGGGGGTCGGCGCCGCGCCCGCCGGGCTCGCTGATGGTCATCCGCGACGACGGCCAGGTGGCCGGTTCGGTCTCGGGCGGCTGCATCGAAGACGACCTGATCCGCCGTGTGGCGGCCGGTGAGCTGGCCATGCGCCTGCCCGAGGTCACGGTCTATGGCAGCACCGCCGAAGAGGTGCGACGCTTTGGCCTGCCCTGTGGGGGCTCGGTGCAAATCGTGCTCGAGCCCTTGTCGGCGCATTCGCAGCTGCGCGAGTTGCTGGCGCAAATCGAACAACACCGCCTGGTGCTGCGCCGCCTGGACCTGGCCACCGGCACGGTGCGCCTCTCACGCGCCACGCAGGGCGATACCTTGCAGTTTGACGGCCAAACCCTGATGACCTGCCACGGTCCGCGCCAGCGCCTGCTCATCATTGGGGGCGGGCAGCTCTCGCGCTGCCTGGCGCAGATGGCGCAAATGCTCGATCACCAGGTCACGATTTGCGAGCCCCGCGTCGAGTACCACGAAGGCTGGGAACAGATGAGCGGCATGACCCTCTCGACCCTGATGCCCGACGACCTGGTGCTGGCCATGCAACTCGACGACAACAGCGCCGTGGTGGCCGTCACGCACGACCCCAAGCTTGACGACCTGGCCTTGATGGAGGCCTTGCGCACCCCCGCCTACTATGTGGGCGCCTTGGGATCGCGCCACAACAACCAGCGCCGACGCGAGCGCCTGCTGGGCTTTGACCTGACCGAGCAGGAGGTTGCCCGCCTGCACGGGCCGGTGGGGCTGAACCTGGGCGCGCTGACGCCGCCCGAAATCGCCATGAGCATCGTCGCCGAGATGACGGCGCTTCGCCGTGGTGTGGACCTGCGCGCGCCACTGTCGGACTGGTCGGCTTCGAGCACGGTGTGCGCCACCGCCGCCTGAGCTGACAGCGCTTCTTGGCGCGGCCTAACGCGTGCCAAAAATGCGGTCGCCCGCATCGCCCAAGCCGGGCAGGATGTATCCGTGCGCATTGAGCTGCCGGTCCACCGCCGCCGTGTAGATGGCCACCTGCGGATGGGCTGCGCGCAAGGCCGCGATGCCCTCTGGGCATGCCAGCAGGCACATGAACTTGAGGCTGCGGGGCTGCTCGATCAGCAGTCGCTCGATGGCGGCGATGGCCGAGTTGCCCGTGGCCAGCATCGGATCCACCACGATCACATCGCGTTGCGACAACTGCCCGGGGAGCTTGCAGTAGTACTCCACTGGCTGCAAGGTGGCCGGGTCGCGGTAGAGGCCGATGTGGCCCACCCGCGCACCCGGCACCACGCTGAGCATGCCGTCCAGAATGCCGGTGCCGGCGCGCAGAATGCTCACCAGCGCCAGTTTCTTGCCATCGATCATGGGCGCCTGCATGCGCTCGAGCGGTGTCTCGATCTCGACCAGCGAGGTCTCCATGTCGCGCGTGATCTCGTAGGTCATCAGCACCGACAGCTCGTGCAGCAATTGCCGGAACTGGTGGCTGCTGGTGTCTTTGCGCCGCATCAGCGTCAGCTTGTGCTGCACCAGGGGGTGCTGCACCACGGTCAACTTGTCGCTCATCAGAGGCCTCCTCGGTCTTGGGCCCCGTGCGGCCCGGGTCGGTGGGTGGGGGCTATCCCTCTCGCCCTGCCAGGGCGCGCGCGGCCAGCCGCTCCTGCTGGCGCCGGCGTGCGTCGCCATGCCGCCCTGCCCCTGCGGCGCGCTGACGCGTCAGGGCCCGCACCACGGGGTTGCGTTGCTTGGGGGGGCTGGTCTTGCGGCGTTTCATGGCGGTCCACCATCGTAACCCCGGAAAGCCCGATGTGCAGCGCGTCCGGTGTCCGGTGAACAAGCGATCGGGCCCCAGCGCGCTGCGCCCTTCAAGATGGCATGCAACTTGGTGCAAAGTGTCCGAGGTCAGCGCACGAAGATGCTATAAACCTTCTGCGATTCCGCCCAGCACCTCACCCAGCGCATCCGCGCCCCCACAGGAGACCTGCCATGCCACGACCCACCCCCCGTTCATGGATCGGCTTGGCGGCCTTGGCCCTGTCCGGGTGTGCCCTGCTCGAACCGGCAGACCGCACGCCCGCCCTGACGGCCGCCACCGGCGCGCCCCTGGCGACCTGCACCGCCCTGTCGGGTTTTTCCTTTCCGAACACCACCATCACCGCGGCCCGCCTGGTGCCGGCCGGCGGGCTGAAAAACGCCGGTCAGGCGGTGGGCGAGCATTGCCAGGTCACCGGGTACATGAACCGGCGTGTGAGCCCGGTGGACGGCCAGACCTATGCCATCGGTTTTGAAATGCGTTTGCCGCGCGACTGGAGCGGCCGCTTTTTGTACCAGACCAACGGCGGCACCGATGGCTTTGTCGTCACCGCCGACGGCGGCAACTCCTTGGGCAGCGGCGGGCTTCTGCGCAATGGCTTGCAGCATGGCTTTGCGGTGATCAGCTCCGATGCCGGCCATACGCCCGCGCAGAACCCCTTGTTTGGGCTCGATCCCCAGGCCCGGCGCGACCATGGCTACCAGGCCATTGGCACCTTGACCCCCATGGCCAAGGCCTTGATCCGCGCGGCCTACGGCAAGGGGCCGGACCGCTCCTACATCGGGGGCACCTCCAACGGCGGCCGGCAGGCCCTGGTGGCCGCCTCGCGCTACCCCGATGCCTTTGACGGCATCTTGGCCAATGCCCCGGGCATCCGCTTGCCGCGGGCCTCGGTGGCCAACCTCTCGCACATCAAACGCTGGGACACGGTGGCCACCAGCCGCGTGCGCAATGGCCTGCCCGACTACGAATCGGCCCTGCCCGTGGCCGAGCGGCAGGTGCTGGCAAACGCCATTCTGGCGCGCTGCGATGCGCTCGATGGGCTGCAGGATGGCCTGGTGCAAGACATCGAAGCCTGCCGCGTGAACTTCAACATCGATCGCGACGTGCCCACCTGCGCCGGACCGCGCGACGGCACATGCCTGAGTTCGGCGCAGAAGGCGGTGGTGGCCGGGGTGTTTTCGCCGGTCAAACTGGCCAATGGCGAGGAACTGTACCCCGGGTTCCCATACGACCCGGGCGTGGTGCAACCGGGCTGGGCCGAATGGAAATTTCGCAACTCGGTGCGCACCGCGCGCAACCCAGTCTCGGTGAGCTTTATTTTCTCGACGCCGCCAGCGTCCGATTTGAGCATCGCCACCAACCCCGCACGGGCGGCCGAGTTTGCCCTGCAGTTTGATCTGGAGCGCGAAGCCCCGAAGATCTTTGCCACCAACGAGGTCTACACCGAAAGCGGCCTGACCGTCATGGTGCCGCCCAATGCCACCCAACTGGACGCGCTGCGCGCCCGGGGCGGCAAGATCGTCGTGGTGCATGGCACCGCCGATGCCATCTTCTCGATCGACGACACCACGGCCTGGTACCGCGGGCTTGACGCCCACCACCTGGGCCAGGCGCAACGCTTTGCCCGTTTCTTTGCGGTGCCCGGCATGGGCCACTCGCGCGGCGGACCGGCCACCGATCAGTTCGATGCCCTGATGGCGCTGGTGGATTGGGTGGAACAAGGGCGCGCGCCCGAGCGCATCGTGGCCACGGCCCGTGGCCCGGGCAACCCTGGCGGCGCCAACCCCGACGTGCCCAGCACCTGGCCCAGCCAGCGCAGCCGCCCCCTGTGCCCCTACCCCTTGGTGGCGCGTTACCGCTCGGGCGACCCAGAGCAGGCGGCCAGCTTCGCGTGCGTGCGCTAAAGACCGCTGGCCTTTGCTTGACGGATTGGCGCAGGCAGGGGTGACCGCGAAAGCGATCCGACGCGGGGTGGCCCCCGCGTCAGGGTTTGACGGCCTCCAAGCGCAGCAGTGCGCCCTGCGGGTCGTCGGTCAGCAGGTAGACGCGGCCATCGGGGCCCATGCGCACATCGCGCAAGCGACCCACCTGCCCTTGCAGCAAGCGCTCCTCGTGCAGCACCCGCTCACCGTCCAGGGCCAGCCGCACCAACATCTGGCCCCGCAAGGCCCCGACCAGCAGATGGCCTTGCCACGGGGCAAATTCGGCGCCCTGCACAAAGGCCATGCCTGAAGGGGCAATCGAGGGCGTCCACAGGTGCAGCGCTTGCACCATGCCGGGTTTGCTGGTGCCCTCACCGATGCGTGTGCCAATGCCGTAGTTGACCCCATGCGTGATGACCGGCCAGCCGTAGTTCTGACCGGCGCGCATCACATTGAGCTCGTCGCCGCCTTGCGGCCCATGCTCATGGGTCCACAGCTCGCCGGTCGTCGGGTGCAGGGCGGCGCCTTGGATGTTGCGGTTGCCCAAGGTCCATTTCTCGGGCAATGTCCCAGGCTGCTGCACAAAGGGGTTGTCGGCGGGCACCCGACCGTCGTCGTGCAGGCGAATCACCGAGCCGGCATGGTCATCCCGTTTTTGCGCGCGATGGCGGTCGCCCCGGTCACCCAGGGTCAGGTAGAGCATCCCCGCCTTGTCGAACACAATGCGCCCACCAAAGTGTTGCACCGAGCGGGTTTTGGGCTGCATGCTGAACAAGACCTGCACCTCGGTCATGCGCATGCCCATGAGTTTGCCGCGCGCCAGCGCAGTGCCCCAACCGCCAGCGCCGGGCGCGCTGTAGGCCCAGTAAATCCAGCCGTTCTGCGCGTATTGCGGATGCAGCACCACATCGAACAAGCCTCCCTGGCCCTGTGCCGCGATGGCGGGCAGCCCCTCGATGGCCTGGGGTTCGGGCCGAAAGTCGGGGCCCAGCAAGCGCATGCGCCCGGCCCGTTCGGTGACCAGCATCCGGCCATCGGGCAAGAAGGCGATCGACCAAGGATTCTCGAGGCCGCTGGTGAGGGTCACCACCCGAAACGAGAGCAGCTCCGAGCGCACCACGGGCGCACGCTCCTGCGCCACGGCCAGGGGGCCGGCCCACAGGCCCAGCCAGCCCAAGCACACGCATGCATATCGCCACAGGGTCATGATGCCTCCGGTCAAACGCGGCGCCCATGCACCGCATGCGCATGATACGAAGAAGGCGGGTGCAGTCGAATTCCCCTATCCAACGCATGCCTGCGCCAACAAACAAGCGGGCCCGTCGGGACATCGTGACCTGTCACTGCGCCAACAGGGCCCCCCTTTGCCTACGACTTAGGCCCCCCAAAAAGGAGATGATCATCCTCAGACGCGTCGAGTTGCCAAGTCTGCAAGCAAAGCCATGGCCCTAGCCTTGCTCAAGCAGTTCGAATTTCATGCAAAAGCTCGGGGTGCCGATCCAGCACCTTGAGCAATTTGACCAGGGCCAGCGGTGGCTTGGTCTTGCCATTCTCATAGCGAGAAAAGGCGTTCACCCCACCACCAAAAATATCAGCCGCTTCACGCTGGTCTAGGTCGAGCTTCTTGCGCACTTTGGCAATGTAGGCCGGGTCCACATAGGCCGCATTGACTTGG
>JBEBDJ010000220.1:0-3227 GCA_041157045.1 Pseudomonadota bacterium
AGCATGGCGGCCACCACGTTGCGGTGCGTGAGCACCGCGCCCTTGGACAGGCCGGTCGTGCCGCCGGTGTATTGCAAAAACGCGTAATCGTCCAGGCTTTGTTGCACCGGCTTGAGGTTCATCTGCCGGCCTTGCGCGAGGGCCTTGCGCAGCGGGGTGACGCTGCGCCCATCGGTCAGGGGCAGCTCGAACTCGGGCACCAGCTTGGCCAGGTGGCGCACCGCAAACGTCATCCAGCGGCCGTACCAGGGCCCCAGCATGTCGCCCAGCGCGGTGATGACCACGTGCTTGACCTCGGTCTGCTCGATCACCTCTTGCAAGGTGTGGGCAAAGTTTTCCAGGATGACGATGGCGCAGGCACCCGAATCGCGCAGCTGGTGCTCCAGCTCTCGGGCCGTGTACAGCGGGTTGACGTTGACGCAGGTGTAGCCGGCGCGCAGCACCGCCGCCATGGTCACCGCAAACTGCGGCAGATTGGGCAGCATGATGGCCACCCGGCTGCCCGGGGGCAGACCGCGCGACTGCAGCCAGGCGCCCAGCGCGGCCGAGAGCTGATCGAGCTGTCGATAGCTCATCCAGCGGTTCATGCACACCGAAAACGGCGCGTCGGCGTGCTCGCGGAAGGCGCGTTCGAGCACCTCGGTCAGCGAGCTGTATTGCTCAGGGTGCACATCGTGCGGGACACCAGGGGGGTAATGCTTTAACCAGATGCGTTCCATACCGGACTCCAATGGACGATGCGGCATTGTGCGCATCTGCGCGGGCCGGGGGGAGGGGGGAATCCCGCCCATGGCGGGGCTGGGGCCATTGGCGCTGGGCCCTGCAGCGATGGCCCCATTCGCGCTAGGCCATGCGCCCATGCGGTGACAAATCTAGGGTAAACCCTTAAACTTGAGGCATGAACGATCCGCTGGCCCCTGCCCCCAACGCCAGGCCCCAGGCGCGCCCGCGCCAAGGGCTCGCGCGCTGGCGCGTGCTGTGGCGCCGCTGGTGGCGCCAGCGCGTGGGCTTGCAAGACCCGGCCCGTTCACGCGCGCCCGCCTGGGTGCCCATCCGGGGCCTTCGGCCGCGCCACCGGCCACGCATCCTGGCGCATCTGCTGGCGCTCGATGCCCAGGACCGCTACCTGCGCTTTGGCTACCCCGCCACC
Organism: Pseudomonadota bacterium; assembly: GCA_041157045.1. Lineage (GTDB taxonomy): Bacteria > Pseudomonadota > Gammaproteobacteria > Burkholderiales > Burkholderiaceae_C > Limnohabitans_A. The sequence goes on from JBEBDJ010000220.1 coordinate 1,151, forward strand.
GACGAGCAAATCGGCCGCTATGTGGCCGAGTTGCACTTCGAGCGCGACGAGCTCTTTGGCATCTTCAACCGCCGCCTGCAACTGGTGGCGATGGCGCACCTGGCCTATGCGGTGGAGCCCGATCTGTCGACCTGCGCCGAGTTTGGTGTGTCGGTGTCGGCACATCAGCGCGGTCGGGGCCTGGGCGCGCGCCTGTTTGACCATGCGGTGGTCCATGCGCGCAACAACGGCGTGCGCCAACTCTTCATCCATGCCCTGAGCGAGAACGCCCCCATGCTGCGCATCGCGCGCAAGGCCGGGGCCACGGTGCAGCGCGAGGGCAGCGAAAGCGAGGCCTGGTTGCGCCTGCCGGAGGCCACGCTTGACAGCCAGCTCAGCGGTTTGTTGCAGGACCAGGCGGCCGAGCTCGACTATCGCCTCAAGCAACAGGCGCAAGGTTTTTTGCGGGTGCTGGCCGCCTTGCAAGAGATCCGCCAGGGCGTGCGCGAGGCCAAGCGCACCACCTGAGCTCGCCCTGTCCTTGGGCGGCGGCTGTCATGTGGATGCGCTATCCTAGCGGCTTGTTCACCACGGCATGTCCTGCCCCAACCCTGTGTCAGACCCCCATCCTGCGCGCGCCACCGATCGTGTCGACAAGCGTGGCTTTCTGCAAAAACTCGCCGAATTCCTGCACCCTGGTCCCGACTCGCGCGACGAGTTGATCGAGACCCTGGTCGAGGCCGAAGACAACCGCATCATCAACCACGAGAGCCGACAGATGCTCGAGGGGGTGATCCGCATGGCCGACATGACGGCCGGGGATGTGATGGTGGCGGCCCCGCGCATGGACCTGCTCGACATCAACGCCGCGCACGATGAGATCCTGGCCACAGTGATCGAGACCGCGCACTCGCGTTTTCCGGTCTTTGAGGGCGAGCGCGAGAACGTGATTGGCATCCTGTTGGCCAAGGACCTGCTCAAGCTCCAGCGTGCGCCCGAGCTCAACATCCGCGCCCTGCTGCGTCCGGCGGTGTTCATCCCCGAGAGCAAGCGCCTGAACGACTTGCTGCGCCAGTTCCGCGACAACCGCAACCACCTGGCCATTGTGGTCGACGAGTTTGGCCGCACCGCTGGCCTGATCACCATCGAGGACGTGCTCGAGGAGATCGTGGGCGAGATCGAGGACGAATTCGACATTGACGGCGACGACGGCGACATTTTTGCCCTGCCCGATCGCAGCTACCGGGTGCACGGCGCGGCCTCGCCCGAGCGCGTGGGGCAGGCCTTTGGGGTGGATTTGCGCCAGGCGCGTGGCGACGAGGACGCGCCGGACTTTGACACCATCGGCGGCCTGATCGCGCACGAAATGGGCCATGTGCCCCGGCGCGGCGAGCGCTTTGTGCTGGCGGGCCTGCAGTTCTCGGTGCTGCATACCCAGTCGGGTGCGGTGCGCTGGTTCCGGGTGCAGCCCCTGGCCCCCAAGGCCTGAGCCCATGCCCCGCCTGGCCCCCGCTGCGCAGGCCGACCGCATGGCCGTCTGGCGTGCGCTGACCGGCGCGGCCCTGGCCGGGGCGCTGCAAGGCCTGGCCATGGCCTGGCCGATGGGCGGGCAGGCCTCGGGCACGCTGCAAATCCTGAGCCTGCTGGCGCTGGCCTGGCTGCTGCTGGGCCTGCAGACCGGGCCGGGCGCGCAGCGCTGGCGCCTGGCGGCTGGACTGGGCTTGGCCTTTGCCTTGTGCTGGCTGGCGGCCACCTTCTGGTGGCTGCACATCTCCATGACGGTGTATGGCGGCATGCCCGCGGCCTTGTCGGTGCTGGCGGTGCTGGCCTTGGCCGGGGCGCTGGGCCTGTATTACGCGCTGGCGACCGCGATCTGGGTGCGCAGGGCCTCCCCACAGCGACCCATCGCCGCGGCCCTGGCCTTTGCCGCCCTGTGGACCCTGGCCGAGCTGGCGCGTGGGCACTTCTTCACCGGTTTCCCCTGGGGCGCGGGCGGCTATGCGCACACCGACAGCCTGCTGGCCGTGTGGGCGCCCTGGCTGGGGGTGTACGGCATGGGCGCGCTGGCCGCTTTTGTGGCGATGCGGCTGGCGCAGCT
>JBEBDJ010000221.1:0-10128 GCA_041157045.1 Pseudomonadota bacterium
GCATCCAGGTGCGGGACCTGGTGTCGCAAAACGTGCGCGCCAGTGGGGTGCGCCAGCAGGGGCAGGACTGGCTGCTTGGCCTGCGCCGCGAGGGCGGCGCCGACAGCGACCGCTTCCGCCCCAGCGATCGCGAGGGCTGGAACCGCTACCGCAACCCTTCGCCCGGAAATTCGCCCTGAATCAGCCCCCCTGCCCCATGCGCACCAGGCGGCCCGGGCGGGCGGTGCTGATCTGGCCGTCCTGCTGGACCGCCTGACCGGCCACCCAGGTGGCCACATAGCCGTGTGCTTTTTGCACAAAGCGCTTGCCGCCGGCGGGCAGGTCGCGCACCAGCTCCGGGCGGCCCAGCGCCAATCGCGCCGGGTCGATGGCGTTCAGGTCGGCGCGCAGGCCCGGGGCAATCACGCCGCGGTCGTGCAGGCCCAGGTAGTGGGCATTGCGCCGGGTCAGCATCTCGATGGCCTGCTCGAGTGGCAGGCGATCGCGCGCGCGGTCGCGCACCCAGTGGGTGAGCATGAAGGTGGGGAAGCTGGCATCGCAGACGGTGCCCACGTGCGCGCCCGCATCGCTCAGACCACTGAGCGCACGCGGATGCGCCAGCATGCGGCGCACCGCATCGAGTGAGCCCTCGTTGTAGTTGAAGATCGGGAAGTAGATCAGGCCCTGGCCCTGGTCGGCGCACAGGTGGTCGTACAGGGCCTCCAGGGGCGAGATGCCCGCCTGCTTGGCGCGCACCAGAAAGCTCTGCATGACCGAGGGCTCGTAGTCCAGCGTCTGCCCCAGCGGGAACATGCGGCCGCTGATCTGGTCGATGCGGGCCAGCAGCAGGTCCACCAGCGGCGGGATGGCGCTGCCGTCACCGGCCAGGCGCTCGGAGCGCTCGGCCAGGATGCGGGCCTTGCGCGCGGGCTCGCGCAGGGCCGCGGCGCGCTCGGCCAAGGGCAGATGCGCCACCGCCTTGTACGAGGGAAAGCCCATGAAGGGGTGAAAGCTCGCGTCCAGCCCGATCAACACCCCGATGCCGCGCACCGCCGTCTGCAAATACAGCGGCAGGCCCGCCTGCACCGCGGCCTCCACGCGCTGGGCGATCTGCAGGTACTGCTCGCCACCCGGGTCGCGCTGCAGCCAGGTCATGGACAGCGGCCGGCCACTGGCGCGCGCCAGCGCCTCGACGCAGGCAAACTCGGCGTCAAAGTGCTGCGGGCCCTGCAGCAGGTTGAAGTCGCTCACCACCTGCACCACCCCGTGCGAGAGGCCCTCGAAGGCCTGCGCCAGACCGCTGAGCTCGGCCAACTCGGCATTGGCCGCCGGGGTGTCCAGGCCATCGGCGGTGCGGTGGTTGTCGCTGCGGCCGGTGCTAAAGCCCGCCGCGCCGGCCTGCAAGGCCTGGCGCAGCAGCGCGCGCATGGCCGCGATATCGGCCGGCTGCGCGGCCTCGTGCGCCTGCGCCCGCTCGCCCATCACATACATGCGCAAGGGATCGTGCGGCACCTGCACCAGGTAGTCCAGGCTGCGCGGCGTGGCCGCCAGCGCGTCCATGTACTGCGGAAAATCCTCCCAGTTCCAGACGATGCCCTCGTGCAAGGCCGCGCCCGGAATGTCCTCCACCCCCTCCATCAGCTTGATCAGGTCGGACTCGTGGCCCGCGCGCTTGGGCGCAAAGCCCACCCCGCAATTGCCCATCACCAGCGTGGTCACGCCGTGGTAGATGCTGGGCGTGAAGCAGTCGTCCCAGGTGGCCTGGCCGTCGTAATGGGTGTGGATGTCGACAAAGCCGGGCGTGATCCACAGGCCTTGCGCATCCAGCGTCTGGCGGGCCGGGCCCTGCACCTGGCCCACCGCCACGATGCGCCCGTCCTGCACCCCCACATCGGCCACATAGGGCGCGGCCCCGGTGCCGTCGATCACCGTGCCGCCCTTGATGCACCAATCAAGCATGTTGTCGTCTCCAGATGGCCGCCAGCGCCATGCCGCTGACGATGTGCCAGATGCCCCACAGGCTGGCCAGGGTCACCATGCCCAGGTCGCTGTTGAACTGCACCGCGATGATGCCCAGGGCCAGGCCCGAGTTCTGCATGCCGCCCTCGATCACCACCGCGCGCATGTCGCGCACCGACAGGCCGGCCAGGCGGCTGGTGATCCAGCCCAGCAGCAGGCCGCTGGCGTTGTGCGCCACCACCAGGCCCAGCGTGGGCAGCAGCCCCAGGGTCAGCAACTGGCGCTCCTTGATGAGGCCCGCCACAATGAACAGCAGCAGCGCCCCCACCGCAAACCGGCCCAGCGGCTTGCGCAGGCGCTGCGCCAGCTGCGGCAGGCGGTGCGCGCACCACAGGCCCAGGCCCAGCGGCACGCCCAGCAGCAGCACCAGGCTGACCCAGATGCCGGTCGGGTCGATGGCCAGCTCACGCAGCCAGCTGGCCGTCTGCGGGTTCTGCGCGATCATCCAGCTGAAGTTGAGCGGCGTGGCCACCAGCGCGATCACGCTGGCCACGGCCGAGATGCTGACCGACAGCGCGGTGTTGCCGCGCCCCAGGTGGGTGACCACGTTCGAGAGGCTGCCCCCCGGGCAGGCCGCCACCAGGATCATGGCCGCCTCCACATTGGCCGGCAGGTCCAGCGCCAAGGTGGCCAGCCAGGTGGCCACGGGCAGCAGCACAAATTGCGGGATCAGCCCCACCAGCACCGCCCGCGGGGCCTGCGCCACGCGCCGGAAATCGTCGAGGCGCAACTCCAGCGAGACCGAAAACACCATGGTGGCCAGCACCAGGCTCAGAATCAGTTGTTGACTTGTCATGCGGGCATCCTTGGGCCGAGTATAGGGACGCGGCCAGGCCCGCTTTCAAGGGGTTTTCACCCGGATGCGCTGGCCCCTGCCCGGCCCTGTGGCCCGGCCTGTCAGGTCGGCGCCAGCCGTTCCGGTACAATCGGGGCCCATGTGTGCCGCCAACCCCCTGTTCAAGAACACCTCGATCACCGCCCTGGTGACCGCTGGCGCGCGCGCATTCACCATCAAAACCACGACCATCACGGGCTGAACGGCTCGGTTCGTCGTGCGCCCTTCCCGGCCAGACGAGCCGGGCAAACAGTCAGGCGTGGCACTGTTTAATTTTTGAAAGGGCGATGAAATGAGCAAGTTGGTAGGTCTGGTCGGCTGGCGTGGCATGGTCGGCTCGGTCCTGATGGACCGCATGGTGTCGGAGGGCGACTTCGACCTGATCGAACCGGTGTTTTTCTCCACCTCCAACACCGGGGGTGCCGCACCGGCCATGGCGCGCAACGAGACCCGTCTGCAAAATGCCCACGACATCGACGCCCTCAAGCGCTGCGAGATCATCATCACCTGCCAGGGCGGCGACTACACCAAAGAGGTGTACCCCAAGCTGCGCGGCGCCGGCTGGCAAGGTCACTGGATCGACGCGGCCTCGAGCCTGCGCATGGCCGACGACGCAGTCATCATCCTGGACCCGGTCAACCGCCATGTGATCGACCAGGCGCTGGCCAAGGGCGGGCGCAACTGGATCGGCGGCAACTGCACCGTCAGCCTGATGCTGATGGGCCTGGGCGGCTTGTTCCAGCACCAGCTGGTCGAGTGGGTCTCGGCCATGACCTACCAGGCGGCCTCGGGCGCCGGCGCGCAAAACATGCGCGAGCTGCTGCAGCAGATGGGCGCCCTGCACGACGCCGTCAAGGCCGAGCTGGCCGACCCGGCCTCGGCCATTCTGGACATTGACCGCAAGGTCTCGGCGACCATGCGCGACGCCGCCTTCCCCACCAAGAACTTCCGCAACACCGCGCTGGCCGGCAGCCTGATCCCCTGGATCGATGTGCCGGTCGAGCACGGCCAGAGCAAGGAAGAGTGGAAGGGCGGCGCCGAGTGCAACAAGATCCTGGGCAACGCGCCCTTCCGCAGCGCCGGCAGCATCCCGATCGACGGCCTGTGCGTGCGCATTGGCGCCATGCGCTGCCACAGCCAGGGCCTGACCATCAAGCTCAAGAAGAACGTGCCGATGGACGAGGTGCAGGACATCATTGCCCGCGCCAACGACTGGGTGAAGGTGGTGCCCAACGAGCGCGAGATCACCGAGCGCGAGCTGACCCCCGCCGCCGTCACCGGCACCCTGAGCGTGCCGGTGGGCCGCCTGCACAAGCTGGCCATGGGCGACGATTACCTGGGCGCCTTCACCGTGGGTGACCAGCTGCTGTGGGGCGCGGCCGAGCCGCTGCGCCGCATGCTGCGCATCCTGCTGCAGGCCTGAGGCCCGCGCGCCCCATGCAACGCTGGGCCCTGGGCGTCAGCTACCTCGGCCAGGCCTACACGGGCTGGCAGAGCCAGCCCTCGGGCCAGGCGGTGCAAGACCACCTGGAGGCCGCGCTGGCGCGCTTTGCCGATGCCCCCATCGGCACGGTTTGCGCCGGCCGCACCGACGCCGGCGTGCACGGCCTGATGCAGGTGGTGCACTTTGACACCCCGGTCGAGCGCGAGCCCTTTTCCTGGGTGCGCGGCACCAACCGCTACCTGCCCCCCGACATCGCGGTGCAGTGGGCCCAGCCCGTGCCCGCGGCCTTTCATGCCCGCGCCAGCGCCCAAGCGCGGCGCTACACCTATGTGCTGCTCGAGTCGCCCGTGCGCCCCAGCCTCGAAGCCGGCCGGGTCGGCTGGGTGTTCCGGCCGCTGGACCTGGCGGCCATGCAGGCCGCGGCAGCGCACCTGATCGGTGAACACGACTTCAGCTCGTTTCGGGCCAGCAGCTGCCAGGCGCTCTCGCCCGTCAAAACCCTGCACCGCATCGACATCCACCGGCGCGGCGCCTACTGGCGCTTTGACTTTGAAGGCAATGCCTTTTTGCACCACATGATCCGCAACCTGATGGGCTGCCTGATCTGCGTGGGCCAGGGCCAGCAGCCGCCCGACTGGATGCAGGCGGTGCTGGCGGCGCGCTCGCGCGATGCGGCCGCTCCCACGTTTGCGCCCGATGGCCTGTATTTCGGCGGCCCGGTGTATGCGCCACAATGGGGCCTGCCCACCACCACCGCGGCCTTTGACTGGCTGCCCTGAGCCATGCCCCCTGCCTTGCGCACCCGCATCAAGATGTGCGGCTTCACCCGCGAAGCCGATGTGGATGCGGCCGTGGCCGCTGGCGCCGACGCCATCGGCTTTGTGCTCTATCCCCCCAGCCCGCGCGCGGTGTCCATCGAGCGGGCGGCCGAGTTGGCCGCGCGCCTGCCGGCCTTTGTCACCCCCGTGCTGCTGTTCGTCAACGAAGACCCGGCGCGGGTGCTGGCGGCCAGCCAGGCGGTGCCTGGGGCCATCTTGCAGCTGCACGGCGACGAGACCCCGGCGCAGTGCCAGGACCTGTCGCAGCGCTGTGGCCGGCCGCACCTCAAGGTGGCCCGGATCCCCGCCCAGAACGTGACCGGCTTTGACTTGCTAGAATTTGCCCGTCTTCACCATCACGCCCAAGCCCTGTTGCTCGACACCCTGGTCGAGGGATATGGCGGCGGCGGAAAGTCCTTCCCTTGGTCACAGCTGCCACCAAACGTCGACGCTCACCTCGTTTTGTCTGGTGGACTCACACCTGCAAACGTGGGCGATGGCATCGCGGCCTTGCGGCCTCGCGCGCGGTCCCTGGCCGTTGACGTGAGCTCGGGCATCGAGGCCGGCAAAGGCCTCAAGGATGCCGCCAAGATGGGGCAGTTTGTGGCCGCCGTGCGCGCGGCCGACGCCGCCCTCACCTGAATCCCCTTTTTTCTCTGGACGGACCCATGTTCGATTACCAACAGCCCGATGCCCGGGGCCACTTTGGCATGTATGGCGGCAGCTTTGTCAGCGAAACCCTGACCTATGCCATCAACGAGCTGCGCGAGGCCTATGCGCATTACCAGAACGACCCCGCGTTCATGGCGGAGTTCCAGTACGAGCTGGCGCACTTTGTGGGCCGCCCCTCGCCCATCTACCATGCCGAGCGCATGAGCCGCGAGCTGGGCGGCGCCCAGATCTTCTTCAAGCGCGAGGACCTCAACCACACCGGCGCGCACAAGGTCAACAACACCATCGGCCAGGCCATGCTGGCCAAGCGCATGGGAAAGCCGCGCGTGATCGCCGAGACCGGCGCGGGCCAGCACGGTGTGGCCACCGCCACCATCTGCGCGCGCTACGGCCTGGAGTGCGTGGTCTACATGGGCGCCGAGGACGTCAAGCGCCAAAGCCCCAACGTCTACCGCATGAAGCTGCTGGGGGCCACCGTGGTGCCGGTCGAGTCGGGCAGCCGCACCCTCAAGGACGCGCTCAACGAGGCCCTGCGCGACTGGGTGGCCAATGTGGACAACACCTTCTACATCATCGGCACTGTGGCCGGTCCGCACCCCTACCCCATGATGGTGCGCGACTTCCAGAGCGTGATCGGCAAGGAGTGCCTGACGCAGATGCCCGAGATGCACCGCCACCTGGGCCTGGCCACGGCGCAGCCCGATGTGGTGATCGCCTGTGTGGGCGGTGGCAGCAACGCCATGGGCATCTTCCACCCCTACATCCCGCACGAGGGCACGCGCCTGATCGGCGTGGAGGCGGCCGGTGAAGGGCTCGACAGCGGCAAGCACTCGGCCTCGCTGCAGCGCGGCTCTCCGGGCGTGCTGCACGGCAACCGCACCTACATCCTGCAAGACGACAACGGCCAGATCACCGAGACGCACAGCATCAGCGCGGGCCTGGACTACCCCGGCGTCGGCCCCGAGCACGCCTGGCTCAAGGACATTGGCCGCGCCGAGTACGTCGGCATCACCGACACCGAGGCGCTGCAGGCCTTCCACCACATGTGCCGCACCGAGGGCATCATCCCGGCGCTGGAGTCCAGCCATGCCATCGCGCAGGCCATGAAGATGGCCGGCCAGATGCGGCCCGACCAGTCGATCCTGGTCAACCTCTCGGGCCGTGGCGACAAGGACATCGGCACCGTGGCCGACTTGAGCCAGGCCGACTTCTACTGCCGACCGAGCTGCCGTGGGCAGTCGGTCAAGGGCGGTGCCGAACAACCCATCCGCTTCCAGCCATGAGCCGCATCACCCCCACCCTCCAGGCCCTGCAGGCCCAGGGCCGCAAGGCGCTGATCCCCTATGTGACCGCTGGCTTCCCGCAGGTCGACATCACCCCCCGCCTGATGCACGCCATGGTCGAGGCCGGCGCCGACATCATCGAGCTGGGCGTTCCTTTCTCGGACCCCTCGGCCGACGGCCCCACCATCCAGAAGGCCGGCGAGCGAGCGCTGGCGCTGGGCGTGGGCCTGCAGGAGGTGCTGCAGATGGTGCAGCAGTTCCGCCAGCAGGACAGCCGCACCCCGGTGGTCCTGATGGGTTATGCCAACCCGATCGAGCGCTACGACCTGCGCCACGGCGCCGGTGCCTTCATTCGGGCGGCCCAGGCGTGCGGCGTGGACGGCGTGCTGGTGGTGGACTACCCGCCCGAGGAATGCGTCGAGTTTGCCAGCCAGCTGCGCGCGCACGACATGGACCTGATCTTCTTGCTGGCGCCCACCTCCACCGACGAGCGCATGGCGCAGGTGGCGCAGGTGGCCAGCGGCTACGTCTACTACGTCTCGCTCAAGGGCGTGACGGGCTCGGGGGCGCTCGATACCGCCGCGGTGCAGCAAATGCTGCCGCGCATTCGCCAACATGTGCACATCCCCGTGGGCGTGGGCTTTGGCATCCGCGACGCGGCCAGCGCCCGCGCTGTGGGCGAGGTGGCCGACGCGGTGGTCATTGGCACCCGCCTGATCCAGCTGATCGAGAACGAAAGCGCCGAGCGCGCGCCCGCCGTGGCGGCCGAGTTTTTGCGCGGCATTCGCCAGGGCCTGGACCAGCCGGCCTGATGCGCACGCACACCCCCCGCAAAGGCGGGGATAATAGCGGCAAGGAGATGTCTGTATGAGTTGGCTTGAAAAGCTGTTGCCCCCCAAGATCCAGCCCACCGACCCGGCCGAGCGCCGCAGCGTGCCCGAAGGCTTGTGGATCAAGTGCCCAAGCTGCGAGAGCGTGCTCTACAAGAGCGATCTGGAGAACAACCAGAACGTGTGCCCCAGCTGCGGCCACCACCACCGCATCAGCGCCCGCGCCCGGCTCAATGCCTTTCTGGACCCCGAGGGCCGCTACGAGATCGGCCAGGAGGTCGTGCCCGTCGATGCCCTCAAGTTCAAGGACAGCCGCAAATACCCCGAGCGCGTCAAAGAGGCCATGGAGCAGACCGGCGAGACCGATGCCCTGGTGGTGATGGGCGGCGCGGTGCACAGCATCAGCCTGGTGGCGGCCTGCTTCGAGTTTGACTTCATGGGCGGCTCGATGGGGTCGGTCGTGGGCGAGCGCTTTGTGCGCGGCGTGCACACCGCCATCGAGCAGAAGGTGCCCTTTGTCTGCTTCACCGCCACCGGTGGCGCGCGCATGCAGGAAGGCCTGCTCTCGCTGATGCAGATGGCCAAGACCAATGCCGCCCTCACCCGCCTGGCCAAGAAAGGCCTGCCCTACATCAGCGTGCTGACCGACCCCACCATGGGCGGGGTGTCGGCCGGTTTTGCCTTCATGGGCGATGTGGTGATTGCCGAGCCCAAGGCGCTGATCGGTTTTGCCGGCCCGCGCGTGATCGAGACCACGGTGCGGGTGACCCTGCCCGAGGGCTTCCAGCGCGCCGAGTTCCTGCAGGACAAGGGCGCGATCGACTTCATTTGCGACCGCCGCGAGCTGCGCCGCAAGGTGGCCAGCCTGCTGGCCATGCTGCAGCGCCAGAGCGCCGACGCGATCAGCTGAGGCTGGCGTCGTCGCGGTAGAACACCTCGACCCGGCCCTTGAGCTTGATCAGCAGGGGCCGGCCCTTGCGGTCAAGCGTCTTGCCAGCGGGCACCCGCACCCAGCCTTCGCTGACGCAGTATTCCTCCACATCAAAGCGGTCGCGGCCGTTGAAGCGGATGCCCACATCGTGTTCAAAGACCGCGGCCACATGGTGCGGGCTGCGGGGGTCGATGCTCAGGTGATCGGGAAGCGGGGGACGTGCATTGGCGTTCATGCGTCGATTCTCGCCGATTCCGGGCCCCGAAGAACTTAAAATAACGCCTTTGCGGAGCGCCCTGGGCACTCCGATCCCCTTGTCTGCCCACCCCACCGGCCTGTGGCCGGCCCACCCATGTCCCAATCGCCCGAGCTCCAAAGCGCCCGGCCCGCCGAGGCCGCGCCCCAAGACGACAACCAGCTGATCGCCGAGCGGCGCGACAAGCTCAAGGCCCTGCGCGAGCGCCAGCAGGCGGGCGGGCCGGTGGCCTTCCCCAACGACTTCAAGCCGGCGCACCATGCGCAGGCCCTGCACGAGGCACACGGGGCCAAGACCCCCGAGCTGCTCACGCACGAGGCCCAAGGGGTCCGCGTGGCCGGCCGCATGATGCTCAAGCGCGTGATGGGCAAGGCCAGCTTTGCCACCTTGCAGGACGCCAGCGGCCGCATCCAGATCTATGTGGTGCGCGACGATGTGGGCGAGGCCGACTACGCCGACTTCAAGCACTGGGACCTGGGCGACATCCTGGGCGTGGAGGGCAAGCTCTTCAAGACCCGCACCGGCGAGCTGTCGATCCACGCCAGCCAGATCCGCCTGCTGACCAAGAGCCTGCGCCCCATGCCCGACAAGTTCCACGGCATGCAGGACCAAGAAACCAAATACCGCCAGCGCTATGTCGACCTGATGACCGACGAGGTGGCCCGCAAGCGCTTTACCGCGCGCAGCCGCGCCGTCTCGGGCATCCGCGAGTTCATGGTTCAGCACGGTTTTCTGGAGGTCGAGACGCCGATGCTGCACCCCATTCCCGGGGGGGCCAATGCCCGGCCGTTTGTGACGCACCACAACGCGCTCGACCAGGAGATGTACCTGCGCATCGCCCCCGAGCTGTACCTCAAGCGCCTGATCGTGGGCGGCTTCGAGCGGGTCTTCGAGATCAACCGCAACTTCCGCAACGAAGGCATCTCGGTGCGCCACAACCCCGAGTTCACCATGATGGAGTTCTACGCGGCCTACTGGAACTACCAGGACCTGATGCAGTTCACCGAGGACCTGGTCCGCGATGCCGCACAAAAAGCCGTGGGCACCCTGCTGCTCACCTA
>JBEBDJ010000222.1:0-2878 GCA_041157045.1 Pseudomonadota bacterium
ATGCCCCAGCCGGCCAGGCACCAGTCGTGCAGGACCTGGCCGTCCGAGCAGTCGAGCGGGCCGCCCGGGCGCAGGTGGATCACCTCGGGGCCGTGTTCGCCCGGCACCTGAAAAGCCCAACCCCGGGTCTGCGAGGCATCGCTCGAGAGCGTGAGGCAGGCGTGTTGCAAGAGGTCGGCGGGCTTTTGCGGCACGCCGTGGCGCTGCAGGTAGTCGGGCGTGGCCACGCACAGGCGCCGGTTGTCGGCCATGCGCACGCTCACCAACGAGGAGTCGGGCAGGTCGCCCACCCGCACCGCGCAGTCAAAGCCCTCGCCGGCCAGGTCAACCACCCGGTCGCTCAGGTTGAGCGAGATGCTCACCTCGGGGTGCAGGGCGCGAAAGCGCGGCACCAGCGGGGCCACATGGCGCCGCCCAAAGCCGGCCGGGGCCGTCACGCGCAGGTGGCCGCTGGCCTTGACGCCGCCGGCCGAGACACTGGCCTCGGCGTTGGCCACATCGCCCAGCAGGCGCTGGCAGTCCTCCAAAAAGGCGCTGCCCTCGTGGGTGAGGGTGATGCGCCGCGTGGTGCGCACCATGAGCTTGACGCCCAGGTGCTCCTCGAGCGCGTCCAGGCGTCGGCCCACAATGGCCGGGGCCACGCCTTCGGCGCGGGCGGCGGCGGTGAGGCTGCCCTTGGTGGCCACCGCCACAAAGGTTTCGAAGGCTTTGAGTTTGTCCATGGGGCCGCCACTTTTGCAAAAAAGTCAAGGGTTCATGAATTTTTAGAGAGTTTATCTCTGTTGTAATCTCGAATAAAGTGTGAACATCGGGCCCTTCCCTGACCTGCCAGGCGCAAGGCTGGGCCGCTGCCGTTTTTTTCCATCCTCAAAGGTCCTTGCCATGTCCAGCTCTGCCACGCCCCGCGTGTCCCATTTCCGCCTTCAGGTGGCCCAGCCCCTGCACGATTTCATCGAGAGCGAGCTGCTGCCCGCCACCGGCGTGGACAGCGACCGGTTCTGGCGCGGTTTTGATGCGCTGGTGGCCGACCTGGCCCCGCGCAACCTGGCCCTGCTGGCCGAGCGCGACCGCTTACAGCTTGAAATGGACGCCTGGCACCAGGCCAACCCCGGCCCGGTGGCGGCGGGCAAGCCCATGAAGGCCTATCGCCAGTTCCTCTCGAAGATCGGCTACCTGGTGCCCGAGCCGCGCAATGCGCAGGCCACCACCGAGAACGTGGACGTGGAGCTGGCCAAGCTGGCCGGCCCGCAGCTGGTGGTGCCCATCCTGAACGCCCGCTATGCCTTGAACGCGGCCAATGCGCGCTGGGGGTCGCTGTATGACGCCCTGTATGGCACCGACGCCATCTCGGAGGCCGACGGCTGCGAGAAGGGCACGGGCTACAACCCGCGCCGCGGCGCCAAGGTCATCGACTACTGCCGCCATGTGCTCGACCGCTGCGCCCCGCTCAAGAAGGGCTCGCACGTGGGCAGCCGCGGCTACGCCATCAAGGCCGGTCGCCTGGTCGTGACCCTGGCCGACGGCAAGACCACCACCCTGGCCGAGGCGCGCCAGCTGGTGGGCTACACCGGTGAGGCCAAGGCGCCCGCTTCGGTGCTGTTCGTGCACAACGGCCTGCACCTGGACCTGCAGATTGACCGCAGCCACCCCATTGGCAAGACCGACGCCGCCGGCGTGAGCGATCTGGTGGCCGAGTCGGCCCTGTCGACCATTCTGGACCTGGAGGACTCGGTGGCGGCGGTGGACGCGCAGGACAAGGTCCTGGCCTACCGCAACTGGCTGGGCATTTTGAAGGGCACGCTCAGCGAGACCGTGAGCAAGGGCGGCAAGACCTTCGAGCGCACCATGAACCCCGATCGCCTCTACACCAAGCCCACGGGCAAGGGCCAGGTGCGCCTGCACGGCCGCTCGCTGTTGTTTGTGCGCAATGTGGGCCACCTGATGAGCAACCCGGCCATTTTGTGGACCGACGCCCAGGGCCAGACGCGCGAGATCCCCGAGGGCATCATGGACGCCATGGTCACCACCACCTGCGCCCTGATCGACCTGCAGAAAAAGAAGTCGCATCCGCTGCGCAACAGCCGCACCGGCTCGGTCTACATCGTCAAGCCCAAGATGCACGGCCCGGCCGAAGTGGCCTTTGCCGACGAGCTGTTTGGTCACGTCGAAAAGGTGCTGGGCCTGAAGACCGCCACCGTCAAGCTGGGCATCATGGACGAGGAGCGCCGCACCAGCGCCAACCTCAAGGCCTGTATCGCCGCTGCCAAGCGCCGCGTGGCCTTCATCAACACCGGCTTCCTGGACCGCACGGGCGATGAGATGCACACCTGCATGCTGGGTGGCCCGGTCATGCGCAAGGGCGACATCAAGAACAGCGTCTGGCTGGCCGCCTACGAGAAGAACAATGTGCAGGTGGGCCTGCAATGCGGCCTGCGCGGTCGTGCGCAGATCGGCAAGGGCATGTGGGCCATGCCCGACCTGATGGCCGACATGCTCAAGGCCAAGATCGCGCACCCCATGGCCGGCGCCAACACCGCCTGGGTGCCCAGCCCCACCGCCGCCACCCTGCATGCCATGCACTACCACCAGGTGAGCGTGCCGGCGCTGCAGAAGAAGATGGAAAAGGCCGTGGCCAAGCAAGACCCCAAGGCCATGCGCGAGGACACGCTCAACCAGTTGCTGCAGTTCCCGGTGGTGGCGCAGGCCGACTGGACCGATGCGCAAACGCAGCAAGAGCTGGACAACAACGCCCAGGGTATTCTGGGCTATGTGGTGCGCTGGGTGGACCAGGGCGTGGGCTGCTCCAAGGTGCCCGACATCCACAACGTGGGCCTGATGGAAGACCGGGCGACGCTGCGCATCTCGAGCCAGCACATCG
>JBEBDJ010000223.1:0-5357 GCA_041157045.1 Pseudomonadota bacterium
GACCCGCCCATCGGCGCGACCCGGCGTTCACTGCTGCGCGCGACGATACCCACTATGCATAGGGTCCGGCAGCGTGAGTACGCGGCCTTCGGATGCAGTCGCTCGGCCGGCACCTTGCCCAGGTCCGTGATCGCCACCTGCGAATGACCGCTTCGTGGACGCGGAACGTGAAGGATCCTGGCCGGTCGTCCGACAGCTTCGGAGCGCGTCGATGGGCTGGTATGGGGCGAGGCTGGACCTCAGTGCCCCAGGATCTTCGACAGGAAGTCCTTCGTGCGGTCGCTCTTCGGATTGTTGAAGAACTCGTGCGGCGAATTCTGCTCGACGATCTGGCCCTGGTCCATGAAGATGACGCGGTCGGCCACGGCCTTGGCAAAACCCATCTCGTGCGTCACGCACAGCATGGTCATGCCCTGGCCGGTCAGCTCGATCATGACATCAAGCACTTCCTTGATCATCTCGGGGTCGAGGGCCGAGGTGGGCTCATCGAACAGCATGATCTTGGGCGTCAGGCACAGCGCGCGCGCAATCGCCACGCGCTGCTGCTGGCCACCCGAGAGCTGCAGCGGGTATTTGTTGGCGTGCTCGGCAATGCGCACCCGCTCGAGCTGCTGCATGGCCCGCTCGACCGCTTCCTTGCGCGGCATGCGCGCCACCCAGGTGGGCGAGAGGATCAGGTTGTCGAGCACCGTCAGGTGCGGAAACAGGTTGAACTGCTGGAACACCATGCCCACCTCGCGGCGGACCTTCTCGATGCCCTTGACGTCGTCGCCCAGCACGGTGCCGTCCACCGTCAGGCGCCCTTCCTGGTACTCCTCGAGCGCGTTGATGCAGCGGATCAGGGTGGACTTGCCCGAGCCCGAGGGGCCACAGATGACCACTTTCTCGCCGCGCTTGAAATCGAGCTGGATGTCGCGCAGGACATGGTAGCCATTGCTGGCGTACCACTTGTTCACACCTTCGAATCGGATGATGGGGTCTTGGTTCATGGGGGTCCCTGGGGTTAGCGCACTTTGCTCACGGCGGTGCGTTGTTCGATCCACAAGCTGTAGCGCGACATGGCCAGGCAGCAGACAAAGTAGATGAGGGTGATGAAGAGGTAGGCCTCGAGCTTGAAGGGGCGCCAGTCGGCATCGGAGTTCAGGGCCAGGCCCAGGGCCCCGGTCAGCTCGTACAGCGAGACGATGGTCACCAGCGAGGTGTCCTTGAACAGGCCGATGAAGGTGTTCATGATCGAGGGCACCACGGTGGCCAGGGCCTGCGGCAGCACGATCAGGCGCTGGGTCTGCCAGTAGCTCAGGCCCAGGCTGTCGGCGGCTTCGAGCTGGCCCTTGGGCAGGGCTTGCAGGCCACCACGAATGACCTCGGCCATGTAGGCGCCCGAGAACAGGGTGATGCCCACCACCACGCGCACCATCACGTCGATCTTCACGCCCTCGGGCATGAACAGCGGCAGCATGAACGAGGCCATGAACAGCAAGGTGATCAGGGGCACGCCACGGATGAGCTCGACATAGGTGGTGCACAGCGAGCGGATGGCCGGCATGTGCGAGCGGCGCCCCAGCGCCACCAGCACCGCCAGCGGGAAGGCCAGCGTCATCGAGATCACGGTCAGCATGACGGTGAGCGGAAAGCCGCCCCACTGGTCGGTGTCGACCGGGGTCAGGCCCAGCACGCCGCCGCGCATCAGGGTGAAGTACAGCACCAGCATGGCGGCCCAGATCAGGGGCAAGGCCTTGTTCCAGAAACGCGGCATGCAGCTCATGAGCACCACGCCCAGCATCAGGGCGGTGGCAATCACCGGGCGCCAGTGCTCGGCCTCGGGGTAGCGGCCCATGACGATGAAGCGGCCTTTTTCGGCCACCACGCCCCAGCAGGCCCCCGCGCCGCGGGCGTCGTTGCAGGCCTGCAGGTCTGCCCCCGCCACCGCGTACAACACGGCCCAGTCAAACGCCCCATAGAGGGCCCAGGCCAGAAAACCGCCCACCAGCAGCGTCAGCAGCACATGCAGGGGGCTGCCGAGCAGGTTGGCGCGCACCCAGGCCACAGCCCCGGTGCGCCGGCCCGGCATCGGGCGCGCGTCAATCATTTGATCATTCTTCATGCTCAACGCTCCGCAATCGCCGCACGGGCGTTGAACCAGTTCATCAAGGCCGAGGTCAGCAGCGAGAGGCTGAGGTAGACCAGCATGACGATGGCCAGCGCCTCGATGGCGCGGCCGGTCTGGTTGAGGGTGGTGTTGGCAATCGAGACCAGTTCGGGGTAACCGATGGCCACGGCCAGGGAAGAGTTTTTGGTCAGGTTCAGGTACTGGCTGGTCAGCGGCGGGATGATCACCCGCAAGGCCTGCGGCAGCACCACCAGGCGCATGGACTGCGCGCGCGAGAGGCCCAGCGACGCCGCCGCCTCGTGCTGGCCCAAGGACACCGAGGCAATGCCCGAGCGCACCACCTCGGCAATGAAGCCGGCGGTGTAGCAGACCAGGCCCAGCAGCAGGGCCAGGAATTCGGGGCTGAAGACCGCGCCGTTCTCGATCTGGAACTCGCCCACCTTGGGCATGTTCCATTCGGACGGGGCGCCGCCAGCGAGCCAGCCCAGCACCATCAGGCCCAGCAGCAGTGGCAAGGCCTTGGGCCAGGTGCGGGGCAACTCGCCGGTGCGGGCAAACTCGGCCTTGGCGCGGCGCGCCAGCACCGACCACAGCACCGCGCCCAGCACCACGCCCAGCAAGGCCAGGCTGTGGCCCAGCGACCAGACCGGCCAGGGAAAGGACAGGCCGTTCTTGCTCAGGTAGACCGGGCCCATGACCCAGGCCTGGTCAAAGTCGGGCAGGATTTCGGTGAACACCAGGTACCAGATCAGCAATTGCAGGTAGACCGGCACGTTGCGGAAAAACTCGACATAGACGTAGCAGATCTGGCGCACCAGCCAGTTGCCCGAAAAGCGCCCCACGCCCACCAGCACCCCCAGGGCGGTGGCCAGCACAATGCCCACCACCGCCACCTTGAGCGTGTTGAGCAGGCCGATGGTGTAGGCCACCAGGTAATTGCTGGTCAGCGTGTAGGCGATAAAGCTTTCGCTGATGTCAAAGCCAAAGGGCTGGAGCAGGAAGTCAAAGCCGCTCTGGATGCCCCGCGTGCGCATGTTGAGCAGGGTGTTGTGCACCAGCAGCCAGGCCACAGCAGCCACCGCCAGCACGGCGATGATCTGGTAGAGCGCGGCGCGGCCCTCACGGCTGGACCACGACAGGCCGCGCCGCTTGGCGGCCGGTGCCGGTCGGGCCTCGATCAGGTTGGATGGGGTCATGGTGGACAGGGGGAACAATCGCAAAACACGAACTGTTGGAACAGATACGCCCCTGGGGGCAGGGGCGTATCAGGCAGGGGCGCGAGGGCCGATCAGCGCAGCGGCGGCGCGTACATCAGGCCACCCTTGTTCCACAGGTTGTTGGAACCACGGGGCAGGTTGATGGCGGTCGAGGGACCCACGTTGCGCTCGAAGATCTCACCGTAGTTGCCGGTGGTCTTGATCGCGCGGGCCAGCCACTCCTTGTCCAGACCCAGGTGCTTGCCCAGGTCTTCGGTGGCGCCCAGCATGCGGCCCACTTGCGGGTTGTCGCTCGACTTCATCTGGTCGACGTTGGCCTGGGTGATGCCGTATTCCTCGGCTTCGATCAGACCGTACAGCACCCAGCGGTTGATCGCCAGCCACTCGTCGTCACCACGGCGCACCATCGGGCCCAGGGGCTCTTTGGAGATCAGGTCGGGCAGCACCAGGTGGGCCTTGGGATCCTTGGCTTCCTTGGCGCGGGTCGAGGCCAGGCCCGAGGCGTCGGTGGTGTAGGCCTGGCAACGGCCCGAGAAGTAAGCGCCCGTGGCGGCTTCGAGCTTCTCGAACACGACCGGCTTGATGTTGAGCTTGTTGGCGCGCGAGAAGTCGGTCAGGTTCTTCTCGGTGGTGGTGCCCGACTGCACGCACACGGTGGCGTTCTTGAGCTGCTTGGCGCTCTTGATCTTGCCATTGGCAGGGACCATGAAGCCCTGGCCGTCGTAGTAGTTCACGCCCACAAAGCTCAGGCCCAGCGAGGCGTCGCGGTTGAGGGTGTTGGTGGTGTTGCGGGCCAGCACATCGACCTCGCCCGACTGCAGGGCCGTAAAGCGCTGCTGGGCGGTCAGGGGCACGTACTTGACCTTGTCCGGATCATTGAGCACGGCGGCGGCCACGGCACGGCAGTGGTCCACGTCCAGGCCCGACCACTTGCCGCTGGAGTCGGCTTGCGAGAAGCCAGCCAGACCGGTGTTGACGCCGCAGACGATCTGTCCACGTTGCTTGATCTGGTCCAGGGTCTTGCCGGCCATCGCGGAACCGGCGCTCAGCAGGCCAGCGGTGGCCAGCAGCGTACCGAGCAGCACTTGGGCTTGTCGTTTCATCAATATTTCTCCTAGGTGTTTCAAGGCGGGCACAAGGCCCGAAGCCAGGGCACGATTAGATGCCAGATCACAGGCCGCGCCCGCTAGGGATGTCCCTAGGCGGCGACACTGTTGCGGGCAGTCTAGCACCTCCGGTACGCAAGTTTGATGCCCGCACAGGGCTGGCGGAATTGCCCGCGGGCGGGGCCTTGGCCTCAGTCGGCGTCCCCATCCAGGTGCACCGGCGGCAGACTGGGCAGCGGGCCACTCCCCCATTGGGTGCGCAGGGCCCGCATTTGCTGCAGCCAGACCAGGGCCTGCTGGTGCAACTGCTGGCCCGCCGGGGTCAGGCGGGTGGGGTAGCTGTGGCGGTCGATCAGGGGCACGCCCGCCCAGCGCTCGAGGGCCTGGATGCGGCGCGAGAAGGCCGGCTGGGTGATGTGGCGCAGGCGCGCCGAGCGCGAGAAGCTCCCGGTCTCGGCCAGGCTCACAAAATCCTCGAGCCAGCGCGTGTCCATCAGGCCGTCTGGGGCGCGTCCTGCGTCGCCCGCTCGTTTTGTTGCAAGGCCCACATGCGGGCATAGCGGCCCTGCGCGGCCAGCAACTGGGCATGCGTGCCGCGCTCGATGATGCGCCCGGCCTCCATGACCAGGATCTCGTGCGCATGCACCACCGTCGAGAGGCGGTGCGCGATCACCAGCGTGGTCTTGTTCTGCGCGGCCTGCGCCAGCTCGGCCTGAATGGCCCGCTCGTTGGCCGAGTCCAGGGCCGAGGTGGCCTCGTCAAACACCAGCACGGGCGGGTTTTTCAGCAAGGTGCGGGCAATCGCCACCCGCTGCTTCTCGCCGCCCGAGAGCTTGAGCCCGCGCTCGCCCACCGGGGTGTCGTAGCCGCGCGGGGTGGCCGCAATGAAGTCGTGGATGCGGGCGGCGCGGGCCGCCGCCTCGA
>JBEBDJ010000224.1:0-3817 GCA_041157045.1 Pseudomonadota bacterium
TCGAGATTGCGCATGGTGAGCTGGCCGATGCGATCGACGGGGCCGAATGCGGCGTCTTCGGTGCGCTCCATCGAGAGGCGATCGGGGTGGTAGCTGAAGTTCGGGCCACAGGTATTGATGATCGAGTAGTCATCACCGCGACGCAGTCGAATAACCACCTCGCCGGTGACTGCTGAGGCCACCCAGCGCTGAAGTGACTCGCGCAGCATGAGCGACTGCGGGTCGAGCCAGCGGCCTTCGTACAGCAGGCGACCCAGACGACGACCCTCGGCGTGGTAGTTCGCGATGGTGTCTTCGTTGTGAATTGCGGAGAGCAGGCGCTCGTAGGCGATGAACAGGAGAGCCATGCCCGGAGCCTCGTAGATGCCGCGACTCTTCGCCTCGATGATGCGGTTCTCGATCTGGTCGGCCATGCCGAGTCCGTGGCGTCCGCCGATCCGGTTGGCCTCGTCGACAAGCGCGACGGCGTCAGGAAACTGCTTGCCGTTGATCGCGACGGGGCGACCCTGCACGAACTTGATGGTGACGTCTTCGGTCTCGATTTTCACCGAGGGATCCCAGAACTTCACCCCCATGATCGGGTCGACGGTCTCGAGGGAAGTGTCGAGATGCTCGAGGGTCTTGGCCTCGTGGGTGGCACCCCAGATATTGGCGTCGGTCGAGTAGGCCTTCTCGGTGCTGTCGCGGTACGGCAGGTCATGGGCGACCAGCCACTCGGACATCTCCTTGCGACCGCCGAGCTCCTCGACGAAGTCGGCGTCGAGCCAGGGCTTGTAGATGCGAAGGGACGGGTTGGCGAGGAGGCCGTAGCGGTAGAACCGCTCGATGTCATTGCCCTTGAAGGTCGAGCCGTCGCCCCAGATGTGGACCTCGTCCTCCTTCATGGCCGCCACCAGCATGGTGCCGGTGACCGCGCGCCCCAGGGGCGTGGTGTTGAAGTAGGTGATGCCGCCGGTGCTGATGTGAAAGGCATTGCACTGGATGGCGGCAATGCCCTCGTGGGCCAGCTGCGTGCGGCAGTCCACCAGGCGTGCCTTCTGGGCCCCGTAGGCCATGGCCTTGCGCGGGATCTCTTCGTAGTCCGACTCGTCGGGCTGGCCCAGGTTGGCGGTGTAGGCGTAGGGGTGGGCCCCTTTTTGCTTCATCCACAGCAGCGCGGCCGAGGTGTCCAGGCCCCCCGAAAACGCGATGCCGACCTTTTGCCCCTTGGGCAGTTCTTGCAAGATGGTGCTCATGTGGCGCAGGCCTTAACCAAAGTGACAGATGTAGTGGTAGCTCTCGGTCACGCGGATCTGAAAGCTCGACTGGCCCGGCACCTTGAACGATTCGCCCGCTTGCGAGCGCTGCCATTCGGTCTGGCCCGCCAGCAAGTATTCGCAGGAACCGGCCACGCACTCCATGATTTCGGGGGCGCCGGTGTTGAAGGTCAGGGTGGCCGGCAGGATCACGCCCACCGACAGCTGGGTGCCGTCGGCGCGCGTCAGGCTGTGGCTGACGCACTTGCCGTCAAAGTAGACATTGGCCTGGGTCTTGACGGACACGCCGTCGATGGTGGTGGTGGTCATGGCAGGGGTTGGGTTGCGTACTGCCCGGCCGCAAGGGTGCGCCGGGCCAAACCCCTTATTTTAGGCCAGTGCTCAGCCGGCCGTTGCGGCCGGTGCCAGCTGGGCCGGTGCCGGCACGGGCAAGGGGGTGGGCGCGGGGCTGATCATGGGGGCGGTCGGGGGCATGGGCGGCACCATGGGCGTGATCTGCAGCGGCACCGTCGGGCCCGGGTCCACCGCCAACTGGGTGGTGTAGCGTTTGCCGTTGAAGTCATAGACCACCGACCAGCCCTGCAGGCGGTTTTCGTAGCTGGTCTGGTTTTGGCAAACGGTGGACGCGCCCGGCTTGGCCGCCTGCGTGTCGACGTGGTCGCCCAACATGGCGCCCCCAATGGCGCCCAGACCGGCCGAGAAGGTTCGGTTGTCGCGGCCACCCAGGGCCGAGCCGATCAGGCCGCCCGCAATGGCGCCCACCACCGAGCCCGAGCTGGACTTGGGCTGGGCCGGCGTCGGGGTGGTGCTGCAGACCTGGCGCGTGACCGCCACCTGCTGGTAGACCGGGGTGCGCGAGACGACCTGACCGAATTCCTGCGCCTGCGCCGCGGGCAGGGCAGCCGCCAGGGCGATGGTGCTCAAAAGGGCTGGGGTGATGTTCATGGGGATCCTCCGTGGGGTGCATCATCATCGGCCCTGCGGGCCACAGCGCTGACCAAGCCCTTGCAAAGCCGAGGTAAACCTGGTGTCCAGCCTGTCAACGTTTGACGCGCCGCTCGGTTGACGCGGCGCGGCTCACCACTGCTCGGGGGTGAAGGCCACGGTGATGCGACCGTCGGGCCATTCGATCACCGGCCGCTTGATCAGGCTGGGCTGCGCCAGGGCCAGGGCCCGTGCCCCCGCCGCACCGGTCAGCTTGGCCTGCTCGCCAGGGGGCAGCTGGCGCCAGCTCGTGCCCTGGCGGTTGATCAGCCGCTCCCAGCCCACCGCCTGCAGCCAGGCGTCCAGGCGTTCGGGGGGCACGCCCTGTTTTTTGAAATCATGAAAGACATGGGCCATGCCCTGCGCGTCCAGCCAGCTGCGGGCTTTTTTGACGCTGGTGCAATTGGGAATGCCGTATACCGTCATGGTCATGGGGGGCTCCTGCAAGGGGGGGCGGGTTTGCGACAATCGGAGGATGAAGACTCTACAGGATTGGCTCGACCACGCCGAGCGGCTGCATCCACAGCAAATCGAATTGGGGCTGGACCGGGTCCGCGCCGTGCACGACCGCATGGGCCTGAAGCTGGACATGCCCATCATCACCGTGGCCGGCACCAACGGCAAGGGCTCGACCTGCGCCATGCTCGAAGCCATCTTGCTCGAAGCCGGCTGGCGCACCGGCGTCTACAGCTCGCCGCACCTGGTGCACTTTGAAGAGCGCTGCCGGGTGCGCGGCGAGATCGCCCGCGCCGAGGACCTGGCCGAGTCCATGGCCCGCGTGGAAGCGGCGCGCGGCGAGGTCAGCCTGACCTATTTCGAATTCACCACCCTGGCCATTCTGGACACCTTCTCGCGCCAGTCGCTGGACGCGCTGGTGCTGGAAGTGGGCCTGGGCGGGCGCCTGGATGCGGTCAACATCATCGACCCGGACGTGGCGGTGATCACCTGCATCGACCTGGACCACATGGCCATGCTGGGGCCGGACCGCGAGAGCATCGGCCGCGAGAAGGCCGGCATCATGCGCGCGGGCCGACCGGTGGTGGTGAGCGACCCCATGCCGCCGCAAAGCGTGATCGACGCCGCCGAGGCGCTGGGCGCCGATCTGTGGCGCCTGGGGCGCGATTTCAATTTCCAGGGCGACAAGCTGCAATGGGCCTGGGCCGGTCGGGGTCGCCGCTACAGCGGCATGGCCTACCCCGCCCTGCGCGGCGCCAACCAGCTGGTCAACGCGGCAGGCGCCTTGGCCGCGCTCACCGCCCTGCGCGAGCGCCTGCCCATCAGCGCGCAGGCGGTGCGCAACGGCCTGGCCATGGTGCACCTGCCCGGGCGCTTTGAGATCCTGCCGGGCGAGCCCCTGTTGGTGCTGGACGTGGCGCACAACCCGCATTCGGTGGCCGCGCTGGCCGAAAACCTGGACGCCATGGGCTACTCGCCCTGCACGCATGCGGTGTTTGGTGCCATGGCCGACAAGGACCTTGGGCCGATGTTCGCGCGCATCGCCCCCCTCATTGACCGCTGGTACTTCACCGATCTGGACATTGGCCGGGCCGCCACGGGCCAGGCCCTGCTGGCGCAGT
>JBEBDJ010000225.1:0-18451 GCA_041157045.1 Pseudomonadota bacterium
CCACGCCCCCCACAGGGCGATCAGGCCCGGGATGATGATAAGGGCCCAGATGATCTTCGAGAGGTTGGCCTGCACCCAGGCCAGGTTGCCAAACAGGTGTCCGGCCAGCACCAGGCCCAGCACCCAGAGGCTGGCGCCCACCACGTTGTAAACGGTAAAGCGCCGGCGGTCCATCTCGGCCACGCCCGCCACAAAGGGGGCAAAGGTTCGGATAAAGGGCATGAAGCGCGCCAGCACGATGGTGATGGCGCCGTAGCGCTCGTAAAAGGCATGCGCTTGCTCGAAGGCGCGGCGGTTGAACCAGCGCGAGTTCTCCCACTGGAACACCTTGGGCCCAAAGTAGCGGCCAATGCTGTAGTTGAGCTGGTCGCCGGCAATGGCCGCCACCCACATCAGGCCCGCCGCCACGGCGCTGTCGAGCAGGCCCGCGCCCCCCATGGCGCCCACAATGAACAGCAGCGAGTCGCCCGGCAAAAAGGGCATCACCACCAGGCCGGTCTCGACAAAGATGATCAGAAAGAGCAAGGCGTAGACCCAGGTGCCGTACTGGCCCACAAACCAGGCCAGGTGCTTGTCCACGTGCAGGATGAAATCGATCAAAAAGCTCAGCAGTTCCATCGGTCGATTATCCACCCCCCCTGGGCCTAAAATGACCGGGTGAACACATCCCCCGCCCCACGCCAACCCATCCGCGAACTGCCCGACGAGTTGATCAGCCAGATCGCTGCGGGCGAGGTGGTCGAGCGCCCCGCTTCGGTGGTGCGCGAACTGATCGACAACGCCCTGGACGCCGGGGCCCAGGCCATCACGCTGCGCCTGGCCGCGGGTGGCACGCGGCTCATCAGCGTGGAAGACGACGGCTTTGGCATCCCGCCCGAGGAGTTGCCGGTGGCCCTGCGCCGCCACGCCACCAGCAAGATCCGCAACCTGCACGACCTGGAGCAGGTGGAGAGCATGGGCTTTCGGGGCGAGGCGCTGGCGGCGGTGGCCTCGGTCTCGGAACTGACGCTGCTCTCGCGCACGGCCGATCAGCCGCACGCCTGGCTGCTGGACGCGCGCAGCGGCGAGCTGCGCCCGGGCGCGCGCGGCGTGGGCACCACCGTCGAGGTCAAAGAGCTGTTCTTCAGCACCCCCGCGCGGCGCAAATTCCTCAAGAGCGAGGCCACCGAGCTGGCGCACTGCCTGGAGGCGGTGCGCCGCCACGCCCTGGCCCGCCCCGATGTGGCCTTTGCGATCTGGCACGAGGGCCGCTTGGTCGAGCAGTGGCGCGTGCACCCCGGCGAGGCCGGTCTGGCGCAGCGCCTGGCCGATGTGCTGGGCGAGGACTTTGTGGCCTCGTCGGTGCCGGTCAGCGCCCAGGTGGGCCCGCTGCGCGTGAGCGGCCGCGCCGGCACGCCCGAGCAGGCCCGCAGCCGCGCCGACCACCAGTACGCCTATGTGAATGGCCGCTTTGTGCGCGACAAGGTGCTCATGCACGCGGTGCGCCGCGCCTACGAAGACGTGCTGCACGGCCAGCGCCAGCCGGTCTATGCCCTCTTTGTGCAGATCGATCCGATGCTGGTGGATGTGAACGTGCACCCCACCAAGATCGAGGTGCGCTTTCGGGACGGGCGCGAGGTGCACCAGGCGGTGCAGCACGCGATTGGCCAGGCCCTGGCCGCGCCGCGCTCGCAAGCCCTGGGCGACGCGCAAGACGCGCTGCCGATCGACAGCCCTGCCCCCTCGCCCCTGCCCGCACGCGGCCCGTCGGGCCCGGCCCCAGGCTGGCAGCAAAACCGCATGCGCTTTGACGAGCCGCGCAGCGGCAGCTCGCGCCAGGCCATGGCCGAGCTGCGCTCGCTCTGGACACCGCAACCGGCAGCGCCCACGTCGGCGCCAGCTTCGGCCGCCAGCGCGTGGCCTGCGGCCGTCCCCCAACACCCGGCCGATGCCCCCGACGCAAGCCCGGCGGTCCACCACCTGGATGCCCATGCGGGCGCAGCGCCCCTGTCCGCTCAGGAGGCCGCCCCCACGCTGCCCGAGGGTGACTGGCCGCTGGGCCGCGCCATCGCGCAGCTGCACGGGATCTACATCCTGGCCGAGAACCGCCAGGGCCTGGTCCTGGTGGACATGCACGCGGCGCACGAGCGCATCGTCTACGAGCGGCTCAAGTCGCAAATGACCCAGCAGGTCGAGCGCCAAAGCCTGCTGATTCCCGCCACCTTTGCCGCCACCCCCACCGAGGTCGCCACCGCCGAGGGCCATGCCGAGGTGCTGGCCCAGCTGGGCCTGGAGCTCTCGGCCCTGTCGCCGCGTACCTTGGCCCTGCGCGCGGTGCCCGCTGCCCTGGCGCAAGGCGATGTGGTGGCCCTGGCGCGCAGCGTGCTGGCCGAGCTGGCCCAGCACGAGGCGAGCGATGTGCTCGAGCGTGCCCACCACGAGTTGTTGGCCACCATGGCTTGCCATGGCGCAGTGCGCGCCAACCGGCCGCTGACGCTGACCGAGATGAACGCCCTGCTGCGCGACATGGAGGTCACCGAACGCTCGGACCAGTGCAACCACGGCCGCCCCACCTGGCGGCAGCTGACCCTGCGCGAGCTCGACGCCCTGTTCATGCGGGGGCGCTGAGGATGCCCTTGTCTGCACAAAGGCCCCGCATGTCGGCGCCCATGGTGGTGCTGTTGCTGTCGCTGCTGCTGGGCTTGCAGCCGGTGACCACCGACCTGTACCTGCCGGCGCTGCCGGCCATCACCGAAGGCTTTGGCGCCAGCATGACGCAGGCGCAGCTGACCCTGACCGCGCTGCTGCTGGCCTTTGGCAGCTCGCAGCTGCTCTGGGGTCCGCTCTCGGACCGCTTTGGACGCCGCCCCATCCTGCTGTGGGGCATGGCCGCCTACACGGTGGCCGCGGTGGTCTGCGCATGGGCCCCCAGCATGACGCTCTTGATTGCCGGCCGCGCGGTGCAAGGGGCGGCCATGGGTGCGGGCGTGATGGCCGCGCGCGCCGTGGTGCGCGACCTGTACGACCCGCTGCGCGGCGCGCAAGCCATGTCGCAAGCGCTCAGCGGCCTGGGCCTGATTGCCTTTTTGTGCGCGCCGCTGGGCGGCTGGCTCACCCAAACGCTGGGCTGGCAGGCGGCCTTGCTGGCGCTGGCGGTGTTCAGCGCCATCACCCTTGCGCTGCTGGCCCTGCGTTTTGAAGAAACCCTGGCCAAACCCAACCCAGAGGCCTTGCGGCCCGGGCCGCTGTGGCGCGCCAGCCTGGAGATCTTGCGCCACCCCACCTTTCTGACCTGGTGCGCGCTGTCCTCGGGCTCCTACCTGGCCCTGTTCACCTACCTGGCCGCGTCCTCGTTTGTGCTGACGCGGCAGATGCACTACAGCACCACCGCCTATGGCTTCATGATGTCGGCCATGTCGATCAGCTACATCGTGGGCACCTTCTGGTGCCGCTGGATGCTGCGCCGCACCAGCATCCGCCGCACCGTGGCCATGGGCGCGGTCACCACCTTCACCAGCGGGGTGCTGCTCAATGTGCTGGCCTGGTGGGGCCCGGGCCAGCCCTGGTGGGGCGGCTGGGCGGTGCTGCTGCCGGTGTGCATCTTCATGCTCGGCCACGGGGTGCACCAGCCCTGCGGGCAAAGCGGCGCGGTGGCGCCCTTTCCGCACCGCGCGGGCACGGCCTCGGCCCTCAATGGTTTTCTGATGATGGTCGGCGCCTTTGGCATGGGCCACTGGCTGGGCCGCCACATGGACGACCCGCTGCGCGCGCTGGCCACCGGCATGGGCGTGTGGACCACGCTGATCGCCTTGGTGGCCTGGACCGCCGTGCAGCGTTACGCCACCCCGGCACCCGCTGTTCAAGCCCCGCGGCAAGGGGGGTCTGCATGATGCGCGCACTGGCCATTGTGGGGCCCACGGCCTGCGGCAAGACCGCGGCGGCGCTGGCGCTGGCGCAGGCCTGGCCGGGCGGGGCCGAGGTCATCAGCATGGACTCGGCGCTGATTTACCAGGGCATGGACATTGGCACCGCCAAGCCCAGCGCGGCCGAGCTGGCGCAGGTGCCGCACCACCTGATCGACATCCTGGCGCCGCACCAGGCCTACAGCGCGGCCGACTTTGCACGCGACGCACGCGCCTTGATCGCCCAGATCCAGGCCCGTGGCAAGCTGCCCCTGGTGGTGGGCGGCACGATGCTCTATCTCAAGGCCCTGCGCGAAGGCCTGAGCGACCTGCCGGCCAGCCCCCCCGAGGTGCGGCAGGCGGTGGCCGCGCAGGCCGCGCAGCAGGGCTGGCCCGCCATGCACGCGCTGCTGCAAGCGGTGGACCCCGAGACCGCGGCCCGCCTGGCCCCTGGCGACAGCCAGCGCATTGGGCGCGCGCTGGAGGTGTACCGGGCCAGTGGCCATCCGCTGTCGTGGTGGCACCAGCGCGCCAAGCCGGCCGGGGCTGCATTGGACATGCCCATCATCAGCCTGGAGCCCGATGACCGCGCCTGGCTGCATGCGCGCATCGCCGAGCGCTTTGACCAGATGCTGGCCCAAGGCCTGGTGGCCGAGGTGCAAGCCCTGCGGGCGCGCGGCGATCTGGACCCGCAGATGAGCGCCATGCGCTGCGTGGGCTACCGCCAGACCTGGCAGGCGCTGGACGAGGGATGGGACATGGCCACGCTGCGCCAGCGCGGCATCGAGGCCACGCGCCAGCTGGCCAAGCGCCAGATCACCTGGTTGCGCAGCCTGCCCGAGCGCCACCGTGTGGCCGCCGACGGCGACCAGCCCGTGGCCGCCGTGCTGGCCCTGGCGCAGCGCCTCTTGGAGCCGCCGGGCTGAGCGCCTGCGGCGGCGCGGGCGCGCATGGGCGCGCGGCGATCACTCGCCCATCATGTTGTGCCGCACATGGCGCAAATGCGCCAGGCAGGTGGCACGGGCGCGGGCGGCATCGCGCGCCATCAGGGCCTGCACCAGGGCCCGGTGCTCCTGCTGGTACTCCAGTCGCCGCTCGGGCGTGACGCTGCGGCGCTTGAGCAAGCCCCACTCGGCCTGCTGGCGTGCCTGCGACATCAGGCCAAACACCGACAGGATGAAACGGTTGTGCGCGGCCTGCGCGATCACCTCGTGCAGCTGCGCGTCCCAGTGCTCAAAGTCCTCCAGGGTCTGCGCGGCCTCGGCCTGCTCGCAGCAGTGCAGCATCTGCTCGAAATCGCTGGCGCTGGCTTGCAGCACCACCAGCTCCATGATGGCCGGCTCCAGCACCAGGCGGGCGGTCATCAGGTCGGCGGGGCTCACATCGGCACCGCTGGGCACTTGCGCCAGGGCGCTGGCCAGTTGGGCGGGCACGCGCTGCCAGGCCTGCGGCGCCACATAGGTGCCGCTGCCCACGGTCTGCGAAATCAGGCCCTGGGCCTTCAGGCGCTGCAGCACCTTGCGCACGGCGGCGCGCGAGAGGCCCGTCTGTTCGCTGAAGACGCGCTCGGTCGGCAAACGCTCGCCGCTGGCCCAGCGTTGCTGGCGGATTTGCTCAAGAAGCTGCTGCTCAAAGGTCTCGGTGTTCATCATGGGCGCGGCCATGCCAGCCCTTTATTGGTTGAATTGGTTGTCATTTGACCGGTTTTGGTTGGGATCGAAATTGGGTGTTTTCCCTAGTTATCAAGGGCATCTTAGCCTCATAAGCTTTTGGCAATGGTTGATTTGGTTGTTTCTACACCCAATTTGGTTGAAAGCGTGATCGATGAAATTTGCAGCGTATTTTGAGGGCGGCGTCCCGCGTGTCGGGCAAGTCGACGCCGCCGGCGAACAGGTGCAAGCCCTGGACCTGAGCGCCGAGCAGGCCGAGGCCGGCGTGCTCAGCCTGGTGCTCCTGCAGGCGCAAGGCCTGCCCCTGCCGGGCGTGATCGGTTCGCCGGTGCCGCTGACGCAGGTGAAATGGCGTGCCCCCCTGCCCCATCCGCGCCGCAATCTCTTCTGCGTGGGGCGCAATTATCACGCCCACGCCAAAGAGCTGGCGGGCTCGGTTTTTCGCAACAGCAACCAGCAGACCGAGGGCTGGCCCATTGTGTTCACCAAGGTGCCCGAGACGGTGATTGCGCACCAGGAAACCGTGCGCCTGCCCCACGGCATCAGCGAGCAGATCGACTACGAGGCCGAGCTGGCCATTGTGATCGGGCGCGCGGGCCGCAACATCCCGCGCGAGCAGGCCCTCTCGCACATCTGGGGCTACACCCTGGTCAACGACGTCACCGCGCGCGATGTGCAGATGCGCCACCAGCAATGGGACCTGGGCAAGTCCTTCGACACCTTCTGCCCGATGGGCCCCTGGGTCGTGACCGCCGATGCGCTCGATGCCATGCACACCCGCATTCGCGGCTGGGTCAATGGCGAGCTGCGCCAGGACGCGCGCACCGAGGACATGATGTTTGACATCCCCAGCCTGATCGAGACCTGCTCGCGCGGCATCACCTTGCTGCCCGGCGACATCATCGCCACCGGCACGCCCGCTGGCGTGGGCATGGGCATGACCCCGCCCACGTATCTGCGCCGTGGCGACCGTGTGCGCGTCGAGGTCGATGGCCTGGGCGTGCTGGAAAACCCCTTTGACTGACGGCACGCCCGAACGGCGCGCCGCATTCCCCCCGCATTTCAACCGCACCTTGCGTGCAAGACCCACAGGAGTACCCTCAATGAGCAACGTGACATGGACTGGCGGACAGGAGCATTGGACCCAAAAGGGCGATGTCCGGCTGTTCCTATGGGAGAAGAAGGCCAAGCCGGGCGTGCCGCACCAAGGCACCCTCTTTTTTGTGCATGGCTCGTCCATGGCCTCGCAGCCCACGTTTGACCTGCATGTGCCGGGCCGCCCGTATTCGTCGGTGATGGACTGGTTCTGCGAGCGCGGCTTTGACTGCTGGACCATGGACAACGAGGGCTATGGCCGCTCCAGCAAGCACCGCCCCATCAACTGCAACATCAGCAATGGCGCCGACGACCTGGCGGTGGGCACCGAGTATGTGATGCAGCGCAACGGCGGCCGCAAGCTCTACATGTACGGCATTTCGTCCGGCGCCCTCAAAGCCGGCCTGTTTGGCGAGCGCCACCCCGAGCGCATCGAGCGCATTGCGCTGGACGCCTTTGTCTGGACCGGCAAGGACAGCCACACGCTGGAGAACCGTCGCAAAAAACTGCCCGAGTACCAGCAGATGAACCGCCGGCCGATCGACCGCGACTTTGTCTTCAGCATCTTCAACCGCGACCATCCCGGCACGGCCGACGACGCCACGATCAATGCCTTTGCCGATGCCATCCTCACCCTGGATGACTCGATGCCCACCGGCACCTATGTCGACATGTGCGCGCACCTGCCGCTGCTCGACCCCACGCGCCTGCCCGTGCCCACGCTGGTGATGCGTGGCGAGTGGGACGGCATTGCCAGTTACCAGGACCTGATCGACTACTACAACCTGCTGCCCAACACGAACAAGCAGTTTGTGCTGATGCAGGGCATCTCGCATGCCAGCTTCCAGCAGAAGAACTACCTGATGGTCTACCACATCCTGCACAGCTTCTTCACCATGCCGGAACCGGTCTACAAGGGGTAATGCCATGTCCAATCGTCGTCGCTCCCTCCTCCTGGGTGCTGCAGGTCTGCTGGCCAGCAGCGCCGTCTGGTCGCAAGCCGCGACCTATCCCAACCGGCCGATCAAGATGATCGTGCCGTTCGCACCGGGTGGGTTCACCGATGTGGTGGCCCGCGTGGTCGGGCAACGCCTGGGGCAAAGCCTGGGCCAATCCATCGTGATTGAAAACAAACCGGGGGCAGGGTCGACAATTGGCACCGCCGAGGTGGCCAAGGCCGCGCCCGATGGCTACACGCTGGTGATGATCTCGACCACGCACACCGTCAGCCCGGCCATCTACAAAAACCTGCCCTACGACAGCGTCAAGTCCTTTGCACCGGTCACGCGCCTGGTGGACTCGGCCTATGTGCTGCTGGCGCATCCGAAACTGCCGGCCAGCAATGTGCGCGAGCTGATCGCGCTGGCCAAGGCACAGCCCGACAAGATTCACTACGCCTCGTCGGGCAACGGGAGTTCGCAGCACCTGATGGGCGGCATGTTCGAGGCCATGGCTGGCGTTCAGATGAAGCATGTGCCCTACCGCGGCAGTGCCGGCGCGGCCAACGACCTGGTGGCCGGGGTGGTGGAAACCAGTTTTGCCGGCGTGCCCAATGCGCTCACGCATGTGCCCACCGGCCGACTCAAGGCCTTGGCCGTGACCACGGCCAAGCGAATCCCGCAACTGCCCGATGTGCCCACGCTGGCCGAAGCCGGTGTGCCCGGCTACGAGGCCTCGGTCTGGCTGGGTTTGCTGGCCCCGGCCAACACCCCGCGCGACATCGTGATGAAGCTCAACACCGAGATCGCCAAGGTGCTGGCGCAACCGGAAACGCGCAAAGCCCTGTTTGACGCCGGTGTGGACCCCTCGCCTTCAACACCCGAGGAGTTGGGGGCGCAGATCGTGCGCGAGATCGATCGCTGGGGCCAGGTCGTCAAATCCGCCGGCATCAAGATGGAGTGAGGCTGCGCCCGGGCCGTGCCGCCAGCGCAAGCAATGCGCGCGTGACGGCCCACAGCGTGGCCTCGTCCAGCGTGACGGGGTCGGGGTCCAAGGCCAGGCGCTGCGGATAGAACAGGCCCAGGTCCAGGCCCACCCCCAGGCCCAGGATCTGCACCTGGCCGCGCGCCAGCTCGGCCGCCACCACCTGGCGCAGGTGCTGGTCCAGGTAGTGCTCGTCGTTGGCTTGCGCGGTGGCGCTGTCCATGGGGCAACCGTCCGACACCACCAGCAGCAGGCGCCGCGTGACCGCTTGCGCGCGCAGGCGCTCGCACGCCCACTGCACCGCCTCGCCGTCCAGCCCCTCGCGAAACAGGTCCGGGCGGCGCAGCGCGGCCAGGCCCAAGCGGCCCTGGCGCCAGCTTTGCGCCGCCGATTTGAACACCAGGTGCAGGCGCTCATTGAGGCGGCCGGGCGACATGGGGCGCCCCGCGCGTTGCCAGTCGCGCAGCGCGCGGCCACCATGCCAGGCACCGGTGCCAAAGCCCAGGATCTCGACCTGCACCCCAGCCAGCGACAGGGCGCGGCCCAGCACATCGGCCAACAGCGACAGGCGCCGCGCATGCGCCTTCATCGAGCCCGAACAATCGAGCAGCAGCGTGACCGCGCACTGCATGGCCGGCGGTGAGGGGATGTCCTTGAACACGGCGCGCTGCTGCGGATCGCTCACCAGCTGGGCCAGGCGCGCAGCATCCAGGTAGCCGCTGTCTTGCCCCAGGCGCCAGCCGCCGCGCTGTGGGCTGGCCAGGGCCTGCCGAAACAGGCGCGCCAGGCGCGGCACCGGGTAAGCCGCCTGCAGCAGCTCCTGGTCCATGGCCGCACGCAGCTCGGTCAGTTGCGCCGCACGCACCAGCGAGGTGGCGGCGGCCTCGCGGTCGTGTTGGCGGCTGAACACGCGGTACTGCTGCGCGCTGGCCTGCCAGGTGCGGCTCTCGCCGCTTTGGGCCTGCGGCAACTCGGCCGCGTCGCTGCGTGGCGGAGGCAAGCGCAGCGCAAAGCCGTTGCGCCGGCGCGCACGCGCGGCGCCGTTGGGCACCTCGGCCTGCGCGCTGCGCACCGCCTGCCCCACCCAGCGCGCCAATTCCAGCGCCACCAGCGCGTAGGCCTGCTGGTCGTGCCGGTGCTGGCGCAGGCCTTGCCAGCATGGGCCCAGCGCCTGCGACAGGTGCGCGCGCGTGGCCTCCATCAGGTCGCCCATGCGCTCGGGCACCTCGTGCGCGGTCAGCCGTGTCCAGGCCGACATGGCCACCGTGAACAGCAAGATGCCCAGGCTGGTTTCGGTCAGGCCGGAATCGACAAAATCCTGCGCCCAGGCCTCAAAGCGCTGGCGCAGATTGGCCTGCACCCCGGGCCAGTCGGGCGGCGCCAGGCTCTCGACCCGCAGCTGCTCCAGCAGCTCAAAGACCAGGTGCTCCACCGGATCGGTGGGGGCCATGCGCGCATGCCCATCAGCCTGGCTGTGGCGCTGGCGCAGCGCCGCGCCGTCCAGCAGACCGCGCTGGCCCTGGGCATCGTCGGGCACCTCGCTCTGGTGCGGTGCGAGCAGTGGCAGCGGCTCGGTGCCTTGGTACAGGGTGTGGGCGCTCCACTGCAGGCGGGCGTCGCCGCTGAGGGCGCGCAGCACGGCGCTGCCCAGCTGGGCCTGCAGCGCCTGCCGGGCCTGCGCCGATGCGTCCTCAGTGGCCATGCAGGAGCGCGCTGGCCGGGTCGGCCAGATCGGGCAGGTCCTGGCCAAAGCAGCGCTGAAAATACTCGCGCACCACGCGCCGCTCGCCCGGCTCGCACTTGTTGAGAAAGCTCAGGTGAAAGGCCAGCTCCGGGCGCTGAAAGATCACGCTGTTCTCGGCCCAGGTGATGACGCTGCGCGGCGACATGAGCTGCGTCAGATCGCCCACCGCAAAGCCCTGGCGCGTCAGCCCGGCCAGCGCCACCATGGCCCGCACCAGCGCATGCCCGGCCGGGTGATCGAGGGCGGGCACACGCGCCAGCACAATGCGCGCCTCTTCTTCGGGCGGCAGGTAGTCCAGCGTGGCCACCAGGCTCCAGCGGTCGAGCTGCGCATGGTTGAGCAACTGGGTGCCGTGGTAGAGGCCGTTCAGATTGCCCTGCCCCAGGGTGTTCATGGTGGCAAACAGGCGGAAGAAGGGATGCGGCTCGATCACGCGGTTCTGGTCGAGCAGGGTCAGCCGCCCCTCTCGCTCGAGCACGCGCTGGATCACGAACATCACATCGGGCCGGCCAGCGTCGTACTCATCAAACACCAGCGCCACCGGTCGCTGCAGCGCCCAGGGCAGCATGCCCTCCTGGAACTCGGTCACCTGCTGGCCCTCGCGCAACACGATGGCGTCGCGCCCGATCAGGTCCAGGCGCGAGATGTGGCCGTCCAGGTTCACACGCACGCAAGGCCAGTTCAGGCGCGCGGCAATCTGCTCGATGTGGGTGGACTTGCCGGTGCCATGCAGGCCTTGCAGCACCACACGGCGGTTGTGCGCAAAGCCCGCCAGAATGGCCAGCGTGGCCTGCGGGTTGAGGCGATAGGCCGGATCGATCTCGGGGACCAGCGCGTCACGGGTCGCAAAAGCCGGCACCTGCATGTCGGTGTCCAGGCCAAACACATCGCGCACACCGACCCAGTGCGGGGCGGGCAGTTGGGCAGGATCACTCGTCATCGCTGGCATCCGGTGGGCACTCGTCGTTGATGCGCGCCATGGCCTCGGCGGCCTGGCGCAGCCTGGGCAGGATGGCCAGCGCGCGCTCGCGCGTCATGCGCATGACCGGGGCCTGCACCGCCAGCCCCATGTTCGAGAGGCCTTGCGCCGAGGGCACCAACACCCCCAGGCACAGCAGGCCAGGCAAAAATTCCTCGTTGTCAAAAGCATAGGCCTGGGCCCGCACCGTCTCGAGCTCTTGCTCCAGGTCCTGCGTGCTGGTCAGTGTGTTGGCGGTGAATTTCTCCAGCGGCACCGCGCCAAGCAGGCGGCGCCGCTGCGAGGCCGACAGCTGGCTCAGGAACAGCTTGCCAGTGGCCGAGCAGTGCGCGGGCACGCGCGAGCCAGGGTGCAGGTAAAAGCGCAGCGGCGCGGCGGTCTCCACGCGGTCGAGGTACAGCACCTCGCTGCCCGAGAAGGCCGTCAGGTTGCAGCTCTCGCCCACCTCGTCCACCAGCTGGCGCAGCACCGCATGGCGCGCACCATGGGTGGTGTTGTTGAGCAGCACGCTCTCGGCCAGGCGCATCAGGCGCTGACCGGTGCCGTAATGGCGGCCATTGCCCTCGCGCGCCAGCATGCCCGCGCCCTCGAGCTGCTGCAGCATGCGGTGCAGGGTGGGTTTGGGCAGGCCGGTCTCCTGGACCATGGCCTGCAAGGTGAAGGGCGCGTCCTGGCGCGCAATCACCTCCAGCAGGGCAAACAGGCGCAGGTTGGGGGTGTCGCCGTCCAGGCGGGCCGGCGGTCGATGGCTGGGGTCTTGCATCATGGGCCCATCTTAATAAATTTCTTTTTTCGAGTCAATTTATTCCATAAAAAGAGATTTGTGTTGACAAGCCAGGAAGGAAAGACCTAGACTTGCGCCATCAGTTTCATTTTTCGAAACCTGATGTTCAATATTTAACAGGAGACCAGCATGACTGCAACCGACAATCGCAAGGTGGTGGAAGGCGTCCAGAAGATGACCCCCTCCGAGGCCTTTGTGGAAACCCTGGTGGCCAATGGTGTGACCGAGATGTTCGGCATCATGGGCTCGGCGTTCATGGACGCCATGGACATTTTTGCCCCCGCCGGCATCAAGCTGATCCCGGTGGTGCACGAGCAAGGCGCGGCCCACATGGCCGACGGCTATGCGCGCGTCTCGGGTCGCCATGGCGTGGTGATCGGCCAGAACGGCCCTGGCATCAGCAATTGCGTGACCGCCATTGCCGCGGCCTATTGGGCGCACAGCCCGGTGGTGATCGTGACCCCCGAGACCGGCACCATGGGCATGGGCCTGGGCGGCTTCCAGGAGGCCAACCAGCTGCCGATGTTCCAGGAGTTCACCAAGTACCAGGGCCATGTGTGCAATCCCAAGCGCATGGCCGAGTTCACCGCCCGCTGCTTTGACCGCGCCATCTCCGAGATGGGCCCGACCCAGCTGAACATCCCGCGCGACTACTTTTACGGCGAGATCCAGTGCGAAATCCCCAAGCCGATGCGCGTCGAGCGCGGCGCCGGCGGCGAGAACAGCCTGAACGCAGCGGCCGAGCTGCTGGCGCAGGCGCGCTTCCCGGTCATTCTGGCCGGCGGCGGCGTGGTGATGGGCGATGCCGTGGCCGAGTGCCAGGCCCTGGCCGAGCGCCTGGGAGCGCCGGTCGTGACCGGTTACCTGCGCAACGACGCCTTCCCGGCCAAGCACCCGCTGTGGGCCGGCCCGCTGGGCTACCAGGGCGCCAAGGCCGCCATGAAGCTGATCGCGCAGGCCGATGTGGTGATCGCGCTGGGCTCGCGCATGGGGCCGTTTGGCACCCTGCCCCAGCATGGCATGGACTACTGGCCCAAGAACGCCAAGATCATCCAGGTCGAGGCCGATCACACCAACCTGGGCCTGGTCAAGAAGATCCACGTGGGCATCCACGGCGACGCCAAGGCGGTGGCCAAAGCGCTGACCGAGCGCATCGCCCAGAAAACGCTGGCCTGCGACGGCAACAAGGCCGAACGTGCCGCCACCATCGCGGCCGAGAAGGCCGCCTGGGAAGCCGAGCTGGACGCCTGGACGCACGAGCGCGACCCCTATAGCCTGGACATGATTGCCGAGGCCGAAGGCGAGCGCACGCCCACCGGGGGCCAATACCTGCACCCGCGCCAGGTGCTGCGCGAGCTGGAAAAGGCCATGCCGCCGCGCGTGATGGTCTCGACCGACATTGGCAACATCAACTCGGTGGCCAACAGCTACCTGCGTTTTGACGAGCCGCGCAGCTTCTTCGCGCCCATGAGCTTTGGCAACTGCGGCTACGCCCTGCCCACCATCATCGGCGCCAAGTGCGCAGCGCAAGACCGCCCGGCCATTGCCTACGCAGGCGACGGCGCCTGGGGCATGAGCATGGTCGAGATCATGACCGCCGTGCGCCACGACATCCCGGTCACCGCGGTCGTCTTCCACAACCGACAGTGGGGCGCCGAGAAGAAGAACCAGGTCGATTTCTACAACCGCCGCTTTGTGGCGGGCGAGCTCGACAGCGAGAGCTTTGCCGGCATTGCCAAGGCCATGGGCGCCGAGGGCATCGTGGTCGACCGCCTGGAGGACGTGGGCCCGGCGCTGCAAAAAGCGATCGACATGCAGATGAACGAGCGCAAGACCTGCGTGATCGAGATCATGTGCACCCGCGAGCTGGGCGACCCTTTCCGCCGCGACGCGCTCAGCAAGCCGGTGCGCTATCTGGACAAATACAAGGACTACGTCTGAGTCCCGCCTGCCCGGTGGTCGCTGCCCTGGGTGGCGACCACCGGACGATTTGCTCCTTGCTCGTGTTCCGGACCTTGCCATGAGCCCTGATTCCCGTTCCGCGGCCGCGGTGCCGCACCCCCATCTGGCGCAGCTGCTCACGCGGGCGCGCCAGGCCGGCCCCATCCGTGTGGCCGTGGCCTATCCCTGCGACGCCAGCACGCTGCAGTCTTGCCTGCAAGGCGCAGCGCAAGGCCTCATCGAGCCTGTGCTGGTGGGCCCGCGCGCGCGCATCGAAGCCGCGGCGGCACCAGCGGGCCTGTCGCTGGCGGGCTTGCCCATGCTCGACACGCCCGATGAGCCACGCCAGGCAGCCTTGCGGGCGGCAGCCCTGTGCCGCGACGGCGACTGCGCGGCCCTGATGAAGGGCAGCCTGCACAGCGACGACCTGCTGGCCGCCGCGGTGGCCCGCGAGTCGGGACTGCGCGGCGAGCGACGCGCCAGCCATGTGTTTGTGCTGGACATGCCCCAGATGGACCGGCCGCTGCTGATCACCGATTGCGTGGTCAACATCGCGCCCACGCTGATGGACAAGCGCGACATTGCGCAAAACGCCATCGACCTGGCGCGCGCCATCGGCATCGCGGTGCCGCGGGTGGCGGTGCTGTCGGCGGTCGAGACGGTCAACCCGGCCATCCCGGGCACCATCGACGCGGCCGCGCTGTGCAAGATGGCCGAGCGCGGCCAGATCAACGGCGGTGTGTTTGACGGCCCCCTGGCCTACGACAACGCCATCTCGGTGGAGTCGGCGCAGAACAAGGGCATTGTCTCGAGCGTGGCCGGTCACCCGGATGTGCTGCTGGTGCCCAATCTGGAAGCGGGCAACATGATTTACAAGCAGCTGGTCTACATGGCGCAGGCCGATTGCGCCGGCGTGGTGCTGGGCATGAAGGTGCCGGTCATCCTGACCAGCCGCTCGGACTCGGTGGACAGCCGCATCGCCTCGTGCGCCTTGGCCGCGCTCAAGAGCCGCCACGACCATCCCCTGGGGCGGGCGGCATGAGCAACGCACCCATGGGCGTTCGACAAGAGAGCCCTTGGCTGGCCCCGGGCTGGCGCCTCTTGCCCTGGATGGCGCGCCTGCCGGGCAGCGCGCTGGCCTTGCTGGTGGCCTTGTCGGCCAGCTTTGTGGCGCAATCCCATGGCGGCCCCACCCTGCTCTACGCGCTCTTCTTTGGCGTGGCTTTTCATTTTTTGAGCCATGACGGCCGCATCCGCCAAGGCTTGGATTTTTGCGCGCGCGGTGTGCTGCGCCTGGGGGTGGGCCTCTTGGGCGCACGCATCACCGCCGAGCAGATCATGGGCCTGGGCTGGCAAACCGCCGCCGTGGTGGTGCTGGCCGTGCTCAGCACCTTGCTGCTGGGCACCTGGCTGGGCCAGAAAATGGGCATGAGCCGCGCGCAAGGCGTGCTCAGCGGCGGCGCGGTGGCCATATGCGGCGCCTCCGCCGCGCTGGCGATTTCGGCGGTGCTCCCGCGTGAGCGCGACAGCGACCGCAGCACCCTCATGGTGGTCGTCACGGTGACGGTGCTCTCGACCGTGGCCATGGTGCTGTATCCCCTGCTCGTGCGCGCCCTGGGCCTGCCCCCAGCGCTGGGCGGCCTGTTTCTGGGCGGCACCATCCACGACGTGGCGCAGGTGGTGGGCGCGGGCTACACGATTGACCAGGCCACGGGCGACATCGCCACCATCGTCAAACTGTTCCGGGTGTCGATGCTGGCGCTGGTGGTGGCGGTGATCGCGGCGGTGTTCCGTCGCGAGCGCGCCCTGCTGGCGCAGGACCACGAAGCCGCTAGCCCGGGCCTGTTGCCCTGGTTCTTGTGGCTGTTCGTGGCGCTGGTCGCCATCAACTCACTGGGTTGGCTGCCCACCCAAGCCCAGCACACCATGGGTGATCTATCGCGCGGGTGCCTGGTGCTGGCCATTGGCGCGCTGGGCATGAAGACCTCGTTTGCACAACTGGCCCAGGCGGGCTGGCGGCCGTTTGCCCTGTTGCTGATCGAGACCCTTTGGATGGCGGCACTGGTGCTGCTGTGCATTGGGCTGCTGCGGGCTTGACCCATGACCCGCCCGCAGGCCTCACAATTGCCGGGTGACATTTCCCGCTAAGGCTTTATGAGCAGACCCATCAACGGTGCCATGTGGAATGAGCTGTTCCAGCGCTCGGGCCGAGAGGGCCTGAGCCTGCAAGGGCAGGTGCGCGCCATGCTGGTGGACGCCATCCACGCCGGCATCCTGCCGCTCAACGAGCCGGTGCCCTCAAGCCGCAAGCTGTCCGAAGAGCTGGGCATTGGCCGCATCACCGTGGTGCTGGCCTACCAGCAGCTGACCGAAGAGGCCTTTCTGATCAGCCACCAGCGGCGCGGCCATTTTGTCAACCCCGAGTTCCAGCGCGGCCGCGTGAGCAGCTCACCTCCCGCCAGTGGCGCGGCGGTCAACAGCGACGCCAAAACCGACTGGGGCCCGCGCCTGTGCCTGCAGCCCACCGCGCATCGCAGCATCGTCAAACCCACCGACTGGCAGTCCTTTCGCTATCCGTTTCTGTACGGCCAGTTCGACAAGGAGCTGTTCCCCACATCGGCGTGGCGCGAGTGCTGCATGAAGGCGCTGAGCGTGCTCGACATCCGCAAATGGGCGCCCGACCTGATCACCCGCGACGATGAATCGCTGATTCAGCAAATCCAGTCCAAGATCCTGCCGCGACGTGGCGTCTGGGCCAACAGCGACGAGCTGATCATCACCGTGGGTGCCCAGCATGCGCTGTACATGGTGGCCGACCTGCTCATGCGCGAGGGGACCGCGGTGGCGGTCGAAGACCCCTGCTACCCCGACGCGCGCAACATCTTCAGCAGCCGCACATCCAACATCGTGGGCCTGCCCGTCGACGCGCACGGCCTGCCGCTGCAGCCGCAACTGCAACAGATCGACTACGTCTACACCACACCGAGTCACCAGTGCCCCACCGGCGTGACCATGCCGCGCCAGCGGCGCGAGGCACTGCTGCAGATGGCGCAGGCGCACGACTTTGTGATCATCGAGGACGACTACGAAAGCGAGAACAGCTTTGAGGGCGACCCGATCCCGGCGCTCAAGAGCATGGACCGGCACGACCGGGTGATTTACATCGGCTCGCTCTCCAAAAGCCTGGCCCCGGGCCTGCGCATTGGTTACATCGTGGCCGCCCCGGCGCTGATCGAGCAGTTGCGCGCCCTGCGCCGCCTGATGCTGCGCCACCCCTCCACCTTCATCCAGCGCACGCTGGCCATGTTCATCTCCTTGGGCCATTACGACGCGCAGCTGCGCCGCCTGGCGCAGGCGCAGCGCGAACGCCACGAGGTGCTGGTGGGGGCGCTGGCGCGCCACATGCCCGAATGCCAGGCGGTGCCCGTCAGCGGCGGGGGGGCGCTTTGGGTGCGCATCCCCGACACGGTGCACGCCGAAGAACTCGCGCGGCGCGCCGCCGCGCTGGATGTGCTGATCGAGCCGGGCGATGTGTTCTTTCTGGCCAGCACCCCGCCGGCCAATTACATCCGCCTGGGCTACCAGTCCATTCCCAGCCAGGACATCGACCAGGGCATTGCCCAATTGGCCGAGGTGCTGCGCAGCATGCGCTGACGGCCCCGCTGGGGGGCCGTCCATCATCCGTTCAAAGCACAGAGACTGGGGCGGCGTGCTGCGCATGCACGCCGCAGAGCCGCCCTGGGCTCAGACCTTGCCCTTCCAGGGCACCAGGACCTTTTCCAGGTGACGCATGAGCAGGTCAAACACAAACGCAAACAGGCCGATCACGATGATGCCCATGATCACCACGTCCGAGGCCAGGAACTCGGCCGCGTTCAGCACCATAAAGCCCAGGCCCATGTTGGACGCCACCATCTCGCCCGCCACCAGCGTGGTCCAGCCCACCCCGATGCCGATGCGCATGCCGGTGAAGATCTCGGGCAGCGCCGACTTCAGGATCACATGCCAGATCACCTGGGTGCGGCTGGCCCCCATGGAGTAAGCGGCGTGGATCTGCTCGATCGAGACCGAGCGAACGCCCGAACGCGCGGCAATCGCCATCGGCGCGAAGATGGCCAGGTAGATCAGGTAGACCTTGGAGAATTCGCCAATGCCAAACCAGATGATGACCATGGGCAGGTAGGCCAATGGCGGCAGCGGGCGGTAGAACTCGATGGGCGGATCAAAGATACCGCGCGCCACCCGGCTCACGCCCATCATCACACCAATCGGAATGGCGGTCAGACAGGCCAGCGCGAAGGCGCCAAACACACGCATCAGGCTGATGGCGGTGTGCTCCCACAAGGTGGAGCCGGCAAAGCCCTCGGTCGAGACCGAGATGAACTTGCCGATCACCGCTTGCGGCGTGGGCAAAAACAAAGGCTTGACCAGGCC
>JBEBDJ010000226.1:0-11833 GCA_041157045.1 Pseudomonadota bacterium
CGAACGCATCGCCGCGCCGAACAGGCCGGTGCGTTCGGCGATGCCCGCGCCGAGCATCACCAGCAGCACGTAGCCGAGCGGCGCGAAGCCGGTCAGTGTCCGCGGCATGTCGACAAACAGCCGCTCGAGGTTCGCGCTCGACAGCAGGCTCGTGGCGTTGAGCGTCGCCTTGGTCACCGGATTGACCGCAGACCAGCCCGCGGCGGCGCCCACCGCGCTCAGCGCGATGACCACGATGATCAGCCAGACGAAAATCAGGACCGGGTCGGGCAGCCGGTCGCCGACGCGCTCGACGGTGTCCAGGAAACTCTTCTTGCGTGGGGCGGCGACCCCGGGCGATCCGGCTGCGCCGGTCACGCCTTCGCCCCCGGCGCCGTGATCGCCGTGCGGGCCAGCCAGCGCTCCGCGACGTGCGTCCACATCGAGGCCCCGACCGGGATCAGTTCGTCGTTGAAGTCATAACTGGGGTTGTGCAGCATGCACGGCCCGCCGCCGTGGTCGGCCGCACGATGCGCGCCGTCACCGTTGCCGATCAGGAAATAGCAGCCGGGCTTCTGCTGCAGGAAGTAGCTGAAATCCTCGGCGCCCATGGTCGGCCGGAATTCCACCACATTCTGTGGCCCGGCGAGTTCGCCGAGCGTGCGGCGGACAAAATCGGTCTCGGCCACGTGATTGACCGTGGCCGGGTACTGGCGCCGGAATTCGAACTCGCATTGCGCTTCGAACGCGGCGCAGGTGGCCTCGGCGATCGTGCGCATGCGCCGCTCGATCAGATCGAGCACGTCGCCGGTGAAGGTGCGGACCGTGCCTTCGACGACGCACTCGTCCGGCACGACGTTGACGGCCTCGCCGGCGTGGATCTTTGTCACGGAGATCACGCCCGTGTCGAGGGGATGCTTGTTGCGCGTCAGGATGTTCTGGAAGGCCTGCACCATCTGGCAGGCGGCCGGCACCGGGTCGATGCCGTTGTGCGGCATCGCCGCGTGCGCGCCCTTGCCGCGGATGGTGATCCGGAATTCGTTGCTCGAGGCGAAGGTGGGCCCCGGGCACAGCGCGAACTGC
Organism: Pseudomonadota bacterium; assembly: GCA_041157045.1. Taxonomy (GTDB): domain Bacteria; phylum Pseudomonadota; class Gammaproteobacteria; order Burkholderiales; family Burkholderiaceae_C; genus Limnohabitans_A. The sequence goes on from JBEBDJ010000226.1 coordinate 1,063, forward strand.
CCGACGCCGAGGCCCGGCCAGTTGTGCGCGCCGAAGATCGCCTCCATCGGGAAGCGGTCGAACAGGCCGTCCTTGATCATCTCGAGCGCGCCGGCGCCGCCCTCCTCCGCCGGCTGGAACACGAGGTACACCGTGCCGTCGAAATTACGATGGCTCGCGAGGTGCCGGGCGGCTGCGAGCAGCATGGCCGTGTGGCCGTCGTGGCCGCAGGCGTGCATCTTGCCCTGGTGCCGGCTGGCGTGTTCAAAGGTGTTGAACTCTTGCATCGGCAGCGCGTCCATGTCGGCGCGCAGGCCCACCGCGCGGCCGCAGGCACCGTTGTCGCGGCCATGCACAATGCCCACCACGCCGGTCTTGCCCAGCCCCCGGTGGATGGGAATGCCCCAATCGGTCAGGCACTGCGCGACCACGTCGGCGGTGCGGACCTCTTCAAAACACAGTTCGGGATGGGCATGGATGTCGCGCCGGATGCTGGCGATCTGGCCCGCCTGGGTGACGATGGAATCGATGAGCTTCATGCGATCAGTCTAGCGCGAAGCACCGGCGCCTGTCAGCCGGGACGACCCTAGGCATTGTGGGGTGTGCGGTCATGGCAGCGGCGCCGCGCTGGCGCACAATGGCGGCATGAACGCGTCCACGCTTGATGCCGCCACGGCGGCCCCTACCGATTCGACCGGCCCGCGCCAGGTGCGCGGCGCCTGCCCGCACGACTGCCCCGACACCTGCGCCCTGATCAGCACGGTGCAGGATGGCCGGGTGATCCGGGTCCAGGGCAACCCCGAGCATGCCCCCACGGCCGGGGTGCTGTGCACCAAGGTCTCGCGCTACGCCGAGCGCACGCACCACCCCGAGCGCCTGCTGCAGCCCATGCGCCGGGTGGGGCCCAAGGGCCCGGGCGCGCGCTTTGAGCCCATCGGCTGGGACGAGGCCATTGCCCTGGCGGCCACGCGCCTGGGCGAGATCGCCGCGCGCCAGCCCGAGGCCATCCTGCCCTACAGCTACGCCGGCACCATGGGCCTGGTGCAGGGCGAGTCCATGGCCGCGCGCTTTTTCCACCGCCTGGGCGCCTCGCTGCTGGACCGCACCATCTGCGCCTCGGCCGGCAGCGAGGCCCTGGTCCACACCCTGGGCAACAAGGTCGGCATGAAGGTGGCCAACTTTGCCGACTCGCGCCTGATCCTGATCTGGGGCAGCAACTCGATTGCCAGCAACCTGCATTTCTGGCGCCTGGCGCAAGAGGCCCGCCGACGTGGCGCGCGCCTGGTGTGCATCGACCCGCGGCGCAGCGAGACAGCCGACAAGTGCGACGAGCACATCGCCCTGCGCCCCGGCACCGACGCGGCCCTGGCCCTGGCCGTGATGCACGAGCTGATCGTGCACGACTGGCTGGACCACGACTACATCGCCCAATACACCCTGGGCTGGGACGCGTTGCGCGAGCGGGCCCTGCAGTGGCCGCCAGCACGCGCGGCCGAGGTCTGCGGCGTGCCGGTCGCGCAAATCGAGCGCCTGGCGCGCGACTGGGGCCAGACCCGCCCGGCGGCCATCCGCCTGAACTACGGCATGCAGCGCGTGCACGGGGGCGGCAACGCGGTGCGCGCGGTGGCCTGTCTGCCCGCGCTGACGGGCGCCTGGCGCCATCCGGCCGGCGGCCTGCTGCTCTCGAGTTCGGGCTGGTTCAAGGTCAACAAGCACCGCTTGCAGCGCCCCGATCTGCTGGGCGAGCGGCGCCCGCGCACCGTCAACATGAGCACCATTGGCGACGCCTTGTGCCACCCTGGTGACGCCGCTTTTGGGCCGCGCATCGAGGCCCTGGTGGTCTACAACAGCAACCCGGTGGCGGTGGCGCCCGAGTCGCCGCGCGTGGTGCAGGGCTTTGCGCGCGAGGACCTGTTCACCGTGGTGCTGGAGCACTTCCAGACCGACACCGCCGATTACGCCGACCTGCTGCTGCCCGCCTCGACCCAGCTCGAGCACTGGGACATCCATTTGAGCTACGGCCACACCGATGTGCTGCTCAACCGCCCGGCCATCGCGCCGCTGGGCCAGAGCCTGCCCAACACCGAGATCTTTCGCCGCCTGGCGCGCGCCATGGGTTTTGACGACCCGTGCTTTGCCGACAGCGACGAGCAGCTGTGCCGCCAGGCGATCGGCGACGAGCAGGACTTTGCGACCCTGCTGGCGCACGGCTTTGCCAGCCTGCCCGTGCCCGACGCGCCGTTTGCCCAAGGGGGCTTTCCCACCCCGTCGGGGCGCTGCGAGTTCTTCAGCCAGCGCCTGGCCGATCAGGGCCTCGATGGCTTGCCCGACCATGTGCCCAACCACGAGTTGCCCGACGCGCGCCACCCGCTGGCGATGATCTCGCCGCCCGCGCGCAACTTCCTCAACTCCAGCTTTGTCAATGTGCGCAGCCTGCGCGACATCGAGGGCGAGCCCCTGCTCGAGATGCACCCGGACGACGCCGCCGCGCGCGGCCTGCAACACGGCCAGTTGGTGCGCGTGTTCAACGACCGGGGCAGCTACCACTGCGCGGTGCACCTGAGCCAGCGGGCCCGCCCCGGCGTGGTCCATGGCCTGGGCGTGTGGTGGCGCAAGCTCGGGCCGCGCGGCACCAATGTCAACGAGCTGACCAGCCAGCGCCTGACCGATCTGGGCCGCGCGCCCGTCTTCTACGACTGTGCGGTGCAGGTGTGCGCCGCAGAACCCCTTGCAGAAAGCCCCAAGCCATGACCGACATCCACATCGAGCGCCCCCACCAACTGGGCCTGGCCCGCGCGCGCGAGCTGGCCCAGCAGTGGCAGCTGGAAGCGAAAGACGAGTACGGCATGACCTGCCGCCACGAGCCCGGCGAGACCGAGGACCAGATCCACTTTGAGCGCATGGGCGTCAAGGGCTTGATGAAGGTGTCGGCCGAGCATTTTTGCGTCGACATCCACCTGGGCTTTTTGCTGGGCGCCTACGCCCAGATGATCGAGCAGCAAATCCAGCGCAACCTCGACCGCATGGTCGGCCCCAGCGCCTGAGCGCCCCAGGCGTCGACCGGGGCGCCAGGCCTCAGGGCAGCTCTTCGTTGGGCGTGCTGGTGCCCGCCGCCCGCGGTCCCACGCGACCGAGCCGCGCCTTGAGCGACTGCGGCGTGCCGGTGATCAGCGCGGCATAGCTGGTGGTGTTGGCCAGCACCTTTTTCACGTAGTCGCGCGTTTCCGAAAACGGGATGTTCTCGGCCCAGATCGCGCCGTCCAGCACCGGGCCGTTGCGCCAGGCGCGCGGCCGGCTGGGCCCGGCGTTGTAGGCGGCGGTGGCCATGGCCATCGAGCCCTCAAAATCATCGAGCACCATCTTCAGGTAGCCGGTGCCAATCTGCACATTGATTTCCTTGTCGGTGATCTGATGCGGCTGGAACTGCGTCAGGCCGATTTTTTTGGCGGTCCAGCGCGCGGTGGCCGGCATGACCTGCATCAGGCCCGAAGCGCCCACATGCGAGCGCGCGTCCATGATGAAGCGGCTTTCCTGGCGGATCAGCCCGTACACATAGGCCGGGTCCAGGCCAATGGCGTTGGCGCGGCGCACCACGATCTCGCGCATGGGCATCGGAAAGCGCTGGGCCAGGTCGATCACGCCGCGCGTGCGCTCGCTGGTGTTGATGCAGCGGTCAAACACCTCGCGCTGGCAGGCCAGCTCGGCCGCGGCCAGCAGCTCGCGGTCGTTCATGCCGCCGGGGGTGTGCAGGTTGGTGCTGTAGTTCCACTCGCGCACCCCCTCGGGCCGCAAGCCGATGGCAATGGCCGCCAGGGCGCGTTGCAGGCCCGGGTTGGCCAGTGCGGCCGCCCGCTCTTCGGCCGTCGGCGCGGCGGGTCGTTCGGGCACCGCCAGCGGCAGGCCCAATTCCTCCATCGCCAGCTGCTCGTAAAAGCCGCGCATGCTGGCGATCTCGCGCCACAGCGCCTGCGCTTGCTGGCGCTGCGCCTCGGCCTGCGCCAGCGGCAAGGTGTTGGCGGTGGCCACCAGCGCACGCCCCTGCCAATAGGCCCAGGTCGGATCGCGCCGTGCGCCCTCGCTCATGGCCTCGTAGGCGCGCGAGACCAGGGCCCAGCGTCCCCCCCGCAGCGCCGCGCGCACCATCCAGCCCAGCAGGTCGTCGTTCAGATCGCTGGGCTTGCCCACCTTGGCAAAGTAGTCGTCGGCCTCGGGCATCAGTTTTTGCGCGGCCTGCTTGCCGATCACGCCCCAGACCCAGTTGCGCTCTTCTGCATTGAGCGAGACCTGCCAGCGCTTGTCCAGCAAGCTGGCCGCGGCCTGCGGGTCCTGCGTGGCCAGGCGCACCAGGGCCAGCGTGGCCAGCTCGCGCTGGTTGCGGGTGATGGCGCCAATGCGCTTGTCCAGGTAGCGCTGCGGGCTCTCCATGATCGGCGCCACCTGGGCCGAGAGCTTGGGCGTTTCGATGTCGACCGCGGCGCGGGCGGCGGCCGGCCGGTTGGCCTCGACGGCCAGCCGGGCCTTTTTCCACAAGACCAGGGGCTCGATCTTGCGGCTGGTGTGCAGGTGGTCGATGAGCCAGGTGCAGCCGTCATCGGCTTCGCGCTGGCTGTGCCACAGACGCACCGCCTCGGCGGTCACATCGCGCCGCTGCAAGATGGCGTCGGCGGCCAGCGCGTAACAGGCCAGCTCGCGGTCGTCGCGCATGCGGTAGCGGGGGTATTCGGCCGCCACCGTCGACCAGTCGCGCCGCCGGCCCTGCTGCAGCAGCCAGTCGTTGCGCAGCCGGTCCTCGTAGTAGCTGCCGGCGTGGCGTTGCAAAAAGCCCTGGATCTCGCCCTCGCTGGCCGTGTCCAGGCGCGCGCGCAGCTCCCAGTAGGCCGCCAGGGGCTCCAGCACATGGCCGCGCACCTGGGGCAGGGCCTGCGTCAGGCGCGCCCGGTCCATGCGCCGGAAGGCCTGCTGCATGTCTTGCAGCGCGTCTTCCGCACGGCTTTGCGCCGGGCTTGGCAGGGCCACCCAAAGCCCAAGAGCCAGAACGCTGGCGCGGCGTGCCGCCGGAGCGGTCAGGAGTGTCAGAATGGAGGTCCACAGCATAAGGCAGGATTATGGACAAAGCGGACGCCAAAAAAGCCTTGCGAAAGGCCCTGATTGATGCCCGGATGAATCTTCCGGACCGGCTCGAGCGCGCCACCGCGCTGCAGCAGGTCATGCGCATCTGGCTGGTGGGCCGCCCCGACACCGTGATCGGCGCCTACTGGCCCATCAAAGGCGAGTTCGATCCGCTGCCCGCGCTGCACCGCTGGAAAGAAGACGGCGAGCTGCTCGACGAGCCGCAGCGCCGGCGCATTGGCCTGCCGGTGGTCGACAAGCAGCACAAGACCCTGACCTTTCACGTCTGGTACCCCGGCTGCCCCATGGAGGAGGACGCCTACGGCATCCCCAAACCCAAGGACACCGAGGTGGTGGTGCCCACCTTGCTGTTTGTGCCCTGTGTGGGCTACGGGCCAGGGGGCTATCGCCTGGGCTATGGCGGGGGCTTTTACGACCGCACCCTGGCCACCTTGCAGCCCAGCCCCTTCACCGTGGGCCTGGGCTACACGCAGGGCTTTGTCGACGACTTCGAGCCCGAGCCGCACGACCTGCCGCTCGATGCCATCCTCAATGACAATGGCGTGGTCTGGCCCATCTGAGGCCACCTGCCCTGGAGCTGCTCATGAAAGCCCTCAAACGCATCGTGCTGACCCTGCTGGTGCTGGGACTGCTGGGCGCGGCCTGGCTGCAACTGGCCGGGCACGGCTACATCTGGCGCGCCCTGCAACTGACCTATCTGCAAGGCCACCGCACCGCCCACATCGACGACGCCCCTGATTTTGCGCAGGCCAAGGTGGCCAACGGCGCGGTGCAGCCCTGGGCCGTGAGCAAGCAGCCCGCCGAGCTGCCGCCCGAGACCCGCCACTACCTGCAAAAGCACGGCTCGGCCGCCTTTGTGGTGGTGCACCGCGGCGAGATCGTGCACGAGAGCTACTTCGCGCCCTATGGCCCCACCAGCGCCACCAACAGCTTCTCGATGGCCAAGTCCATCGTCACCATGCTGGCGGGCGCGGCCGAGCAGGACGGCCTGATCGAGAGCTTTGACGCCCCCATTGGCCGCTACCTGCCCGAGTACGCCAAGCACCCGCTGGGCCAACGGGCCACGCTGGCGCAGCTGTCGGCCATGACCTCGGGCCACGAGTGGGACGAGAACTACTACCTGCCCCTGAACAAGACCACCGAGCTGTACTTTGGCCGCGATGCGCAGGCCACCGTGCTGGGCCAGGGCTTTGAGGGCCCTCCCGGTGAGCGCTGGGAGTATTCCAGCGCCTCGACCCAGGTGCTGGCGATTGCCCTGCAGCGCGCGCTGGCGGCCAAGTCGCCGGGCCTGACCTTGTCGGAATACCTCTCGCGCCGCTTCTGGCAGCCGCTGGGCATGTCGCAGCCCGCCAGCTGGAGCCTGGACCGCCCGCGCGAACAAGGCGGCATGGAGCTGGCCTATTGCTGCCTGCACATCAACGCGCGCGACATGGCGCGCATTGGCCAGCTGCTGCTGCAAAACGGCCAGTGGCAGGGCAAGCCCCTGCTGCCTGCGGCCTTTGTCGAGCGCATGCGCACCCCGCTGCCGCAGGCGCGCTTTTACGGCCACAGCCTGTGGATGGACCCCGACCACTCGGCGCCTTTTTACTTTCTGCAAGGCCACCAGGGTCAGTACGTGATCGTGGTGCCCAGCGAGCAGCTGGTGGTGGTGCGCCTCGGGCAATTTCGCGAGCAGGTGCGCTGGCGCCATCCCAAAAACATCGAAGAGATCTACCTCTTTGCCGACGTGGGCCGCCGCATGGTGGCCGGTCGCTGAACCCCTTTTTTTGCGCATGGCCCGACCCCGCTCCGCCAACCACGACCTCAAACGCGACGCGATCCTCGACACCGCGGCGCAGTGCTTTGCCGAACGCAGCTTTGCCGCGGCCAGCATGAACGACATCGCCAGCGCCTGCGGCACCTCCAAGGCGCGGCTGTACCACTACTACGAGAGCAAGGACGCGATCCTGTTTGACCTGCTGGACCGCCACACCCAGCGCCTGCTGGCCCTGATCGCGCAGACCGAGGCGCAGGCCCAGCGCCAGAAGCTCGATGACCGCGCCACCTTGCACGCCCTGGTGCGTGCCTTTTTGCAAGAGTACGAAAGCTCGGCCACGCGCCACGCCGCCTTGCTCAACGACACCAAGTTCCTGAGCGAAGAGCCGCGCGAGCTGATCCGTGGCCGCCAGCGCGATGTGATCGCCGCCATGACCCGCTTTCTGGAGCGCGCCTACCCCGAGCGCCTGCGCCGCAGCAACCCCACCGCGGTGACCATGATGCTGCTGGGCATGATCAACTGGACCTTCACCTGGTTGCGCCCCGGGGGGCCGCTGAGCTACGCCGCCTTTGCCGACGAGGTGGTGGCCATGCTCGAGCATGGCCTGCAAAACGCCTGAAATTCAACAATGCGTAATTCGTTACGTTTAGGTAAAATCTGACTTTTTCCACGGAGCCCCGCATGTCCAAAGCCTTTGCCAGCCAAGCCGATCTGGCCGACAAGAAGATCACCTTCGAACGCCTGAGCGAGCACTGCTGGGCCTACACCGCCGAAGGCGACCCCAATTCGGGCGTGATCATTGGCGACCGCTTCATCCTGGTGAGCGACGCCACCGCCACCCCGGCCATGGCGCAAGACCTGATCCGCAAGATCCGCACCGTGAGCGACAAGCCCATCAAGTACGTGCTGCTCACGCACTACCATGCCGTGCGCGTGCTGGGCGCCTATGCCTACGCGCAAGAAGGCGCGACCGAGATCATTGCCAGCCAGGGCACGCTGGACCTGATCCAGGAGCGCGGCGCGCAGGACATGAAGAGCGAGATGGAGCGCTTCCCGCGCCTCTTCCGTGGCGCCGACAGCATCCCCGGCCTGACCTGGCCGACCATGGTCGTGGGCGGGGGCGACCCCACCCGTGGCGAGGTGCCGGGCAAGCTGTCCATCAACCTGGGCGGCGTGGTGGTGCAGATCTGGCACCCGGGCCCGGGCCACACCAAGGGCGACACCATCGCCTGGGTCGAATCCGAAAAAGTCCTCTTCAGCGGCGATCTGGTCGAGTACGAGGCCGGCGTCTATACCGGCGACGCCCAGTTGCAAGAGTGGCCGGCCACCCTGGAGGCCCTGCGTGCCCTGGGCGCACACGCCATCGTGCCCGGCCGGGGCGAGGCCATGCGTGGCCCGGACCAGGTGAACAAGGCGCTCGATTACACCAAGCGCTGGGTCGAGACCCTCTACCGCTGTGCGCAGGAAGCCGTGGCCGCTGGCATGGACCTCAAGGCCGCCATGGCCCACACCCGCCAATCCATGGACCCGATCTTTGGCCAGGTCTTTATTTACGAGCACTGCCTGCCCTTTGACGTGACCCGCGCCTACGACGAGGCCAGCGGCATCAAGCATCCCCGCATCTGGACCGCCGAGCGCGACAAGGCCATGTGGGATTCGCTGCAGCAGGGCTGAGGCCCAACGCGCTCAAGCGGGCGCCATCAGCGCCCCGCCACCTGTCCCCCCAGGTCCTGTGCCCAGCCGCGCAGGCGCTGCTGCAAGTGCTGACGCTGCGTGGCGTTGGCCGACGCGTGCCACTCGGCCAGCCGGACGCATTGCTGGCGCTGCCAGGCCTGCTGCTGCGGCGCAAGGCTCTGGCGTGCCGGCCAGCGAAACGACCGCCACATCCCCTGCACCAAGGCCGCTGCGCCCGCCTCGTCCAGCCCCGGCGTCTGCAGGCCTTGCAGCCCGCGCAGCAGCAAGGCCTCGTTGTGGCGCCGATCGGCCAAGGCCTGCTCGACCGACCAGTTGCCTTGCGCCAGTTGCGCCGGCAGGGCGCGCGCTTGCGCCCCCTCCCAGCGGCCGTAGTTCTCGCGCAGGCGATTGAGCGCGCGCTCCTCGCGGGCGGCCTGGCGGGCCTCGGGCGTGCCCAACTGCCATTCCTGTTGCCACTTTTGCATCGCCTTCTCGCGCTGGCGCTGCCAATGCGCCAACTGGTCCGGGCCCAGCCCGCGCAGGGCCGGGGCCAGCAGGCGCGCCGCCTGTTGCGCGCTGCGGTCGAGCGAGTCGTTGACCGCGTCCCACACCGCGCACACCTGGGCGGCCGTCACGTCCTGCGCGGCCAGCGCCTGCGCGCGGTTGAGTTGTTCGAGCAAGACCGGCAGCTCGTGTTGCCGGTGCCAGCGCAGCAGCGCCGTCAGGGCCGGGGCCAGCACCTCGCGCTGCTCGCTCACCAGCGACAGCTCGCGGCCAAGCCACCAGCCCATCCAGCGGTCGGCCTGGCCATAGCCCAAGCCCACCATGCTGCAGCCGCCCAGGCCCAGCAGGCCCGCCAGCATCAGCAGCCCCAGTCCCCGCTGCAACCAGGCACGCAGCGGGTGCTGGCGGATAATCGGGTGCATGAACACCGCCCTCGCATCGCAAATCGTGGACGTGGTCATCATGGCTGCTGGCAAAGGTACGCGCATGAAGTCCAGTCTACCCAAGGTCCTCCACCCTGTGGGCGGCAAGCCCATGGTGGCGCATGTGCTGGACACCGCGCAGCAGTTGCAGGCGCGCCAGGTGGTGGTCATCACCGGCCACGAGGCCGAGGCCGTCGAGACCTGGCTGCGCAGCCACCGCCCCAGCGTGCCGGCCTTTGCGCGCCAGATGCCGCAGCTGGGCACCGGCCATGCGGTGCAGCAGGCCGTGCCCCATCTGCCCGACGATGGCACCGTCGTCATCCTCTCGGGCGATGTCCCGCTGACCCGGCCCGAGACCTTGCAAGCCCTGCTGGCCACCTGCGCCGGCCAGCACCTGGCCTTGTTGACCGTCGAGCTGGACGACCCCAGCGGCTATGGCCGCATCGTGCGCGATGACCAGGGGCAGGTGCGCGCCATCGTCGAGCACAAAGACGCCACCGACGCGCAGCGCCGCATCCGCGAGATCTACAGCGGCATCATGGCCGTGCCCACCCGCCTGCTCAAGCCCTGGCTGGCCGCGCTGCGCAACGACAACGCCCAGCAGGAGTACTACCTGACCGATGTGGTGCGCATGGCCGTGGACGCGGGCGTGCCGGTGCTCACCCAGCTCACCCAGGACCCGACCGAGGTGGCCGGCGTGAACAGCCCGGCGCAGCTGGCCGAGCTCGAACGCGCCCTGCAGTGGCGCCAGGCCCAGGCGCTGATGGCCCAGGGCGTGCGCCTGCTGGACCCTGCGCGCCTGGACGTGCGGGGCCGTTTGCACTGCGGCCCCGATGTGGTGATCGACGTCAACTGCGTGTTCGAAGGCGAGGTTCATCTGGGCGCGGGGGTGCGCATTGGGGCCCACTGCGTGCTGGCCAACTGCCGCATCGACGACGGCGCGGTGATCCACCCCTTTACCCACATCGACGGCGAGCGCGCGGGCGTGAGCGTGGGCGCGGGCGCCCTGGTGGGCCCGTTTGCGCGCCTGCGCCCGGGCACCACCCTGGGGGCGCAGGTGCACATCGGCAACTTTGTCGAGGTCAAAAATTCGCAGCTGGCCGACGGCGCCAAGGCCAACCACCTGGCCTACCTGGGTGACGCCACCGTGGGCGAACGTGTCAACTACGGGGCCGGCAGCATCACCGCCAACTACGACGGCGCCAACAAACACCGCACCGTCATCGAAGCCGATGCCCACATCGGCAGCAACTGCGTCTTGGTCGCTCCCATCACCATCGGCGCCGGTGCCACCATCGGTGGTGGC
>JBEBDJ010000227.1:0-4624 GCA_041157045.1 Pseudomonadota bacterium
TTGATCATGCCGTAGCCGGTGACGACGCCGTCGCCCGGGATCTTGTTGTCCTGCATGCCGAAGTCGGTGCAGCGGTGCTCGACAAACATGTCCCACTCTTCGAAGGTGCCCTCGTCGAGCAAGACCTCGATGCGCTCGCGTGCGGTCAGCTTGCCTTTGGCATGCTGGGCATCGATGCGCTTTTGTCCCCCACCCAGGCGGGCGGCGGCGCGCTTTTGCTCCAGTTGTTCAATGATGTCTTGCATGGGATCGTCCTCAGTTGGGGTCGGGGGCGCTGGCGGCGGCCAGCAGTTGTCGGGCCGCGGTCGATGCGGGCAGCTGGCCTTGCACCACCTGCTCGGTCAAACGCGGCAACAGTTCGCGCACGCCGGGCTGGCTGCGAAAGTGTTGGCGCAGGCCCGATTCGATGCGTTCCCACATCCAGGCCAGCGATTGTTGTTGGCGCCGGGCGGCCAGGCGGCCGTTGGCGGTTTGCAGCGTGCGGTAGCGGCTCACCTGCTGCCAGAAGGCGTCGACCCCCTGGCCCAGCAGCGCGCTGATCTGGATCACGGTGGGGCGCCAGAACTCGATCGTGCGATCGGGGTGTCCATGCATGCCAAACAGGCGCAGCGCCGAGGTGATTTGCGCCTCGGCGCGCGTGGCCGCATCGCGGTCCAGATCGGCCTTGTTGATCACCACCAGATCGGCCAGCTCCATCACGCCTTTTTTGATGGCCTGCAGGTCGTCGCCGGCATTGGGCAATTGCAGCAGGCAGAACATGTCGGTCATGTTGGCCACGGCGGTCTCGCTCTGCCCCACCCCCACCGTCTCGACGATGATGATGTCGTAGGCCGCGGCCTCGCAGACCAGCATGGCCTCGCGGGTTTTTTCGGCCACGCCGCCCAGGTTGCCGCTGGCCGGGCTGGGGCGGATGTAGGCCTGCGGATGCACCGAGAGGTGCTCCATGCGGGTCTTGTCGCCCAGGATGGAGCCGCCCGAGACGCTCGAGGACGGGTCCACCGCCAGCACCGCCACGCGGTGGCCCTGGCCGATCAGGTACAGGCCCAGGGCCTCGATGAAGGTGCTCTTGCCCACGCCTGGCACACCGCTGATGCCCAGGCGCACGGCGCCACCGGTGTGGGGCAGCAAGGCGGTGAGCAGCGCATCGCCCTGCTCGCGGTGGTCGGCCCGGGTCGATTCGAGCAAGGTGATGGCCTTGGCCATGGCCCGGCGCTGGGCCATGGGCTCGCCGTGCAGGATGTTCTGCAAGAGCGGGAGCTCGCGGGGCAAATCCATGGCAGTGGGCGTTTGCGGGGGCCGAAAGAATCGATCAGCCCTGCGCCTTGCGGATCTGCTCGAGCACGTCCTTGGCGCTGGCCGGGATCGGGGTGCCCGGGCCGTAAATGCCCTTGACGCCCGCCTCGTACAAGAAGTCGTAGTCCTGGCGCGGGATCACGCCGCCCACGAAGACGATGATGTCGTCGGCGCCCTGCTTTTTGAGCTCGGCAATGATGGCCGGCACCAGGGTTTTGTGGCCCGCAGCCAGGGTCGAGACGCCCACCGCGTGGACATCGTTTTCGATGGCCTGGCGCGCGCACTCTTCGGGAGTCTGGAACAGCGGCCCCATGTCCACATCAAAGCCCAGATCGGCATAGGCGGTGGCCACCACCTTGGCGCCACGGTCGTGCCCGTCCTGGCCCAGCTTGGCGATCATGACGCGCGGGCGGCGGCCCTGCGCCTCGGCAAAAGCGCTGATCTCTTGCTGGAGCTTTTCCCAGCCCTCGGCACTGTCGTAAGCAGCGGCATACACCCCGGTCACCTTTTGCGTGTCGGCGCGGTGGCGCCCAAACACCTTCTCCAGCGCGTCGCTGACCTCGCCCACCGTGGCGCGCAGGCGAATGGCCTCGATCGACAGGGCCAGCAAATTGCCCTGGCCCGATTCGGCGGCCTGCGTGAGCGCGTCAAGCGCCGCTTGCACGGCCGCGCTGTTGCGCGTGGCGCGGATCTGCTGCAGGCGGGCGATCTGCTCGTCGCGCACCTTGACGTTGTCGACTTCCAGGATCTGGACCGGGTCTTCCTTGGCCAGCTTGTACTTGTTCACGCCCACGATCACGTCGCGGCCCGAGTCGATGCGGGCCTGCTTTTCGGCGGCAGCGGCCTCGATCTTGAGTTTGGCCCAGCCGCTGTCGACGGCGCGGGTCATGCCGCCCATGGCGTCCACCTCTTCGATGATGGCCCAGGCGGCATCGGCCATGTCCTGGGTCAGCTTCTCCATCATGTAGGAGCCGGCCCACGGATCGATCACGTTGGTGATGTGGGTCTCTTCCTGGATGATGAGCTGGGTGTTGCGGGCAATGCGGGCCGAGAACTCGGTGGGCAGGGCAATCGCCTCGTCCAGCGAGTTGGTGTGCAGGGACTGCGTGCCGCCAAACACGGCCGCCATGGCCTCGATGGTGGTGCGCACCACGTTGTTGTAGGGGTCTTGCTCGGTGAGCGACCAGCCCGAGGTCTGGCTGTGCGTGCGCAGCATCAGGCTCTTGGGGTTCTTGGCGTTGAAGCCCTTCATGATGCGGCACCACAGCAGGCGCGCGGCGCGCATCTTGGCAATTTCCAGGTAGAAGTTCATGCCCACCGCCCAGAAGAAGGACAGGCGGCCGGCAAAGTCGTCCACATCCAGGCCCTTGGCGATGGCGGTCTTGACGTACTCCTTGCCGTCGGCCAGCGTGAAGGCCATCTCGAGGGCCTGGTTCGCGCCCGCCTCTTGCATGTGGTAACCCGAGATCGAAATCGAGTTGAACTTGGGCATGTTCTGGCTCGTGTACTCGATGATGTCGCCGATGATGCGCATGCTCGGCTCGGGCGGGTAGATGTAGGTGTTGCGCACCATGAACTCTTTGAGGATGTCGTTCTGGATGGTGCCCGAGAGCTTGTCCTGGCTCACGCCCTGCTCTTCGGCGGCCACCACATAACCGGCCAGCACCGGCAGCACCGCGCCGTTCATGGTCATCGACACCGAGACCTTGTCGAGCGGGATGCCGTCGAACAGGGTCTTCATGTCCTCGACCGAATCAATGGCCACACCGGCCTTGCCCACATCGCCCGTCACGCGGGGATGGTCGGAGTCGTAGCCGCGGTGCGTGGCCAAGTCAAAGGCCACCGAGACGCCCTGCCCGCCTGCGGCCAGGGCCTTGCGATAAAAGGCGTTGGATTCTTCGGCGGTGGAGAAGCCTGCGTACTGGCGGATGGTCCAGGGCCGCACCGCGTACATGGTGGCCTGCGGGCCGCGCAAAAAGGGCTCGAAACCCGGCAGGGTGTTGGCGTGCGCAAGGGAGGCGGTGTCCTCGGCGGTGTAGAGCGGTTTGACGACGATGCCGTCCGGGGTCACCCAGTTGAGGGCGTTCACGTCGCCGCCAGGGGCCGATTTGGTGGCGGCCTTGTGCCAGTCGGCCAGGGTGGCGGTTTTGAACTCAGCGTTGTCGCTCATGCGCGGTCTCTCCAAAGGCAGGTCATGGCCGTGTCGGCAGCATCATCGCCGATATCGGGCTTACCCGGATCATATCATTCATAATTATTGATGCAAAATATTCGCCACGCTTACAATACCGCCCATGACCGTCCAGTCCCTCACCCCCCGAGCCCTCTACGAAGAGGTCGCTGAGCGCCTGCGCCAGCGCATTTTTTCGCGCGAGCTGGCCCCGGGCAGCTGGATCGACGAAATGCGCCTGGCCGAGGAATACGGCATCAGTCGCACGCCCCTGCGCGAGGCGCTCAAGGTGCTGGCGGCCGAGGGCCTGATCACCATGAAGGTGCGGCGCGGCGCCTATGTGACCGAGGTGAGCGACAAGGACTTGCGCGATGTCTACCACCTGCTGGCGCTGCTGGAGTCGGATGCGGCCGCCGAGGTGGCCGTGCGCGCCAAGCCCGAGCAACGCGAGCAACTGATCGAGCACCAGGCCCAGCTGCGCGCGGCCCGGCACGATGTGGAACGCTTTTTTGCCCTGAACGAGCAGTTCCACCGCCTGCTGCTGGAGATGGCCGACAACAAATGGCGCCACCAGATGGTGCAGGACCTGCGCAAGGTCATGAAGCTGCATCGCCACGGCTCGCTGCTCAAGAGCGGCCGCATGGACGAGTCCCTGGCCGAGCACGAGGCCCTGGTGCAGGCGCTGGTGGCGGGCCAGCCCGAATCGGCCCGCGCGCGCATGCAGGCCCACTTCATGAACGGGCTGCAGGCGGCCCAGTAAGGGCCCCGGGCCTTCTGGCCTGCTGGCTTGCGGATGCGCGCGCGGCGGCAAGCCCCTTAGCGCTGGCAATCGGCCGCCGCCGCGGCCTGCAGGCGCAAACGCCCGGCAATGCTGATCACCAGCTGCTGGCCCTCTTGCAGGTCCAGGTGGCAGACCGTGAGGGTGCCGGCCGGGCCGATCAGGCCATCGGCCCCGGCGCGCAGCCCGCGCGCCACCGTCGCATTGCCGCGCAGGCGCAAGGCCGCCGGCCAGGCCGCTTGCTGGGCCAGCAGCGGCTCGGCGCGGCCAGGCTGCCCATCGCCGTCGGTGTCGGCCCAAAGCAGCCAGCCCTGCGTCCAGTCGCCTTGCGCCGCGCAGCCCCCGCGTGCATCGGCCACACACAGGCGCACCAGGGCCTGGCG
>JBEBDJ010000228.1:0-6127 GCA_041157045.1 Pseudomonadota bacterium
CAGGCGATGACGGTGTTCGAGTCGGGCAGCGAGCGCCGCCCGCAAGACTTCGAGACGATTCCCCTGGCGCAACCCGAGCGCCTGGCCGAGCGCTTTGGCCAGGAGTGGCAAAGCGCCATGGACAGCATGGAGCTGGCCACCGGCGCCTCGCCCGCCTTTGACCACGCGGCCTTTCTGGCCGGCAAGCAGACCCCGGTGTTCTTTGGCTCGGGCGTGAACAATTTCGGGGTGATGGAGGTGCTCGACGCGCTGGTCGACCTGGCCCCCTCGCCGCGTCCGCGCAAGAGCTCGCTGATGGTCAACAAGGCCCCGGTGGAAAAGACCATCGAGCCCGAGGACAGCGCCTTCTCGGGGGTGGTGTTCAAGGTGCAGGCGAACATGGACGCCAACCACCGCGACCGCATCGCCTTTGTGCGCATGGCCTCGGGCCGCTACACCCCGGGCATGAAGCTCAAGGTGCAACGCACCGGCAAGGAGCTGCGGCCCACCAGCGTGGTGACCTTTCTGAGCCAGCGCCGCGAGGCGGTGGACGAGGCCTACGCGGGCGACATCATTGGCTTTACCACCCACGGCGGCGTGCAGCTGGGCGACACCATCACCGATGGCGCCAACCTGCAATTTACCGGCCTGCCCTTTTTTGCCCCCGAGCTCTTCATGACCGTGATCCTGAAGAACCCGCTGCGCACCAAGCAGCTGCAGCAGGGCCTGGAGCAGCTGGGCGAAGAAGGCGCGATCCAGGTCTTCAAGCCCGAGGTGGGTGGCCCCATGCTGCTGGGCGCGGTGGGCCAGCTGCAGTTCGAGGTGGTGCAGCACCGCCTCAAGACCGAGTACGACTGCGATGTGCGCCTGGAGGGCTGCCAGTACACCGGCGCGCGCTGGATCACCGCCGACTCGCCGGCCGATCTGCGCGAGTTCACCACCACCTACCCACAGCGCCTGGCGCTCGATGCCGCGGGCACCCTGGCCTATCTGTGCACCAGCCCCTACGACGTGCGGCTGGCGCAAGAGCGCTTTCCCAAGATCCACTTCCACCCGCTGCGCGAGCACGCCGGGCTGGCGCTGGGCAGCGCAGGCTAAGCCGCATGCGCCCGCTGATCGACTGGCGCGTCGGCCCCCTGATCGGGGTGCTGACCGACATCGACGACACCCTGACCACCGACGGCGCGATCACCCCCGATGCGCTGCAGGCCCTGGCCGAGCTGCGTGCGGCTGGCTTGCGGGTGGTGCCGATCACCGGGCGGCCGCTGGGCTGGAGCGAGCCCTTTGCCCGCGCCTGGCCGGTGGACGCCATCGTGGCCGAGAACGGCGCGGTGGCCCTGGTGGCCACGCCCGGCCAGCCCTTGCGCAAGCTCTACCAACAGGACGCCCCCACCCGCGCGCGCCATTTCGCGCGCATGCAGGCGGTGCTCGCGCGCATCGAGCGCGAGGTGCCCGGCGCGGTGCGCGCACGCGACAGCGCGGGCCGAGAAACCGACATCGCCATCGACCACAGCGAGTTCACCCACCTGCCGCCAGCCGGCATTGACGCGGTGCTGCGCCTGATGCGGGCCGAGGGCATGACCGCCACCGTCAGCAGCATCCACATCAACGGCTGGTACGGCGATCACGACAAGCTGGCAGGCGCGCGCTGGATCCTGCGCGAGCTGTGGGGCCGCGACCTGGACGCCGAGCTGGACCACTGGGTCTATGTGGGCGACTCGACCAACGACCAGGTCATGTTCCAGCACCTCACGCACAGCGTGGGCGTGGCCAATATCCGACGCTTTGCGGCGCAGCTCACGCACCCGCCGCGCCACATCACCCCCAGCGAACGCGGCGCCGGCTTTGCCGAGCTGGCGACGCACCTGCTCCAAGGCCGCGCATGACCCCCCACCCCTCCCCCATCTGGCTGCATTGGCAGGAACTCGAGCAGGCCCACCAGGCGATCTGGCAAAACGACAACGGCCTGCGCTTGCCCAGCCGCGTGCAAGCGGTCAAGGCGCTTGATGCCGACAGCGCCTACCGCCTGGCCAGCGCAGGCACCGGCCTGATCTGGCGCGGTCCGATGGCGCAGGCGCGCCAGGTGCTGCAAGGCATGGCCGCCCGCATGGACGCGGCCGGCCGGCGCAAACCCCAGGCCAGCGCCGCCGACGCGGCCCAGGCCTTTGCGCGCCACCGCCAAACACAGGCGCTGCGCGCGCGCGTGCTGGGCCAGTTGCTGATCGAGCTGGACGGCCAGTACGCCCTGAAGCTGGAACGCGCCCCCGATGTGCGCGCGGCCTGCACCGAGGCCTGGGGCCCGGCCGATGGCCAGCACCGCGTGCTGTCGCTGCGCCATTTGCAAGGCCTGATCGGCGCGCACGAATGGCGCAAGAACGGCGTGCCGATCGCGGCCCTGGGCGGCGCGCGCATCCACCCGCATTACGGCGTGTTCTCGCCGGTGCGCGGCGAGTACATCGAGCTGGTGGCGCAGGCCCCCTTGCCCGCGGCGCTGGCCACCTGCCCGCTGGCGCTGGAGCTGGGTGTGGGCAGCGGCGTGCTCAGCGCCCTGCTGCTGCGCCGTGGCGTGCCCCGGGTGCTGGCCACCGACACCTCGGCGCGCGCGCTGGCCTGCGCCGACGACAACCTGCAGCGCCTGGGCCTGCGGCCCAAGGCCGAGCTGCGGGCCACCGACCAATACCCCGAGGGCCAGGCCGCGCTGGTGGTGTGCAATCCGCCCTGGCTGCCGGGCCAGGCGGCGTCGCTGCTGGAGCAATCGGTGTACGACCCCGACAGCGCGATGCTGCGCGGCTTCCTGAACGGCTTGTCCGCGCACCTGTGCCCGGGCGGCGAGGGTTGGCTGATCCTGTCGGACCTGGCCGAACACCTGGGCCTGCGAAGCCGCCAGCAACTGCTGGGCTGGATCAAGGCGGCGGGCCTGCGCGTGATCGACCGCCTGGAAACCCGGCCGCAACACCCCAAATCGCAAGACCCCACCGACCCCATGCACCAGGCCCGCGCGGCCGAGGTCACCGCCTTGTGGCGGCTGGCGGTGGTTTGAGGCTGGGCAAGGCGGCGGGCCTGCCCACCGCACCGCCCAACGCAGGACGGCCCTGATCAAGGGGCAGATCGGTCGGTTGGGGCGGTGCCAAGCGCCCGAATTCGTCGCAAGCGGGCTTTAGCTCGATTTATCCAGCAGGGCTAATTCGAGCTGCTGGATCATTCGATCCAATTGAAAATAATTTATTTGTAGCCAATCGGCGCGTGCTTGCCAGGATGGATGGAACAAGACAGAGGTTCTGCCCCGTTCCGTGCGCTCCAAACCGATGCACCGTGGTGTCGCGATACGCCTGACCCAGGCCCCCCAGATGCAAGCACGCAACAGGCCCAAACGTTCACACGCAATCGGCTGTTTTGTAAATCTTTTCACCTATATCATGCGCGAGAATCATGACCTTGATGCTCGCCCATGCCCCTGCAACCCGCTGAATTCAGAGCCCGCGCCCAGACCTTTGCCGCGCGCTGGATGGACGCGCGCGATGAGGCTTCCGAGGCCAAGCCGTTCTGGCTGGACTTTTTCGAGATTTTTGGCATCACCGACAAGCGCGTCGGAACCTTCGAGCAGCATGTCAAAAAACGCAACCAGCAAGACGGTTACATCGACCTGCTGTACCCGGGCAAGCTGCTCGTGGAACACAAATCCCGGGGCAAGGATCTGGATGCGGCCATGCAGCAGGCTTACGGCTATGTGCACGGCCTGCCCGAGGAGGACCTGCCCGAACTGATGGTGGTGTGCGATTTTGCGCACTGGGTGGTGCGTCATGTGGCCAGCAACAGCGAACACCGCTTTGCGCTGCGCCAATTGCACAAACACATCATGTTGTTTGGCACCCTGGCTGGCTACAAGCCCCTGCACACCAAGCCCGACAACCCCGTCAATATCCGTGCCGCACAACGGATGGGCCAGTTACACGATGCGCTGCAGCAGTGCGGCTATAGCGGCCATCCACTGGAGGTGCTGCTGGTTCGCCTGCTGTTCTGTCTGTTTGCCGACGACACCGGCATCTTCTTTCCAGCGCAGTCCTTTGGCCAGTTCATCGCCGAGCACACAGGTGAAGATGGCAGCGACATGGGGCCGCGCTTGGCGCAGCTGTTCCAGGTGCTCAACACCCCGGTGCCGCAGCGCAGCCCGCTGCTGGACGAAAACTTGGCCGCAGCATGACGAGGGCACAACCCAACGTGCACGAAGGTCCCCAAGCATTCAAGCCCCGGCCATTGAGGAACACACATGCTCAAGATTGTCAGTGCCCGCCGATTCATCCGCCCCATGAACACCGGAAAATCACGCCCGATGCTGATGGAGTGTGCCTATTCGGACGGCCAAACGGTGGAGGTGGTGGTCAAGCTCTCAGGGGCATGTGAGCGAAAGATCGGGGCGCTGGTCATGGAAGCCATGATGGCTATGTTGGCGAAAGATTTGGGACTGCCAGTACCTGAACCATTGGCCGTCCACCTACCTGAACCGATCTTGGCGATGCTTGGCGAACTCGCCCCCTATCAAGACGCAGCAGCCAAAAGCGCCGCTGTTGCTTTTGGCTCAACCTTGTTGGCATCCCATTTCAAGCCGTGGACGCACCGTGCCTCGATCCCCCCTGACTTGATCGACATGGCCACACGCATCCTGGCGTTTGATGCCTGGATGGAAAACCCAGATCGCAGACCCAGCAATCCGAATTGCAAATTCAATGGCGCGCGATTTGCGATCTTTGATCACGAATTGTGTTGTACGCCTTCTCTTTTCATGCCACGCCCATGGGACCCCAATGGTTTGGAGTTTTGGCGAGGGGATGACAACGTGCATCTGTTTCGCAGAGGCCTTCGCGGTTGCTTTTTCTTTCCCCCTGATCTTGAGACACAATTTCTCAGCATCAGAACTGCGCGTATCGATGCATACATCCATGCCCTACCGCCAGCATGGCATGCCGGTCGCGCGATTGCACTTCAAACACGCTCGCATATCATGGAGCTCCAATCGCATATCACCGCAGCCATCACCGAACTCAACAGGGTTATGTCATGAAGCACTCACAGAGCTACCGTTTTGTCGTGCTGCGCTACGTTCACGATCTTGTCACAAGCGAATTCATCAACGTAGGGGTCGCACTCCACGCGCCCGGTACCAGTTTTTTGCGGTTCAAGGGCTTGTCCAAAACGAATCGCCTTCGTGGATGTTTCCCTGATCTCGATATCCATCAGTTTCGAGGTGCCATGGAACGCCTGGAAGAGGCCTTCGAATCGCTGACCTGTGATGTCAGGATGCGTGATTCTTTGGCGTCATCCGACAATCTGATGCAACTGATCGGACATGTCATGCCGCAGGATGACGCAGCATTCCAATGGGGCACCCCTGGCTTTGGCGTCACCTCGGGTCCTGAGCAAGAACTGATCAACGTTTTCGATCGCATGGTCATGGCCCACCACCGCGCGACGCGTGACCGTGTGCGCATGACCGATGACGCCATCTGGCACCGCGTCAAGCGCGAGATTGAACAGCGACAGTGGGCGATCCAATTCTCTCCCACCACGCTTAATGCCGCCCACATACCCGTCCATTTCAAACATGCGTGGAAAAATGGTATCTGGCATTGCATCGAGCCAGTATCTTTAGATTACGAAGAATCGTCCACGATTGAAGAGAAAGCCCAGCGTGTGCTTGGCAAGCTCACTTGCTTGCGGGATATCCAAGAAAATTTTCGGGTGTACCTGCCCATAGCAAAACCCAGCAACCCTGCGCTCAATCCAGACTACATGCGAGCCCTCGATATCTTGCGCAAAATCGAATGCGACCATGATCTGTTCGATCAGAGCGAATCCCTCCAGTGGCTGGACAAGTTGGCGTCGAGCATTCCGCATCAAATACCCAACGGCGACTAAGCCCCCGCCGTCCGCAACAGCAGGAGGGCCATGGCCCACATGGTCAGGCCGATCAGGGCGTCCAGAATTTGCCAGGCGCGGGGGCGGGCGAACCAGGGGGCGAGCCAGCGGGCCCCATGGCCCAGGGCGCCAAACCACAGCAGGCTGGCGCTGCTGGCGCCCAAGGCAAACCAGGGGCGCAGTTCGGGCGCTTGCTGCGCGCCGATGCTGCCCACCAGCAGCACGGTGTCCAGGT
>JBEBDJ010000229.1:0-9268 GCA_041157045.1 Pseudomonadota bacterium
CGCGCCGCTGCATCCCTACAGCGCGGCGCTGATGTCGGCGGTGCCCACCGTCAGCGGCGGCCGCACGCGCGCGGCGCAGCGCATCCGCCTGCAGGGCGACCCGCCCAGCCCCATCGCACCCCCGCCGGGCTGCCGCTTTGCCAGCCGCTGCCCCATGGCCGAGGCGGCCTGCCAACAAGAACTGCCGCCCCTGCGCGAGATCATGCCGGGCCATTTTGTGCGCTGCCGGCGCGTTGAAACCGTCGATGGTGTGGCCCGCCCCTTGCTGGCCTTGCCCGCCCTAGCCTGACCCCACCCCTTCCTGTCTGGTCCCACCATGCGCACCACTGTTTACGCGGCCCGCCGCATCCTGACCCTCAACCCCATGCAGCCGGAGGCGACCCATGTGGCGGTGCGCGATGGCCGCATCCTGGCCGTGGGCGATCTGGCCCGCATGCAGGCCTGGGGCGACTTCGATCTGGACGAGCGCTTTGCCGACAAGGTGCTCTTGCCCGGCTTTGTCGAGGGCCACTGCCACCTCAAGGAAGGCGGCATGTGGACCATGCCCTATCTGGGCTGGTTTGACCGACGCGACCCACAAGGCCAGGTCTGGCCCGGCCTGCGCGACATGCAGGCGGTGGTCGAGCGCCTGCGCCAGATCGATGCGCAAATGCAGGCCGAGGGCCAGGACCCCCAGGCCCCCATCATCGCCTGGGGCTTTGACCCCATCTACTTTGGCGGCGAGCGCATGACGGTGCGGCACCTGGACCAGGCCAGCGCCACCCGGCCCATCGTGATCGCCCATGCCAACGGCCACCTGATGAACGTCAACACGCCGATGCTGGCCAAGGCCGGCATCACCGCCGAGACCGAGATCGAGGGCGTGATGCGGTTTGAGAACGGCGAGCCCAACGGCGAACTGCATGAGCCCGCGGCCATGTTCCCGGTGGTGCGCGCGGTGGGCAATGCCGGCCTGCTGGCCCCGATGGACGACGCGGGCATGGACGGCTTTGCCGCCATCTGCCGCCTGCAGGGCGTGACCACCGCCACCGACCTGGTGAACCAGCTGAGCGAGGCCGATCTGGCCACCCTGGAGCGGGCCTGCGGACGCGACGATTACAGCGTGCGCATCCTGCCCGCCTTCAAGGCCTTCCATGGCACGCATGGGGCCCGCGAGGGCGCCGAGCATGTGCGCGCGCTGATGGCCCGCAACACCGACCGCCTGCGCTTTGGCCTGGTGAAGATGATGCTCGACGGCTCGATCCAGGGCTTTTCGGCACGCCTGCGCTGGCCGGGCTATGTCAACGGCGCGCCCAACGGCATCTGGGTGACCGCCCCGGCGCAGTACGAAACCGATTTCGAGGTCTACCACCGCGCCGGCCTGCAGGTGCACACGCACACCAACGGCGACGAGGCCAGCGAGGCGGCCATCGACGCCATTGGCCGCGTGCTCTGCCGAGCACCGCGCCCCGACCACCGGCATGTGCTGCAGCACGGCCAGATGATCGACGCGCCCCTCTTTCGCCGCATGGCGGCGCTGGGCCTGGGGGCCAATCTGTTTGCCAACCACCTCTGGTACTGGGGCGACCAGCACCTCGAGATGACCATGGGCCCGGACCGCGCCGAGCGGCTGGACGCCTGCGCCAGCGCGTTGGCGGCCGGGGTGCCGCTGGCGATTCACTCGGACGCGCCGGTGACCCCGCTCGCGCCGCTGTTCACCGCCTGGTGCGCGGTCAACCGCGTCACGCCCAAGGGCCGTGTGCTGGGCGCTGCCGAGCGCCTGACGGTGATGCAGGCCCTGCACGCCATCACCCTGGGCGCGGCCTGGACGCTGCGCCTGGACCACGAGATCGGCAGCATCGAGTGCGGCAAGCGCGCCGACTTTGCCGTGCTCGAGCAGCACCCGCTGGAGGTCGCCCCCGAGGCGCTCAAGGACATCCCCGTCTGGGGCACGGTGCTCTCGGGTCGCGTCTTCCCGGCACGGGGCTGAGCGCATGGCGGCGCGGATGGCGCTCACGGTCATCGGCGGCTTTCTGGGCGCCGGCAAGACCACCTTGCTCAACCACTGGCTGCGCCAGCACCAGGGCGGCCGGGTGGCCTTGCTCGTCAACGATTTTGGCGCCCTCAACATCGACGCCGACCTGATCGCGCAGCAGCACGGCGACACGCTGGCGCTGACCAACGGCTGCGTCTGCTGCACCTTGGGCGACGACCTCAGCCTGGCCCTGATCCGGGTCCTGGAGGCCCAGCCGCCCTTCGAGGCGGTGATCATCGAGGCCAGCGGCGTGTCGGACCCCGGCCGCATCGCCCGCCTGGCCCAGGCCGCCCCCGAATTGCGCCGCGACGCGGTGCTGGTGCTGGTCGATGCCAGCGCCGTGCGCGAGCAGTGGCAGGACCCGCTGCTGGCCGACACCTTGCAGCGCCAGTTGCAGGCGGCCGACCTGCTGGTGCTCAACAAATGCGATCTGGTGGACGCCAGCGCCCTGGCCGAGGTGCAGGCCCTGCTGCAGGCCCAGGCCCCTGGCGTGCCGGTGCTGCAAGCCACCCAGGGCCAGGTGCCTGCGGCGCTGCTGATGGGCCAGGCCCTGCAGGCGCAGGCGCACCAGCACGACCCGGGCTGCGGCTGTGGCCATGCCCATGGCCCGCACGCGCATGCGGACGACGCCCATTTGCACGGCGACCTGTTTGAGGCCTGGAACGCACACCCTGCGGCCGCGCGCCCGCTGGCGGCGTGGCGCGCGGCGCTGGACGGCCTGCCCGATGGGGTGTTGCGCCTGAAGGGCCTGGTGGCCACCCCCGAGCAGGGCTGGACCGAGGTTCAGCGCGTGGGACGGCGCTTGCAGCTGCGGGCCGCAGGCCAAGGCCCGGCCGATGGGCAGGCGGTGTTGGTGGCGATTGGGCTGCGCGCTCAGCTGCCGCGCGCGGCCTTGCAGGCGCTGGCGCAGGCGCCGCTTACTGCAGCGGTCCCTTGAGCCCGGCGGGCAGGGGCAAGGGCAGGATGTCGATGCCCTCCTCCAGCAGCTCGCGCGTTTCCTCGGCGCTGGCCTGACCCCGGATGCCGCGCTCGGGCGCGTCGCCGTGGTGAATGCGTCGCGCCTCTTGGGCAAAGCGCTCGCCCACGTCTTCGGTGTGGTCCATCACATGGCGCACCACCTTCATCCACTGGGCTTGCAGCGCCTGCAGGGTCGGCGCTGGCGCAGCCGCTGGGCTGGGCGCGGCCGCCGGGGCTTTGGCGGGCTCGCCCGGTGCGCTGGCGCCCAGGTTCAGGCGCGGCGCCGAGGGCAGCTTGTGCACCTGCGCCTGCCCGCACATGGGGCAGCTGAGCAGGCCACGCGCCACCTGCTGGTCAAAATCCTCTTGCGAGGCAAACCAGCCCTCGAAGGCGTGACCATCCTGACATTGAAGGTTGAGGACTTTCATGGGGCGATCGGGTGGCCGGCCTGCCACGTCGGCTGCCAGCGTCCCTCGCGGATATTTTGCAGCCAAAGCGCGCCCATGAGGGTTTTGGCATCGCTGATCTGCCCCTGGCGACAAAGGTCAAGCAACTCGTCGACCGGCACGGTCAGCACATCGAGGAACTCGCCCGCATCGAGCGAGCGCGGACCGCTTTGCAGATCGCGCGCCAGCCACATGTGGATCACCTCGGTGGAATAGGCCACGGTGGGGTGCATGCCGCCCACATAGGCCCATTCGCGCGCCAGATAGCCCGTCTCCTCGCGCAGCTCGCGCATGGCAGCCTGGCCGTGCGGCTCGCCGGGATCGAGCTTGCCGGCCGGGAACTCCAGCACCGCCTGCCCCACCGGGTGGCGCCACTGGCGCTCCATGATCACCGCATCGCGCCCGTCGGGCAAGGTGAGCATGGGCACAATCACCGCCGCCCCCGGGTGCACGATGAACTCGCGCGAGGCCTCGGTGCCGTCGGGCAGGCGCACCATCTCGCGCACCACCTGCAAGAAGTGGCCGCGCAGCACAGGCTCGCGGGTCAGGGGATGTTCGCGCAGATGCGCCAGATCGGCCGGGTCGGCCGGCGGCCCGGACCGGGCCGCGCTCATGCGCCGCGGCGGCGCCAGAGGTAGCGCCAGACAAAGCCGGGGAAGGCCAGGGTCAGGAACATCGCGCCGCTGACGGCATAAAACTCCCAGCCCTGCGGGGCGATCTGACCCAGGGCGTTCTCCATGGCCAGGCCGATGCCGCCCACCAGCAGGTACAAGAGCAGCAGTTCCAGCAGGCGCCAGGCGAGCGACTTGTCGGCCCGCCGCGGGCCCACCAGCACCAGGCGCTGGCTAAAGAAGGGCCAGTTGGCCGCCAGCAGGCACAGGGCGATCAACACCGAAATCTGGACTTGCTGGTTCATGGCGCGGGGGCTTTGAGGTTCAGAGGCCCAAGAGGCGGACGATGGCTTCGGTGCAAACGGCCATCAGGCCGCCGGGCACAATGCCCAGCACCAGCACCAGCAGGCCGTTGAGCGAGAGCACCACCCGCACATCGGCCGGGGCCGAGACGGTGGTGGCGGTGACCGGCGCATCAAAGTACATGACCTTGACGACGCGCAGGTAGTAGAAGGCCCCCACCAGCGACATCAGCACCGCAAAAATGGCCAGGCCCAGGTACACGGCCTGCCCCGTGACCACCAGCGACTGCAGCACCGACAGCTTGGCATAGAAGCCCACCATCGGCGGGATGCCGGCCAGCGAGAACAGGCAGATGGCCATCACACCGGCGTACAGCGGGCTGCGCTGGTTCAGGCCGGCCAGATCGGTGATCTCTTCGCTCTCGAAGCCCTGGCGCGAAAGCAGCAAGATGATGCCGAAAGTGGCCAGCGTGGTCAGCACATAGCTGACGATGTAGAACATGGCCGAGCTGTAGGCGTTGGCCGCCAGCAGGGCCTGGCCATTGACCACACCGCCCACAAAGCCCAGCAGCACAAAGCCCATTTGCGCGATGGTCGAGTAGGCCAGCATGCGCTTGAGATTGGTCTGCGCAATCGCGGCCAGGTTGCCCACCAGCAAGGACGCAATCGCCAGCAGGGCCAGCATCTGTTGCCAGTCAAAGGCCAGCGGCAGCATGCCCTCGACCAGCAGCCGGATCACGATGGCAAAGGCCGCCAGCTTGGGGGCGCCACCGATCATCAGCGTCACCGCCGTGGGCGCGCCCTGGTAGACGTCGGGAATCCACATGTGGAAGGGCGCGGCGCCGAGCTTGAAGGCCAGACCCGAGACCACAAACACCAGGCCAAAGACCAGCACCTGGTGGCGAATCTGCCCCGAGGCAATGGCCGAGAAGACCTCGTGCACGTCCAGGCTGCCAGTGGCGCCGTACAGCATCGACATGCCATAGAGCAAAAAGCCCGAGGCCATGGCGCCCAGCACAAAGTACTTCATGGCCGCTTCGGTGGCCACCGCATGGTCGCGGCGCAAGGCCACCAGGGCATAGCTCGAGAGGGTCAGCAGCTCCAGGCCCAGGTAGATGATGATGAAGTTCTGGCCCGAGATCATGAAGCTCATGCCCAGCAGCGCAAACAGGCTGAGGATGAACATCTCACCGCCGCGCAGCATGTCGCGGTCGGCCGCATACGGGCGGCCATAGACCAGGGTCACCAGCACCGCCAGGGCGGCAAAGGCGCGCAGCAAATGACCCATGGTGTCGCTCACCACCAGGCCCCCCCAGCCGGTCAGCACCTCGGGCGATTGCGCCAGCGAGAGGTTGATGGCGGCCACCACGACCAGCGTGATCAGGCTCAGCACATAGGTCAGGGTGCGGGTGCGCGAGCGCACGCCCAGGTCCACCAGCGTGATCAGGCAAGCCATGACCATGAGCACCAGTTCCGGGGCAATCGTCAACCAGGAAGCGTTATCCATCTGTTTTCTCCGTCTTCTGTGATGCCCGGCTCAGGACGGGATCTTGGACAGCGCGACATGCTTGAGCAGGCCGGCCACCGAGTCTTCCATGATTTGCGTGAAGGGCTCGGGGTACAGGCCCATGTACAGCACCGCCACCGCCAGCAGCGCCAGCATCAGGAACTCACGCGCGTTGATGTCGGTGAGTTCGCGCACATCGTCGTTGGCCACCGGGCCCAGGTAGACGCGTTTGAACATCCACAGGGTGTAGGCCGCGCCAAAGATCAGCGCCGATGCGGCCAGCACGCCCACCCAGAAGTTGGCCTTGACGGCGCCCAGGATGACCATCCACTCGCCGACAAAGCCCGCGGTGCCCGGCAGGCCGCAGTTGGCCATGGCGAACAGCAGCGCAAAGGCCGCGAACTTGGGCATGGTGTTGACCACGCCGCCGTAGCTGGCGATCTCACGCGAGTGAACGCGGTCGTACAAGACACCGATCGAGAGGAACATGGCGCCCGACACAAAGCCGTGCGCAATCATCTGCACCAGACCGCCCGAGACGCCCAGCGGGTTGAAGATGAAAAAGCCCAGGGTCACAAAACCCATGTGCGCCACCGACGAGTAGGCCACCAGCTTCTTCATGTCCTGCTGGACCATGGCCACCAGGCCCACATAGATCACCGCCACCAGCGACAGCACGATCATGAGGGTCGCGTATTCGCGCGCGGCATCGGGCGCGATCGGCATCGAAAAGCGCAGAAAGCCGTATGCGCCCAGCTTGAGCATGATGGCCGCCAGCACGGCCGAGCCCCCCGTGGGCGCCTCCACGTGCACATCGGGCAGCCAGGTGTGGACCGGCCACATCGGCACCTTCACCGCAAAAGCGGCAAAGAAGGCAAAGAACAGCAGGGTCTGCGGGCCCATCGGCAAGGGCAGCTGCTGCCAGCTGGCAATGTCAAAGCTGCCGCCCGAGGCCAGGTACAGGTAGATCAACGCGATCAGCATCAGCAAGGAGCCGAGCAGCGTGTAGAGGAAGAACTTGAAGGCCGCGTAGATCTTGTTCGGGCCGCCCCAGATGCCGATGATCAGGTACATCGGGATCAGCGTGGCCTCGAAGAACACATAGAACAGCACCCCGTCGAGCGCCGAGAAGACGCCGATCATCAGACCCGAGAGGATCAGGAAGGCGGCCATGTACTGGTTGACCTTTTGCTGGATCACTTCCCAGCCGGCGATCACCACGATCACCGTCATGAAGGCCGTGAGCGGCACGAACCAGAACGAGATGCCGTCCAGGCCCAGGTGGTAGTGCACATTGAAGCGCTCGATCCAGGGCGCTTTTTCGACGAACTGCATCGCCGCGGTGCCCAGTTGGAAGCCGTCATAGAGCGGCACGGTGACCAGCAGGCTGACGATGGCGCCGATCAGCGCGAGCCAGCGCACCATCGGCGCCTGCTCGTCACGACCGAGGGCCAGCAAGACGACGCCAAACGCAATTGGCGTCCAGATGGCAAGACTCAACAATCCCATTTTCCTGTCATCCTTTTTTTAGTGACCCAGCCAGACAAACGATGTCATGAGCACCAGGACGCCCAGAATCATCACCAGCGCGTAGTGATAGACAAAACCCGACTGGAACCAGCGCACCAGGCCGGCGATCTTGCCGATCACGCGCCAGGAGCCGTTGACCAGCAGGCCGTCGATCAGTGCGCGGTCGCCCACCTTCCACAAGCCAGTCCCCAGCGCACGCGAGGCGCGGGCGATGATGTTCTCGTTGATCCAGTCCATGTAGTACTTGTTCTCGAGGATCACCACCAGCGGCCGCAGGGCGCGCGCAAAGGCGGCCGGCACCTTGGGGTTGACCAGGTACATGTACCAGGCGGTCACGACACCGGCGAGCGCCAGCCAGAAGGGCGCGGTGCTCAGACCGTGCAAGGCCATGGCCACCGGGCCATGGAAGCCCTTGGCCAGCTCGGCCATGGCGCCATGGCGCGCGGCGTCAATGAAGATCACGTCCTTGAAGAAGTCGCCATACAGCATGGGGCTGATGGTCATGTAGCCGATCACCACCGAGGGGATCGCCAGCAGCACCAGGGGCACCGTCACCACCCAGGGCGACTCGTGCGGCTTGCCGTCGCCATGGTCGTCATGGCCATGGTGATCGTCGTGGTGCGCATCGGGGTTCTGGTCGTAACGCTCCTTGCCATGGAAGACCAGGAAGTACATGCGGAACGAGTAGAAGGCGGTCACAAACACACCGGCGAGCACCGCAACATTGGCAAAGCCAGCGGCGGGCAGGTGCGACAGGTGCACGGCCTCGATGATCGAGTCCTTGGAGTAAAAGCCCGAGAACAGCGGCGTGCCGATCAGGGCCAGCGAGCCCAGGAGCGAGGTGATCCAGGTGATGGGCATGTACTTGCGCACACCGCCCATCCAGCGGATGTCCTGGTTGTGGTGCAGGCCCATGATGACCGAGCCGGCGCCCAGGAACAGCAGGGCCTTGAAGAAGGCGTGCGTCATCAGGTGGAACACCGCGACCGAGTAGGCCGAAGCGCCCAGCGCCACGGTCATGTAGCCCAGCTGCGAGAGCGTGGAATAGGCCACCACGCGCTTGATGTCGTTCTGAATGATGCCCATGAACCCCATGAAGAGGGCCGTGATCGCGCCGATCACCAGAATGAAGGACAAGGCGGTGTCGCTCAACTCAAACAGCGGCGACATGCGGGCCACCATGAAGATGCCCGCCGTCACCATGGTGGCGGCGTGAATCAGCGCGGAGATCGGGGTGGGGCCTTCCATCGAATCGGGCAGCCACACATGCAGCGGAAACTGCGCGCTCTTGCCCATGGCGCCGATGAACAGGCAGATGCAGGCCACGCTGAGCAGCATCCAATCGGTGCCGGGAAAGCTGAGCTTGGACAGTTCACCGGCCTTGGCGAAGGCCTCGGTGTAGTTCAGCGTGTTGCCGAAGGCCACGATCAGGCCGATGCCCAGGATGAAGCCGAAGTCGCCCACGCGGTTGACCAGGAAGGCCTTCATGTTGGCGAAGATGGCCGTGGGCTTCTAGAACCAGAAGCCGATCAGCAGATAGCTCACCAGGCCCACCGCCTCCCAGCCGAAGAACAGCTGCAGGAAGTTGTTGCTCATCACGAGCATCAACATCGAGAAGGTGAACAGCGAGATGTAGGCGAAGAAGCGCTGGTAGCCCGGGTCCTCTTCCATGTAGCCGATGGTGTAGATGTGCACCATCAGCGACACGAAGGTCACCACGCACATCATCATCGCCGACAGGCCGTCGATCAGGAAGCCGACTTCCATCTTCAGGCCGTCCAGCACCATCCACTCGTAGACGGTGGCGTTCAGGCGCGCGCCGTCGAACGCGACGGCCTTCCACGTCATTGCCGAAATCACGAACGAGATGAACACGGCGAGGATCGTCACGCTGTGCGCTC
>JBEBDJ010000230.1:0-46231 GCA_041157045.1 Pseudomonadota bacterium
AGCATCCGCATGCTGACCAAAAGCCTGCGTCCCCTGCCCGACAAATTCCACGGCATCCACGACCAGGAAATCAAATACCGCCAACGCTACATCGACCTGATCACCGACGACACCTCGCGCCAGCGCTTTGTGGCGCGCAGCAAAGCGGTCAGTGGCATCCGCGACTTCATGGTGCAACACGGTTTTTTGGAAGTGGAAACACCGATGCTGCACCCCATTCCTGGTGGCGCCAACGCGCGGCCTTTCGAGACGCACCACAACGCCCTCGACCAGGAAATGTTTTTGCGCATCGCCCCCGAGTTGTACTTGAAGCGCTTGTTGGTGGGAGGCTTCGAACGGGTGTTTGAGATCAACCGCAACTTCCGCAACGAAGGCATTTCGGTTCGCCACAACCCCGAATTCACCATGATGGAGTTTTACGCGGCGTATTGGAACTACCAGGATCTGATGCAGTTCACCGAAGCGCTGATTCGCGATGCCGCGGACAAAGCGGTGGGCACCCTGCTGCTCACCTACGACGGCAAACCGGTGGACCTGTCCAAGCCCTTTGCCCGCCTGACCATCCGCGAGGCCATCGTGCGCCACACCGAGGCCGGCGATCGCGTGGACGACCCGGCCTGGCTGATCCAGGCGCTGCAGGGCCTGGGCCTGAGCGAGGAGAAGGACAAACTCTCCAAACGCAGCCTGGCCAGCCTGCAGGTGCTGTACTTTGAAGAGACGGTGGAGGACAAGCTGTGGGAGCCGACCTTCATCATGGAGCACCCGACCGAGATCTCGCCACTGGCCCGCGCCAACGACCAGCGTCCCGAGGTGACCGAGCGCTTTGAGCTCTACATCACCGGCCGCGAATTTGGCAACGGCTTCTCGGAGCTCAACGACGCCGAGGACCAGGCGGCCCGCTTTGCGGCCCAGGTGGCGGCCAAGGACGGCGGCGACGACGAGTCCATGTTCTTTGACCACGACTTTGTGCGCGCGCTCGAGTACGGCATGCCGCCCACCGGCGGCTGCGGCATCGGCATCGACCGCCTGATGATGCTGCTGACCGACAGCCCCAGCATCCGCGACGTCATCCTGTTCCCGGCCCTGCGCCGCGAAAGCTGAAAGCCCGCGCCCGCGGCCGTCACCGGCCCGGGCTGCACGGTCTCAGCGCTGATCGGGCAGGCGCGGCGCCTGCGCGTTGTGCCGCCCGTGGTCGGGGCGCACCTCGCGCACCTCCACATCGACCACATCATCGGCCGGCGTGGCCGCGCCCCCCCAGGGCTGGCCACGGCCGGGCTGCATGCGGCGCATCTGCTGCCACACCACCGCCACCTGGGGCTTGCGCCCGGTGACGAGCCAGCGCAGCAGGCCCCACAGCACATACAGGCCCAGCAGGCCCACCAGAAAGGCCAGAAACACAAGGCCCAGCAGCACCATCAACAGGCGCACCAGGGTGCGCATGAGCGCATGGATCAGGTTCATGGCAAACGGTCCAGGGCTTGCAGGTAGTCGGCCGAGCGCATCAGCTCGTCCCAGGGGCGTGCCGGGCTTTGCGGGCGCAGCGCCAGGCGCCGGGCCTCGCTGGCGGCGTCGGGCTGCCACTGGC
The DNA here is from genome assembly GCA_041157045.1 of Pseudomonadota bacterium. Taxonomy (GTDB): domain Bacteria; phylum Pseudomonadota; class Gammaproteobacteria; order Burkholderiales; family Burkholderiaceae_C; genus Limnohabitans_A. The sequence continues at coordinate 1,586 of JBEBDJ010000230.1, forward strand.
CCTTGACGGCCGCTTCGGTCAGGTCATCGAGCACCTGGTCGAGCTCATGCCCGCCCTCGTGCACGCTGCGATTGCACAGCAGCACCAGGTCGCAGCCCGCCGCCAGCGCGGTGCGCACCGCCTCGCTGTGCGAGAGGGTGCGGCCTTCGAGCTGGCGCGCGGCCGCCATCGACAGGTCGTCGCTGCAGATCGCGCCGGCAAAGCCCAGCTGGCCGCGCAAAATGTCTTGCAACCAGCGGCGCGAGTAGCCCGCTGGGCGTGCGTCCACGCGCGAATAAATCACATGCGCCGGCATCACCGCCCGCAGCACGCTGCCCAGCCAGGCATAGGGCTGGGCATCGTCGGCCAGGATGCGCTTGAGGCTGCGCCGATCGACGGGCAGCTCATGGTGCGAATCGGCCTGGACCGCGCCATGCCCCGGGAAATGCTTGCCGCAATGCGCCATGCCCGCCTGCAGCATGCCGTGCACCAGGCTGCGCGCCAGCAGGCTGACCACGCGCGGGTCGCGGTCAAAGGCGCGGTCGCCGATCACGCGGCTGCGCGACACGCCCGCATCGGCATGGTCCAGGTCGAGCACTGGTGCAAAGCTCAGGTCCACGCCGCAGGCGCGCAACTCGCTGGCCAGCACCAGGCCGGTGGCGGTGGCGGCCTCGCAGGCGCGCAGCACGCCGCTGCCAGGCTGGCCCCGCAGGTCCTTCGACCACAGCTGACCGATGGCGCGCATGGGCGGCAAATGGGTCATGCCGTCGGTGCGAAAGCGCTGCACGCGCCCGCCCTCGTGGTCCACGGCAATCAGCAGATCGGGCCGCAGATCACGCGCCTCGGCGCACAGCGCGCTCAGCTGCGCGCGGCTTTGCCAGTTGCGGCCAAACAGGATCAGGCCGCCGGTGAAGGGGTGTTGCAGGCGGCGGCGGTCGTCGGCGTTCAGTTCGGTGCCGGCCACATCCAGGATGAGCGGGGCGTGCGGGTTCATGCGGTCTCCACAATCACATAGCTGGTGGCGTAATCGGATTCGTCGCTCACGCTCACATGCGCGCGCAGACCCCGGGCCTCGCACCATTCGCGCAGCACGCCGTGGGTCACGATGACGGGCTGCCCGCTGGGCAGCTTGGCCACCTCGCACAGGCGCCAGGTCATGGGCATGCGCATGCCCAGGCCCACCGCCTTGCTGAAGGCCTCTTTGGCCGAAAAGCGGGTCGCCACATAGCGCACACCGCGCTCGGGCCAGCGCGCGCTGCGCTGGCGCCAGGTGGCCAGCTCGTTGGGGTGCAGCACCTTGGCCGCAAATCGCTCGCCGTGGCGCGCCAGGCTCTCGCGGATGCGGCGAATGTCGCAGATGTCGGTGCCAATGCCGTAAATCATGCGCGGCGCCTTCAGGCCAGGCAGGCCAGGTAGGCGCGCACCGTTTGGGCGTAGCCCAGCTCCAGCGCATCGGCCACCAGCGCATGGCCGATCGAGACCTCTTGCAGCGCGGGCAGGGCGGCCACCAGGGCCGGCAGGTTGTCGCGGTTGAGGTCGTGGCCTGCGTTCACGCCCAGGCCGGCGGCCTGCGCCGCCTGCGCCGCTTGGGCGTAGCGCGCCAGCTGCCCGGCCTGCGCCGGCGTGCCCCAGGCCGCGGCATAGGGCTCGGTGTAGAGCTCGACCCGGTCGGCGCCCAGGGCGCGCACCTGCGCCATGGCCGCCGGATCGGGGTCCATGAACAGGCTCACGCGCACGCCCAGCGCCCGGCACTCGGCCACCAGCGGGCGCAAGCGTTCGGCGTCTTGCGGCAGCTGCCAGCCGTGGTCGCTGGTGAACTGGCCTTCGCTGTCGGGCACAAAGGTCACCTGGTGCGGGCGCACCGCGCGCACATGCGGCATCAGGTTATGGAAGGGGTTGCCCTCGATGTTGAACTCGCGCTCGGGCCAGCGCGCCATCAAGGCCGCCAGGTCCTGCACATCGTGCGCGCGGATGTGGCGCTCGTCGGGGCGGGGATGGATGGTGATGCCGTGGGCACCGGCTTGCAGGCAGCACTCGGCCGCGCGGGTCACATCCGGAATGCCCAGATGGCGTGAATTGCGCAGCAGTGCGACCTTGTTGACATTGACAGACAGGGCAACCATGGCCCCATTATCGCGCGCGCTCAGGCCGACGCGCCCGATGGCCCTCGCTGCGCAGTGGCATGCAGCTGCTGCAGGTCCACCATCAGCTGGCGCGTGCGCAGCATGGGCACGCCGCAATGGTGGTGCAGCAGCTGGCGCAGCTGCGTTTGCAAGGCGCTGCGCTGCTCGGCCGGCCAGGCCACCAAGAGGGCCAGCAGGGCACGCAGCGGCTCGGGTGCCTCCAGCGCCTGTGCCAGGCCCACAAACGCGCTGCCAGGCAAGGCGGGCAGGCGCTCGCCCTCGGCCGCGCGCAGGGCCTGCAGGCCCGCCTCGGGCTGCAGCGCATAGGCCTCGTCCGCGGCCAGGGGCTGCTGGTTCATGGTCTGCAGGCGCAGCTCGGGCAGGTGGCCCAGCTCGCGCAGCAGCAACAGCTCGAAGGCGCGCAGCACCGGCCCGCGCAGCAGCTCGGCCCCATCGGCCAGCAGCTGCACCGAACGCGCATAGTGGTCAAACAGGCCAGGGTGCGGATCGTCGCGCGCCAGCAGGCGCATCAGCAACTCGTTGAGGTAGCAGCCCGAGAGCAGGGCCTCGCCGGTGGGCATCACATGGCCGCCGGCCCACTCGGCGCCCTTGAGGGTGCGCACATCGCCCTCGCCGGCAAAGTCCAGCAGCAGCGGCTGCAGCGCCAGCAGCACCGGGCGAAAGCTCGAGGTTGGCCGCTTCACGCCCTTGGCCGCCAGCGCCACCCGGCCGTGCCGGCGGGTGAAGACCTCCAGGATCAGGCTCGACTCGCTCCAGTCGTAGCGGTGCAGGATGAAGGCCGGCTCATGGTGGATGCGCCGCGTGGCCATGGGGCTTTACTCGTAACCAAACGAGCGAACCCGGGCCTCGTCGTCGGCCCAGCCCGAGCGGACCTTGACCCACAGCTCCAGGAACACCTTGGCGTCCATGAGTTTTTCCAGCTCGGTGCGGGCCTCGGTGCCGATGCGCTTGAGCTTCTCGCCGCTCTGGCCGATCACCATGGCCTTGTGGCCGTCGCGCTCGACCACAATCGTCGCGCCAATGCGCACCATGCGGTTGGCGGTGCGCCCAGGCTCTTCCTCAAAGCGATCGATCACCACCGTGGAGGTGTAGGGCAGCTCGTCGCCGGTCAGGCGAAACAGCTTCTCGCGCACGATCTCGCTGGCCAGGAACTTCTCGCTGCGGTCGGTCAGCTCGTCCTCGGCGTACCACCAGGGCTGCTCGGGCAGGTAGGGCGCGCAGATGTTGAGCAGGCGCTCGATGTCCTGCGGGTTCTTGGCCGACATGGGCACAAACTCGGCAAAGTCGTGCCGCGTCTGCATGTCGCGCAGCCAGGGCGCCAGCTCGGCGCGCCGGGTCACGGTGTCGAGCTTGTTGGCCACCAGCAGCACCTTCTGGTCGGGCTTGATGAGCGAGAGGACCTTGGCGTCGGCCAGGGTGAAGTTGCCGGCCTCGACAACAAACAGCACCAGGTCCACATCGCCCAGCGCGCCCATGACGGTCTTGTTGAGCGATTTGTTCAGGGCCGTGCTGTGGCGGGTTTGAAAGCCCGGCGTGTCGACAAACACATACTGCGTCTGGCCCTGGGTGCGCATGCCGGTGATGCGGTGGCGCGTGGTTTGCGCCTTGCGCGAGGTGATGCTGATTTTCTGGCCCACCAGGGCGTTGAGCAGGGTGGACTTGCCCACATTGGGCTTGCCGACAATGGCCACCAGGCCGCAGCGTTGGGCCGGGCTCGGGGCGGCGGCGGGGGTGTCGGTCATGAAGAGCTCCGGAGAATGTCGAGCAAGGCCTGGGCGGCGGCCTGTTCGGCCGCGCGCCGTGAGGGGCCCATGCCGTGCTGGGATTGGCGCAAAGCGGGCACCTCGCACGCGACCTCAAAGGTCTGCCGATGCGCCTGGCCCAGGGTGGCGATGATGCGGTAGTCGGGCACCGGCAGGCGCCGCGCCTGCAGCCACTCCTGCAGGGCGGTCTTGGGGTCTTTGGCGGCTGCGGGCATGCTGGGGCGGATGTCCACGTCCTCGTACAGACGCAGCACCACCGCCTTGGCGCGCTCGAAGCCGCCGTCCAGAAAGACCGCGCCCACCAGGGCCTCGACGGCATTGCTCAGGATGGAGGCGCGCTTGCTGCCGCCCGAGCGCAGCTCGCCCTCGCCCAGGCGCAGCCGCTCGGGCAAGCCCAGGCCCAGGCCCAGCTGGTGCAGGGTTTCCTGGCGCACCAGGTTGGCCCGCACGCGCGAGAGATCGCCCTCGGGCAGCTCGCCCAGGCGCTCATACAGCAGGTGCGAGATGACCAGGCTCAGCACCGAGTCGCCCAGAAACTCCAGCCGCTCGTTGTGCTGCGCGCTGTAGCTGCGGTGGGTGAGCGCCAGCTGCAAGAGGCGCGCGTCGGCAAACTCGTGGCCTAGGCGCTGCTGCAACTGGATCAGGGGGTCTTGGCTCACGTCAGTCAAAGGAACCGATGCGGCCCAGATTGCCAAAGTTCATCCACACCAGAAAGGCCTTGCCGACGATGTTCTGGTCGGGCACAAAGCCCCAGTAGCGCGAGTCGAGCGAGTTGTCGCGGTTGTCGCCCATCATGAAGTAATGCCCCGGCGGCACCTTGCAGACCACGCCCTCCACGCTGTAGCGGCACTGGTCCTTGAAGGCAAAGTCGTCGGCGCCCGCCACAAAGGCCGGGCGGTCGGCGTCGGTCATCATCAGGTGCGGCTTGCTGCCCAGCGACTCGGACTGCTGGCGGTAGTAGCGCATGGTCGACTCGTCCAGAAAGTCGGGCAGATTGCTGGTGGCCACCGGCTGGCCGTTGATGCTCAGGCGCTTGTTCAGATAGGCCACCTCGTCGCCCGGCACACCGATCACGCGCTTGATGTAGTCAACGCTGGGCTTGGGTGGGTAGCGGAACACCATCACGTCGCCGCGCTGCACCGGCGTGCCCTGGGTGAGCTTGGTGTTGATCACCGGCAGGCGGATGCCGTAGTGGAATTTGTTGACCAGGATGAGGTCGCCGATGTGCAGGGTCGGGATCATCGAGCCCGAGGGGATCTTGAAGGGCTCGAACAAAAAGGAGCGCAGCAGGAACACCACCACGATCACCGGGAACAGGCCGGCGGTCCAGTCCAGCCACCAGGGCTGGGCCAGCAGCTTGCGCTGCGCCTCGGCCAGGTCGGTGTTGTCGGCGGCCACGCCCAGGCGGGCCAGGTCCTCGCGCTGGGACTGGGTCTGGCGCGCCAGGGCCTCGGCAGCGGCGCGACGGCGCGGCAGAAAGACCCAGCGCTCGGCCACCCAATAGACCCCGGTCACCAAGGTGGCCAGCAAGAGCAGCAAGGCAAAGTTGCCCTCGATCAGGCCCATGAACCAGCTGCCGGCATAGGCAGCAAACGCAGCAAGCACCAGGGCGGTGAGGACGGGCATCATTCTTCCACCTGCAAAATGGCGAGGAAGGCCTCTTGCGGCACTTCCACCGATCCGATCTGTTTCATGCGCTTCTTGCCGGCCTTTTGTTTTTCCAGCAGTTTGCGCTTGCGGGTGATGTCCCCGCCATAGCATTTTGCCAGCACGTTCTTGCGCAAGGCCTTGATGGTTTCACGGGCGATGATGTTGGCGCCAATGGCCGCCTGGATCGCCACATCGAACATCTGGCGGCTGATGATCTCGCGCATCTTGGCGGCCACCGCGCGGCCGCGGTATTGCGACTGGCTGCGGTGCACGATGATCGACAGCGCATCGACCTTCTCGCCGTTGAGCAGGATGTCGACTTTGACCACATCGGAGGGTCGGTACTCCTTGAACTCGTAGTCCATCGAGGCGTAGCCGCGACTGACCGATTTGAGCTTGTCGAAGAAGTCGAGCACGATCTCGCCCAAGGGCAGCTCGTAGGTCAGCATGACCTGGCGGCCGTGGTAGGCCATGTTCAGCTGCACGCCACGCTTTTGATTGGCCAGGGTCATCACCGGGCCCACGTATTCCTGCGGCATGTACAGGTGCACCGTCACGATGGGCTCGCGGATCTCCTGGATGCGGCCTTGCTCGGGCATCTTCGAGGGGTTCTCGACCATGATGACCTCGCCGTCGCCCTTGACCACCTGGTAGACCACGCTGGGCGCGGTGGTGATGAGGTCCTGGTCGAATTCGCGCTCGAGGCGCTCCTGCACGATCTCCATGTGCAAGAGGCCCAGAAAGCCGCAGCGAAAGCCAAAGCCCAGCGCCTGCGACACCTCGGGCTCGTACTGCAGCGAGGCGTCGTTGAGCTGGAGCTTCTCGAGCGCATCGCGCAGCGCGTCGTACTGGTTGGCCTCGGTCGGGTACAGACCGGCAAACACCTGCGGCTGGATTTCCTTGAAGCCCGGCAGCGGCGTCTCGGCCACGCCGGCGTTGTTGGGCAACTTCTTCTCGAGGGTCACGGTGTCGCCCACCTTAGCGGCCTTGAGCTCCTTGATGCCGGCAATGATGTAGCCCACTTCGCCCGCCTGCAGGCGGTCGCGCGGTTGGTTGGCCGGGGTGAAGACGCCCAGGCTGCCCGCTTCGTAGCAAGCCCCCGTGGCCATCAGGCGGATGCGCTCGCCCTTGTGCAGGCGGCCGTCGACCACGCGCACCAGCATCACCACGCCCACATAGCTGTCGAACCAGGAGTCGATGATCATGGCGCGCAGCGCGCCATCGGGGTTGCCGCGCGGCGCCGGGATCTTGGCGACGATGGCTTCCAGAATGTCGTCAACGCCCATGCCGGTCTTGGCCGAGCAGGGGATGGCCTCGGAGGCGTCGATGCCGATCACATCCTCGACCTCTTCCTTGGCGCGATCGGGGTCGGCCTGCGGCAGGTCCATCTTGTTGAGCACGGGCAAGACCTCGACCCCCAGATCGAGCGCGGTGTAGCAGTTGGCCACCGTCTGCGCTTCCACGCCCTGGCTCGCGTCGACCACCAGCAGCGCGCCTTCGCAGGCCGACAGCGAGCGGCTGACCTCGTACGAGAAGTCCACGTGCCCGGGGGTGTCGATCAGGTTGAGGTTGTAGACCTGGCCATCGCGCGCGGTGTATTGCAGCGATGCGGTTTGTGCCTTGATGGTGATGCCGCGCTCTTTCTCGATGTCCATCGAGTCGAGCACCTGTGCTTCCATCTCGCGATCCGCAAGCCCGCCGCAGCGCTGGATGAGGCGGTCTGCCAGCGTCGACTTGCCGTGGTCGATGTGGGCGATGATGGAGAAATTCCGGATGTGTTTCATCGATGCCGTGATGCCTGTGCGACCAGTGTGCCAACCGGTCTGGGGAGCCAAGAAAAAAGGGCGCGTCGGAGAGACGCGCCCTGAACCAACAATCTATGGCAACTGCGATAGTTGGGACTTCATTGTAGGCAAAACCCGCTTGCCCGACAGCCCCCCAAACCCAGCATTCATGCGCGTTGCAAGGCCACAACAGAAAATTCATTCACAGCTTATCCACAGGGCTGGGGATATCTGCATGAACAAGTTGTGGGGCATCTGTGGATCGCCGAGGCCCTTCTTGTGGGCAATCCTGATCGCGTGCCTGCAGTTGCGCCTGATGCCATGAATCGTGGATCAAGACGCCCGATTTTAGCCAATTTCGTTATGAACAAACCGCCAGCGGCGGGGGATAAGTCATGAGGCGGGCGGATTATTTTTCCAGGCCGGACCGCCCAAGCTGTTGTTTTTGGGCGTCCGGACCCAGGAATACCCCCAAAAATCACTTGGTCTTTGGGGGCAAACCGGCCAAGCCGTCGGGCTCAGGGCGCCGGCCGGATCAGCACATAGACCGCGTTCGGGCCGCGCCGGATCAGGGCGCCCACCGCTTGGCCCTTGGGCAGGCGCGCGCTGATGGCACGGAAGTCGGCCACCGAGGCGATCTCCTGATTGCCCAGCGCCACCAGGATGTCGCCCTCTCGGATGCCCGCACGCGCGGCGGCCTCGGTGGCCGCGGTCACGCGCACGCCCAGTTGCAGGCGCAGCTCGCGCTTTTCATCGGCCGACAGATCGGCCACCGTCAGGCCCAGCGGGCCGGCGGCGGTGGCCTCGCTCTTGCGTTCACGCTCGCGCTCGCGCTCGCCCGCGACCACGGTGTCGGCCTCGGTGGCCGCCACCGTCACCTGCAGGGTGCGCTCGGCACCACGGCGCCACACGGTCACCGGCACGCGCTTGCCCGGCGCGGTGTTGCCGACCTGGCGCGGCAAATCGCTGGGGGTCTCGATCACCTTGTTGTCAAACTTGAGCAGGATGTCGCCGGGCTCGATGCCCGCCTTGTCCGCCGGTGCGCCCTCCTCGACGCGGCCAATCAACACCCCACGTGCCTTGTCCAGGCCCGCCGATTCGGCGATTTCCTTGGTCACGGTGCCGATCTGCACGCCGATGCGACCGCGGGTGACCTTGCCATTGGCGCGCAGCTGATCGCTCACACGCATGGCCTCGTCAATCGGAATGGCAAACGAGATGCCCATGAAGCCGCCCGAGCGCGAATAGATCTGGCTGTTGATGCCCACCACCTCGCCGCGCAGATTGAGCAGCGGCCCCCCCGAGTTGCCCGGGTTGATGGCCACATCGGTCTGGATAAAGGGCAGGTAGTCGCCGGTGTCGCGCTGCTTGGCGCTGACGATGCCAGCGGTGACCGTGCTCTCGAGCCCAAAGGGCGAGCCAATCGCCATGACCCACTCGCCCACCTTCAGGCGGCTGACGTCGGCAATGCGCACGGCCGGCAGGCCCGTGGCCTCGATCTTGACGACGGCCACATCGGTGCGCTTGTCGGCCCCCACCACGCGGGCCTTGAACTCGCGCTTGTCGGTCAGGGTGACGAGGACCTCGTCGGCGCCCTCGATCACATGCGCGTTGGTCATCACAAAGCCGTCGGGGGTGAGGATGAAGCCCGAGCCCAGGCCACGCGGCTGCGACTCCTCGCGCGGCTGCGGGCGGTTGCGCGGGCTGGGGGTTTGCGGCATGGGCACGCCAAAGAAGCGGCGGAAGAACTCCTGCATCTGCTCGTCGGCGCCGTTGTCGGCCGCGCTGGGGGTGCGCACCTTGGCGGTGGTGCGGATGTTCACCACCGATGGGCCCACCTGCTCGGCCAGGATGCTGAAGTCGGGCAAGCCCCGCACCAGCTCGGGCGCGGGCGTGCCAGCGGCAGCCGGCGCCTGCGCCTGCACGCTGCGGCTGTGCATGAGGCCAGCGCCAGCCCCCACGCCCAGCAAGGCGGTGAGCGACAGGGTCAGCAACCAGCGGCGACGTTGATGCGCGTCATTGAGGGCGGTCCACATGGGGGTCTTCTCCTTCTGATCGACAAAGAAAGCGATGCGCCTTCATATGGAGGCCATGATGCCCGGATCAAGTCAAGCTTGATGCTTGGCTTTGTAAATTTGAGTCAGATGTCTGGGGGTTTGTGGGCCCTGCCCCGCTGCGGCTTCAGTCGCGCGCGGTGGGCGCCCACAGGGCCCAGCGCAGCACGCGCCAATCGTCGGCGCCGGCCTGCGCCAGCAGATCGCGCTCGCGCAGCCAGCACCAGCCCAGCGGCTGGGCCTGCACCAGCATGGCATGGCCCAGATCGAGCACCGCCTGCACGCGCAGCGGCCGATCGACCTGGCCCGGCGCCTGCCAGTACCAACGGCCGTCGGCGTGGCACAACTGGCCTTGGCGCCCGGCGCCTCCGGCCTCGAGCCAGGCCAGCCGCATGGCCAGCAGGCCCAGGCCCGCGGCCAGCACGCTCGATGCCGGCCAGGCCCAGGCGCGCCAGCCCTGCGCCTGCGGCCATTGCCACGCGGCCCAGGCCGCCAGCAGCAGGGTCACGGCCAGCGCCAGGGTGGCGATCAGCGGGGGCCAGAAAGACCAACGCCCCACCGGGCAAGCCACGGATGGGGCGTGGGACAGCGCCATGGGCGCCTCGTCAGATGCGGCGGAACACCAGCGAACCGTTGGTGCCGCCAAAACCGAAGTTGTTCTTGAGCGCCACATCGATGCGCATGTCGCGCGCGGTGTTGGCACAGTAGTCCAGGTCGCACTCGGGGTCGGGATTGACCAGGTTGATGGTGGGCGGCACCTTTTGGTGGTGCAGCGCCAGCACGGTGAACACGCTCTCGATGCCGCCGGCCCCCCCCAGCAGGTGGCCGGTCATGCTCTTGGTCGAGCTGACCACCACGCGCCGGGCATGGTCGCCCAGGGCCGCCTTGATGGCATTGGTTTCGTTGACATCGCCCAGCGGGGTGGAGGTGCCGTGCGCGTTCAGGTAATCGACCTGATCGGGGTTCACCCCCGCGTTGCGCAGGGCGCCCAGCATGGCGCGGCGCGGGCCGTCCATATTGGGGGCGGTCATGTGACCGGCGTCGGCACTCATGCCGTAGCCCGAGAGCTCGGCGTAGATGCGCGCACCGCGCTTGACGGCGTGTTCGTAGGACTCGAGCACCATCACGCCAGCGCCCTCACCCAGCACAAAGCCGTCGCGGTCCTTGTCCCAGGGCCGCGAGGCGGCGGTGGGGTCGTCGTTGCGGGTGGAGAGCGCGCGCATGGCGGCAAAGCCCCCCACGCCCAGCGGCGAGACCGTGGCCTCGGCGCCGCCCGCGATGACCACATCGGCGTCGCCGTATTCGATCAGGCGACCGGCCTCGCCAATGCTGTGCAGGCCGGTGGTGCAGGCGGTGACGACCGCCAGGTTCGGGCCCTTGAAGCCAAAGCGCATCGAGACATGGCCCGAGATCATGTTGATGATCGAGGCCGGCACGAAGAAGGGCGAGATGCGACGCGGGCCCCGGTTGGTGAGCTCGGCGTGCGTCTCTTCGATCATCGGCAGACCGCCGATGCCCGAGCCAATGACCACGCCAATGCGGCAGGCCAGCTCGTCGGACAGCGCCTCGCCCGTTGGCAGGCCGGCGTCTTGCACGGCTTGCACGGCGGCGGCGATGCCGTAATGGATGAAGGTGTCCATGGTCCGCGCCTCTTTGGGCGGGATGTAGGACGCCAGATCAAAGCCCTTGACCTCGCCAGCGATGCGGCACGAGAGCGCCGACGCATCGAAGCGGGTGATGGGGCCGATGCCGGATTGACCGGCCAACAGGGTTGCCCAGGCGTCAGCGACCGTGTTGCCCACGGGGCTGATACATCCCAGGCCCGTGACGACAACACGACGCCGGGACATGGACGATCAGCCCTTCTTGCTTTGGGCGTAGTCGATGGCGGCTTGCACCGTGGTGATCTTTTCGGCGTCCTCGTCCGGGATCTCAATGCCGAACTCGTCCTCGAGAGCCATCACCAGTTCGACCGTGTCGAGGGAGTCGGCACCGAGGTCGGCCACGAATGCTTTTTCGTTGGTGACCTGGGACTCCTCCACGCCGAGTTGCTCGGCGATGATTTTCTTGACACGTGCTTCGATATCGCTCATGGTTCCCTCTTGGGGTTGTGGAAAAAGAAAGATTTTACCCGGACTGGCCGGGGGCTTGGAAATCGGGCCGCTCAGGCCATGAACATGCCGCCATTCACATGCAGCTCCTGGCCGGTCACATACCCGGCACGGGCGCTGGCCAGATAGGCCACCGCATGCGCAATGTCTTCGGGCTGGCCCAGGTGGCCCAGCGGGATCTGACCCAGCAAGGCCTGCTGCTGGGCCTCGGGCAGGGCCGCGGTCATGTCGGTCTGGATAAAGCCCGGCGCCACGCAGTTGACGGTGATGCCGCGGCTGCCCAGCTCGCGCGCCAGGGCACGGGTCATGCCGGCCAGGCCCGCCTTGGCGGCGGCGTAGTTGGCCTGCCCCGGGTTGCCCGAAGCGCCCACCACGCTGGTGATGCTGATGATGCGGCCAAAGCGCTGCTTCATCATCGGCCGGATGGCCGCACGGCTCAGGCGGAACACGGCCTTGAGGTTGGTGTCGAGCACCGCGTCCCAGTCCTCGTCCTTCATGCGCATGGCCAGGGTGTCGCGGGTGATGCCGGCGTTGTTGACCAGCACATGCAGGCCACCGGCCTTGACCATCTCGTCGACCAGGGCCTCGCAAGCGGCCGCATCGTTGACGTTCAGGGCCACGCCCTGGCATCCCGCATAGGCCGAGAGGGCCTCCTGGATGCGGGCGGCGCCGTCGGCGCTGGTGGCGGTGCCGGTCACGGCAAAACCGTCCTGGGCGAGCTGGCGGGCGATGGCCGCGCCAATGCCACGGGTGGCGCCGGTCACCAGGGCGCGCTGCTGGGGGGTGTTGGGAGTGCTCATGTCAAAACCGGGTGGGGTCGTGTGGGCGGTGGATCAGGCGGCCAGCGCGGCCCGCACCTCGGCCAGCGTGGCCGGGTCGTACAAGGCCAGGCCTTCCAGATTGGGGTCGATGCGGCGCGTCATGCCCGCCAGCACCTTGCCGGGGCCGCATTCGACCAGGCGGCCCACGCCGCGCGCGGCGATGGCGCGCACGCACTCGACCCAGCGCACCGGGCCAAAGGCCTGGCGATACAGGGCATCGCGGATGGCGTCGGCCTGATCGCACACCGCCACGTCGATGTTGTTGACGACCGGGATCTGCGGCGCGGCCAGGGTCAGCTCGGCCAGGCGCTGGCGCAGGGCTTCGGCGGCCGGCTTCATCAGGCTGGAGTGAAACGGCGCCGACACCGGCAGCGGCAGGGCGCGCTTGGCGCCCAGCTGCTTGAGCACCTCGCAGCCTTTTTCCACACCGGCCTTGGTGCCGGCGATCACGGTCTGCACCGGGTCGTTGAAGTTGACCGCCTCGACCACCTCGCCCGCAGGCAATTGCGCCTGCGCCTGCTGGCAGCCCTGCAGCACCTGCTCGCTGGCCAGGCCCAGGATGGCGGCCATGGCCCCGGTGCCCACCGGCACCGCCTCCTGCATGGCCGCGGCGCGCAGGCGCACCAGCGGCGCGGCCTGCGACAGGGTCAGCACGCCCGCAGCCACCAGGGCCGAGTACTCGCCCAGCGAGTGGCCAGCCAGCACCGCCGGGGTGGCGCCGCCTTCGGCGCGCCAGGCGCGCCAGGCGGCCACACCGGCCAGCAGCATCACCGGCTGGGTGTTGGTGGTCAGGGCCAGGGCCTCTTTGGGGCCTTCGTGGATCAGGCGGCCCAGGTCTTCGCCCAGGGCGTCACTGGCTTCCTGGATGGCCTCGCGCACGGCCGGGTGATCGCCCCAGGCGTCGAGCATGCCAACGGCTTGCGAGCCTTGGCCGGGAAAGACAAAAGCAAATGCGGTCATGGTTGCGTCCGAAAGACAAAAAGATCGGTGGGGATCAGAACACCAGCAGGGCCGAGCCCCAGGTGAAGCCGCCGCCCACCCCTTCGAGCAGCAGGCGCTGGCCGCGCTGGATGCGGCCGTCGCGCACCGCGGTGTCCAGGGCCAGGGGAATGGAGGCAGCCGAGGTGTTGCCGTGCTGGTCCACCGTGACCACCACTTTCTCGGCCGGCAGGCGCAGTTTGCGCGCCGTGCCTTGCATGATGCGGATATTGGCCTGGTGCGGAATCAGCCAGTCGATGTCGCTGGTCTCAAGGCCCGCACGCGCCAGGCTCGCCCGCGCGGTCTCTTCGAGCACGCCCACCGCCAGCTTGAACACCGCCTGCCCGTCCATCTTCAGCACCGGGTCGCCCAGCACCTGACCGCCACTCACATGGCCGGGCACGCACAGGATGTCGCGATGGCGGCCATCGGCGTGGATGTCGGTGGCCAGAATGCCCGGGGTGTCCGAGGCCTCCAGCACCACCGCCCCGGCACCGTCGCCGAACAACACGCAGGTGGTGCGGTCGCGGAAATCCAGGATGCGGCTGAACACTTCGGCACCGATCACCAGCGCGCAGCGGGCCGAGCCCGCGCGGATCATGGCGTCGGCAATGGTCAGGGCATAGATAAAGCCGCTGCACACCGCCTGCACATCAAAGGCCGGGGCGCCCGCTGCGCCCAGCTTGTGCAGGACCATGGTGGCCGTCGACGGAAAAACCATGTCGGGGGTGGAGGTGGCCACGATCAAGAGATCGATGTCTTGCGCGCTGCGGCCCGCGGCCTGCAAGGCCTGCTGGGCCGCCGCCGTGGCCAGGTCGCTGCTGCCTTCGCCGGTGGCAGCAAAGTGGCGCGCCCGGATGCCGGTGCGCTCCACAATCCAGTCGTCAGAGGTTTCGACACCGTCCTTGGCCAGGCGCTCGGCCAGGTCGGCGTTGGTGAGGCGTTGCCCCGGCAGGTGGCTGCCGGTGCCGGTGATGCGGGCGTAAACGGTCATATCGCTGGGTCGGTAGGGGCCGCCGCCGCTGGCGGGGCCGTCAGCTGTGGCGCGGCGTGGGCAATGCGCTCGCGCACACGGTCGAGCAACTGGTGATGGGCCGCATCATACGCCCGCGCCAGGGCCTGCTCGAAGGCCAGCGCGTCGGCCGAGCCATGGCTCTTGAACACCAGGCCGCGCAGGCCCAGCAAGGCCGCGCCGTTGTAGCGCCGGTGATCGACGCGACGCTTGAAGGCCGATAGCACCGGATACGCGAAGATGGCGCAAATTTTGGTGAAGATCGAGCGAGAAAACTCCTGTTTGAGGAATTCGCCAATCATGTGGGCCAGGCCCTCGCTGGCTTTCAGGGCCACATTGCCGACAAAGCCATCGCAGACCACGATGTCGGTCGTGCCCTTGAAAATGTCGTTGCCCTCGACATTGCCGTAAAAATTCAAATGCCCGTCGTTGGCGGCAGATCGCAGCAATTCACCGGCTTTTTTGATGATTTCATTGCCTTTGATGACCTCTTCGCCAATGTTCAGCAGGCCCACAGAGGGCTGTGGCCGGTCGGGCTGCAGGGCCGAGACCAGGGCCGAACCCATGAAGGCGAACTGCAGCAGGTGCTCGGCACTGCAGTCCACATTGGCCCCCAGGTCCAGCACCGTGGTGCCGCCGCCGCGCTCGTTGGGCATCTGGGTGGCAATGGCGGGGCGGTCAATCCCCTCCAGGGTCTTGAGCAGGTAGCGCGCCACGGCCATCAGGGCGCCGGTGTTGCCGGCCGAGACCGCGGCCTGGGCGCGACCATCGCGCACCTGGGCAATGGCCACCCGCATGGACGAATCTTTTTTCTTGCGCAGGGCGACCTCGACCGGGTCGTCCATCTGTACCACCTCGGTGGCCGGCACGATCTCGGCGCGCTCGTGCTGCCAGGTCAGGGCCTCGGGACGCCCCACCAGCAGCAGGCGGGCGTGTGGGTGGCGCTGCAAAAAGCGCTCGCAGGCCGCCAGCGTCACACGGGGGCCATGGTCGCCGCCCATGCAGTCGACCGCGAGGGTAATGGTTGTCGTCATCGCGCCGCTTTCTTGCGGAAATCCCAAAAACAAAGCCCGATGCTACCGCATGACGGCAGCAACGGGCCTCTCAAAGCGGGATCGCGAAGGATCAGGCTTCGTTTTTGGTCTTCAGGACCTTGCGACCACGGTAGAAACCGTTGGGGCTGATGTGGTGACGCAGGTGCACTTCGCCCGTGGTCGGCTCGACAGCGATGCCGGGCACATTGAGGGCGTTGTGCGAACGGTGCATGCCGCGCTTGGAAGGCGACTTCTTGTTTTGTTGAACGGCCATGATGGCTCCTTGAGCGTTCGGGCAGCGGATCGTTTCGGGCCAGCCACCGGGGTTAAGAGGTATTCATGCGCCGGACAAAACCCGGCCAAGCCCGCCATTATAGCCCAAACGCCAGCGCTTGAACAGGGCCGGCCTTGGGGGCGGCTCAGGAACGCTTGAGCTGGGCCAGGGCCGCAAAGGGATGCGGCTCCTCGGCCTCGGGGGGCAGCTCGTCGGTGGGCGCGGGCAGCGGCTCGGGGCATTGGTCGTGCCGCGGCACCAGGGGCCACTCGAGCAGCAGCTCGTCTTCGATCAGGGCCAGCGCGTCCAGATCGCGCGACCAGACCAGCACATCTTCCTCGAGCTCTTCGTCCAGGCGGGCCGCCGTCTCTTCGTCGGCCACAAAGCGCAGCGACCGGTCCACCGCCACCGGCAGCTGGGCCGGCGCCAGGCAGCGCTGGCAACTCATGGGCCAGCTCACCTCGGCCTGCACCGACAGCCAGACCTGCTCGGCGCCGCCAGCCTCGGCCTTGACGCGGCCTTGCAGGCGCCAGCTCACCAGAGGGGGCGGGTCCTGGGTCAGGGCCAGGGGCCCCTGCTCGCACAGGCGGGGCCAGGCGGCGGCCGGGGTTTGGCCCTGCAACAGGGCGCCGGCGCGGGCAAAGGCCAGCACATCGAGGTGGGCGGGATCAAAAACACTGCTCATGCCCGGCAGTGTAAGAGAATCCAGGGATGAACCAAGCCCTGACCCCCCGGCCCGTGATTCTGGGCTCGACCTCGCGCTACCGGCGCGAGCTCATGCAACGCCTGCGCCTGCCCTTCGAGGTGGTGGCGCCCGAGGTGGACGAAACCCCCCTGCCCGGCGAATCGCCCGAGGCGCTGGCGCGTCGCCTGGCGCGCGCCAAAGCCTTCGCGGTGGCGCAGCGCCATCCCCATGCGGTGGTGATCGGCAGCGACCAGGTGGCCGATCTGGACGGCGAGCCGCTGGGCAAGCCCGGCAACCACGAGCGCGCCGTGGCGCAGCTGCGGCGCATGCGCGGGCGCACCGTGGTGTTCCAGACCGCCCTGACCGTGATGTGCCTCGACAGCGGCCACGAGGCCAGCGACCTGGCGGCGGTGCGGGTGCGCTTTCTGGCGCTGAGCGACGACGAGATCGAGCATTACCTGCGCGCCGAAACGCCCTACGACTGCGCCGGCAGCGCCAAAAGCGAGGGCCTGGGCATTGCCCTGCTCGAATCCATCGAGAACGACGACCCGACCGCGCTGGTGGGCCTGCCGCTGATCCGCACGGCGCGCATGCTGCGCGCGGCGGGCGTGAGGCTGCTGTGAGCCAGGTCCCGCCGACGGGCGCCTTGTGGCTGGTGCCAGGGCCGCTGGACTTTGGCTGCCAAGACGAGGCCACGCCAGCGCCGCTGACCGAGGTGCTGCCCGAGCAGACGCTGCGGGTGGCCGCTGGGCTCACGCACTGGATTTGCGAGAACGCACGCAGCGCGCGCGCCCTGCTCAAACGCATCGGCCAGACGCACCCGCTGGCCGCGCCGCTGCAAGCGCAGGACATCCAGGAGCTGCCGCGCAACGCCCACAAAAAAGGCGACCACGACGCCCGACAGGACGACGGCGCGGCCCTGCGCCGCCTGCTGGCCCCGGCCCTGGCCGGCCACGACATGGGCTTGCTGAGCGAGGCGGGCATGCCGGCGGTGGCCGACCCGGGCAGCTCGGTGGTGCGCCAGGCCCATGCGCTGGGCATTGCGGTGCGCCCTCTGGTGGGGCCGGTGTCGCTGCTGCTGACGCTGGCGGCCAGCGGCCTGAACGGGCAGCACTTTGCGTTTGTGGGCTATTTGCCGCAGGATCCGGCGGCGCGCCTGACCCGGCTGCGCCAGCTCGAACAGCTGGCACTCAAAACCGGCCAGACCCAGCTGTGGATCGAAACGCCCTACCGCAACGCGGCCATGCTGGCGAGCGCGCTGCAGGGCTTGCAAGCGGGCACACGCCTGTGCGTGGCCAGCGGCTTGACGCTGGCGCAGGCCCAGATCCGCAGCGACACCGTGGCCCGCTGGCGGCAGGCGCCGGCCGGCCCCGACCTGGCACTGCCAGCGGTGTTTGCGCTGGGCGCCTGAGCGCCAGGGCTTAGCGCGCCACCAGCCAGGACAGTTGCAGGGTGGCCCAGACCAGCAGCACCAGCTGCAGCAGGTTCAGGGCCAGGGCGGTGCCATGGACCCGGCGAAAGCGCTGCACCGCGCCCGCTTGCTGCGCCTCGATCTGCTGGCCAATGCGCTGCATGGTGGGCAAGAGGCGTTGGCGCAGCGCGATGGACAGCGCGCACAAGCCGCCCGCGCCCAGGGCAAAGCCCCAACGCGCCCACAGCGCATAGCTCAGGCAGGCGCCCAGCGAGGCCCAGAAGGCGGCGCGGTAGTACACCTTGAAAAAAGACTGGACAAAGCGGGCGTCCAGCGACACATCATGGGCCAGGATGAGCAGCGGCAAGCCGCCCAGCAGGAAATAGGTGGTGGTCACCATCAGGGCCACATGAAAAAACATGGCGGGGTAGAGCGCGAACGACATGGGGCTCCTTGAGCGGTCGGGGCGACTGCATTCTAGAGCGCGTGCGGCCTGCGCACCTGCGGCCCGGTTCCCGGCGCCAGGCGCTGAGCGCGCTGCGCGTTCAGCGCACCGCCGGGGCCTGCTGCAGCACGCGCACAGCGGCCTCTCCCATGGCCGCGCCAAAGCGCTTGGCCAGGCGTTCGGCCACGTTCTCGTGCAAGGTGTAGTCCACCACATCGGGCATCTTCACCACCTCGCGGGCCACGCTGTCGATGCTGCCCAGGCCGTCGACCAGGCCCAGACGCACCGCCTGCTCGCCGGTCCAGAACAGGCCCGAGAACATGTCCGGGGTTTCCTTCAGGCGCTCGCCACGGCCCTGGCGGACCACCTCGATGAACTGCTGGTGGATTTGCGTGAGCATGGCCTGCGCGTGCTGGCGCTGGGCCGGGCTCTGGGTGCTGAAGGGGTCCAGAAAGCCCTTGTTGTCCCCCGCCGTCAGCAGGCGCCGCTCGATGCCCAGCTTTTGCATGAGACCGGTGAAGCCAAAGCCGTCCATCAACACGCCAATGCTGCCCACAATGCTGGCCTTGTCGACGTAAATCGCATCGGCCGCAGCAGCGATGTAGTAGGCCGCCGAGGTGCAGGATTCCTCGACCACGGCGTAAATGGGCTTTTGGTGCAGCTCGCGCAGGCGCCGGATCTCGTCGCTGATCAGGCCGGCCTGCACCGGGCTGCCGCCAGGGGAGTTGATCAGCAACACCAGGGCACGGCTGTTGCTGTCTTCCAGGGCGCTGCGCATGGCGGGCAAGAGGCGGTCGGCGCTGGCCTCGGTGTCGGCACCGATTTCGCCGCGCACGGTCACCATGGCCGTGTGCGGCCCGATGGGGGTGTTGACGCTGGCCGGACCGCTCTCGCTCAGCAAGGCCCAGGCGATGCTGGCGATCAGCAAGAGCCACGCCAGGCGCAGGCCGATGCGCCAGCGCCGCGCCGCGCGCTGCTCGCGCAAGGTGGCAAAGGCCAGTTGCTCCAGGGTGCGGCGCTCCCAACCGGCATCGGCCGAGGGAGCGGCGGCAGCCGGCGTGTCCGTCCGCGTGGCCGATTCGTCGGGCACAAGGGATTCGGGAGGACGCGCCTGGGGGTCTTGCATGGTGGAGGCTTCAGAAAAAAACGGGTCGCAGGAGCCGGTCAGTATGCCAGTGAACCACACCGTCCTGCTCGCTCAGGGCAATCTTGATCAGGCCGCCGCGACAGGGGCCGCCCACGCAGTCGCCGGTGGCCGGGTGGTAGGTGGCGCCATGGGTGGCGCACATGAGCCACTGGCCGCTTTCGTCAAAAAAACGGTCGGGCTGGTAGTCCATTTCCATGGCCACATGGGTGCAGCGGTTCAGATAGGCCTGCACCTGGCCCCGATGGCGCACGGCAAAGGCGCGGCAGGTCTGGCCCGCGTACTGCACATCAAACGGCACAGCGCGGCCGCCATCGAGCAGGTCGCGGCTGTTGCACAGGGGAATGCGTGACTCGTCCATGCGCGTCTCCTGCCGGGCTCAGGCCTTGGCCAGCAACCAGTCGTGCAGGTCGCGCACCGAGTGCGCCACATGCACCGGGGCCAGCGCGGCAAAGCCGTCGTGCGAATGCGCGCCATAGGCCACGCCCACCGCGTCGCATCCGGCATTGCGCGCCATCTGCAGGTCGTGCGTGGTGTCACCAATCATCAGGGTGCGCTCGGGCTCGACGCCAAACTCGCGCATCAGCTCGTGCAGCATCATGGGATGGGGCTTGCCCGCTGTCTCATCGGCGGTGCGCGAGCCATCGAACACCCCCAGCAGCTGGGCGCTGTGCAAGGCCTGGTTCAAGCCAGCGCGCCCCTTGCCGGTGGCGACCGTGATCCAGTGGTGCCGGGCCTTGAGCGCCGCCAGCATGGGCAGCACCCCCTCAAAAAGGCTGATGTCGTCCTGGTGGCGCATGTAGTGGTGGCGATAGCGCTCACCCAGCAGGGGGTAGCGCTCTTTGGGCACATCGGGCGCGGCATGGGCCAGCGCGGGCATCAGGGCCATGCCGATCACATAAGCGGCCTGGGTGTCGCTGGGCACGGTGCCCCCCACATCGGCCACGGCCAACTGGATGCAGCGGGTGATGATGGCCGTTGAATCGAACAGGGTGCCGTCCCAGTCGAAGGCGATCAGGTCATAGCGGCGCGGTCGCATGGCGAAGTCGTTCAAGATGGGGCTCCAGGTCTGGGGGCAAGGGCGAGGTCAGGTCCACCCGTTTGCCGCTGACCGGGTGGGTGAACTGCAGCGACCAGGCGTGCAGGAACATGCGGCGCAGGCCTTGCTTGTGCAGTTGCCGGTTCCAGTCAAAGTCGCCGTATTTGTCGTCGCCGGCAATCGGGTGGCCGCTGCTGGCCAGGTGCACCCGGATCTGGTGGGTGCGGCCGGTCTTGATGGTCACGCGCAGCAAGGTGGCCCCGGGCAGGCGTTCGGCCACCTGCACCAGGCTGATGGCGCGCATGCCGTCCGGGTCGTCCGCGGTGGTCACGCGCACCCGGCGCTCGCCCTCCAGGCCGTCGCTGGCGGGCAGCAGGAATTTGTGCAGGGGGCGGTCGATGACCTTGAGCCGCTCGGGCCAGTCGCCCTGCACCAGGGCCAGGTAGGTCTTGCCGGTCTCGCGTTCGCGAAACTGCTCTTGCAGGTGTTTGAGGGCGCTGCGCCGCTTGGCCACCAGCAAGATGCCGCTGGTTTCACGGTCCAGCCGGTGCACCAGCTCCAGCAGGCGGGCCTGCGGGCGGGCGCGGCGCAGTTGCTCGATCACCCCGTGGCTCACGCCCGAGCCGCCGTGAACTGCCACCCCGGACGGTTTGTCCACGGCCATCAGCACCTCGTCCTCGAGCAGCACCGGGAACTCGCGCGCCGGCACGGCGCCGGCGACCTCGGGCGGGCGGCTGGGCAGGCGCACCGGCGGCACCCGGACCTCGTCGCCCGACTGGACCCGGGTGTCGGCCTGGGCCCGGCCCTTGTTCAGGCGCACCTCGCCGCTGCGGATGATGCGGTAGACGTGCGTCTTGGGCACGCCCTTGAGATGACGCAGCAAAAAGTTATCCAGCCGCTGGCCGGCCGACTCCTCGTCCACGCGCAGTTGCTGGACGGCCGCCGCCGACCCTGGGTTCGGCGCTGGCGATTTGGCCCCTATAATGTGTTTCACTGGCAGCTGGTAGAAATGTGTTGGGGCGCGTGCAGGTCGCATGGCCCCTGGAGGCTGGAGTTTAGTCCACCCGCCCCTTTCGCCTGGCCAGAAGGTTGATGCCACCCGAGGCATGTTCTGCAGACCGCAAGGCCCGTTGCCGGCGGTGGCAGCACAGACCGGCGGTCGGATCAACGCCTGAAACACAGTCTACGGAATCCCCTGGGTCAGCAGCCCCACAGCGGCTGGTGACCGGATCGAAGCGAACAATGGTGATGTGTCTCGTCCTGTGGTGGATGCAAGTGGTGCGGCTGATCCGGCCGGACACCAGCGCGCCCCCATGCACGGCCCAACCGCTGCGGCAGCCCACCGGCCCGCAGCGGGCACAGGCCCGGACGACACCGCTGGGTTCGCCCCATCCTCGTGCCCTCAATCCCTTGCCCGACCCCTGGTCGGCCTGATGGATTTGCTTCGGCCATTCCCGTTTTTGTTTCTGGCGTTGTTTCTGGCATCTGTGACCCCTCGCGGGTCGGTGTAGGGGATGCGTCCGCCCTGTGAGCGGCGCCTCCGATGTTGGAAAAGGAACGCTTTATGAAGCGGATGCTGATCAATGCCACGCAGGCCGAAGAGCGCCGGCTGGCCATCGTCGACGGCCAGAAGCTGCTCGACTACGAACTCGAAATTGAAGGGCGCGAGCAGCGCAAGGGCAATATCTACAAGGCGGTGGTGACCCGCGTCGAGCCCTCGCTCGAGGCCTGTTTTGTCGATTACGGCGAAGACCGCCACGGTTTTCTGCCCTTCAAGGAAATTTCCCGCCAGTACTTTGCCGAGGGCGTCTCGCCCAGCCAGGCGCGCATCCAGGACGTGATCCGCGAAGGACAGGAACTGCTGGTGCAGGTCGAGAAGGAAGAGCGCGGCAACAAGGGCGCGGCCCTGACCACCTTTGTCAGCCTCGCTGGCCGCTATGTGGTGCTCATGCCCAACAACCCGCGCGGCGGTGGCGTCAGCCGCCGCATCGAGGGCGACGACCGCGCCGAACTCAAGGAGGCGATGGACCAGCTTGAGTACCCCAAGGGCATGTCCATCATTGCGCGCACCGCCGGCATTGGCCGCAGCGCCCCCGAACTGCAATGGGACCTGAACTACCTGCTCAAGCTGTGGACCGCCATTGACGGCGCGGCCAAGGCGGGCAAGGGCGCCTTCCTGATCTATCAGGAGTCGAGCCTGGTGATCCGCGCCATCCGCGATTACTTCAACAACGACATCGGCGACATCCTGATCGACACCGACGACATCTACGAGCAGGCGCAGCAGTTCATGTCGCACGTCATGCCCGAGTTTGCCAACCGGGTCAAACGCTACCGCGACGACGCGCCGCTGTTCTCGCGCTTCCAGATCGAGCACCAGATCGAGTCGGCCTATGCCCGCACCGTCACCCTGCCCTCGGGCGGCGCGATCGTGATCGATCACACCGAAGCCCTGGTCTCGGTGGACGTCAACTCGGCGCGCGCCATCAAGGGCGGCGACATCGAGGAAACCGCCACCCGCACCAACCTGGAAGCGGCCGACGAGGTGGCGCGCCAGATGCGCCTGCGCGATCTGGGCGGCCTGATCGTGATCGACTTCATCGACATGGAGGAGAGCAAGAACCGCCGCGAGGTGGAGAACCGCCTGCGCGACGCGCTGCGCCAGGACCGCGCCCGCGTGCAGTTTGGCGCCATCAGCAAGTTCGGCCTGCTTGAGATGAGCCGCCAGCGCCTGAAGCCGGCGCTGTCCGAAGGCGCCTCGATTCCCTGCCCGCGCTGCGGCGGTTCGGGCCATGTGCGCGACACCGAGAGCTCGGCGCTGCAGATCCTGCGCGTGATCCAGGAAGAGTCCATGAAGGACAACACGGCCGCCGTGCACTGCCAGGTGCCGGTGGAGGTGGCCTCCTTCCTGCTCAATGAGAAGCGCCCCGAGATCGCCAAGATCGAGATCAAGCAGCGCGTGAGCGTGCTGCTGATCCCCAACAAGTCGATGGAGACGCCGCACTACAAGCTCGAGCGCCTCAAGCACGACGACCCGCGCCTTGACCGCATCGAGGCCAGCTACAAGATGGCCGAAGAGGTCGAGGACCCGACCACGGTGACCCGTCGCTCGCAAGAGCCGACCAACAAGCAGACGCCGGTGATCAAGGGCGTGCTGCCCGACGCTCCGGCCCCGGTGGCCCCGCCCAAGGCCGAGGCCCCGGCACCTGCCGCGGCACCGGCGCCGGCCGCCGCCCCGGCGGTCAAACCCGCCGCCGCCAGCAGCGCCCCGCCCGCACCGGGCAGTGGTGGCTTCTGGAACTGGCTCAAGGGCCTGCTGGGCATGGCGCCCAAGGCCGAGCCGGTGGCCCCGGCCAAAGCCGCCCCTGCCGCGGCCGAAGGTGGCGAGCGCCCGGCCCGCGAAGGCGGTCGGGATGGCCGTCGCGGTGGCCGTCGCGGTGAGCGCGGCGATCGTGGGGGTGAGCGCGGCGGTGAACGCAATGGTGAGCGCGGCGAACGCGGTGAGCGCAATGGCGAGCGCGGTGAGCGCCGCCAGGGCGAGGCCCGTGGCCAAGGCGAAGGCCGTGAGCAGGACGCCCGCGCACCGCGCGGCGACCGTGGCCCGCGTGAAGGTCGTGAAGGCCGCGAGGGCCGCGAGGGCCGCGAGGGCCGCAACGGCGCTGCGCGCCAGGCCCAGGCCGCCCAAGCCCCGGAGCAAGGCGCCGATGCCGGCGTGAACGGTCAGGCCGAGGCACCGCGCAGCGAGCGCCCCCCGCGCGGTGAGCGCGGTGAGCGCGGCGAAGGTCGCCGCCGCGGCGAGCGCCGTGGCGAAGGCCGCAGCGAGCAAGACGCCCAGGCCAGCGCCGACGGTCAGGCCCAACAGGCCGAGTTGCCCATCGATGGTCAAAACGCCGCGCCCGAGGCCGCGCCCCAGGGCGAGCGCCGTGAGCGCCGCTCACGCGACCGCTACGGCCGCGACCGCCGCGAGCGTGGCCAGTCGGCCGACGCTGCCGAGGCGGCGGATCAACCCGCGCTGAGCGAAGACCACAGCGCCGTCGCATCGGCCCCGGCCGTGCAGGACGCGGGTGAACCGGCACCGGTGCAACCGCGCTCGTACTTCAAGCGCGCCGCCAGCGGCGAAGCGCCCAGCGAGGCAAGCGAGGCCGTGAGCCCGCTGGACGCACCGGCCCCGGCCAGCGCCCCGGTGGTGCAAGCCAGCGAGCCCGTGCCCGCTCCGGCACCAGCTCCGGCACCGGCACCCGCACCCGTGGTCGCTGCGGCGCCGACGCCCGCCCCGGTGGTCGCTGCGGCCCCGCAAGCGGCGGCCCCGAGTGCCAGCATGCCCAAGGTCTCGACCTTTGCCCTGCCCGTGTCCGATCTGCAGGCCCTGGCCGCGCAGTCGGGCCTGGAATGGGTCAACTCCGACGCCGACAAGGTGGCTGCGGTGCAAGCCGCGATTGCCGCCGAGCCCAAGCCGGTCCATGTGCCGCGCGAGCGCCCGCCGGTGGTGGTGATCGACGAGGGCCCGCTGGTCCTGGTCGAGACCCGCAAGGACTTGGCCGAGGTCAAGCTGCCGTTCTGAGGCATCTGGCCGCCTGACCCACCGGGCGGCTAAGATGGCCCCATGACGACCCCCTGGCCACGCCGACTTCTGCGACAGCTGCGCACGCGCTTGCGGCTGTTGCTGGCGACCCTGGGGGCCTTGCTGCTCTACGCGCTGCTGCCCAGCAGCGCCGGCAGCGAGGTCTCGCGCCTGCTCATCAGCTGGAACGTGCTGGTGGCCCTGTACCTGGTGCTGACGGCGCGCCTGATGTTCACCGCCAACATCGAGCAGGTGCGCCAGCGCGCCTACGCGCACGACGAGGGGCAGAACACCATGCTCTTGCTCACCATCGCCGCGGTGGGGGCCAGCCTGGTGGCCATCGTGATGGAGCTTGGCCACTACCGCCAATTGCCCCCATCTGCGCAGACCGGCGCCCTGTTGCTCACGCTCTGGACGGTGGCCAGTTCCTGGGTGTTCATGCACCTGATGTTTGCGCTGCACTATGCGCACGAGTACTACCTCAACCTGCGGCGCGCACGCGATCCGGGCCTGGCCTTTCCGGGGACGCAGGCGCCCGATTACGGCGATTTCCTGTACGCCGCCTTCATCATCGGCACCTCGGCGCAAACGGCCGACGTGGCCTACACCTCGCGCGACATGCGCCGCATTGGCGCGGTGCACGCGGTGTTGGCCTTTGTCTACAACACCAGCGTGCTGGCTTTGAGCATCAACCTCGGGGCCAGCCTGCTCTAAGTCATAAAATCAGGCCATCATGACAAATCAGCTCGACAAGAAATCCCAGGCCTGGTCGGCCCTGTTCTCCGAACCCATGAGCGAGCTGGTCAAGCGCTACACCGCCAGCGTGTTCTTTGACAAGCGCCTCTGGCAGGCCGATATTGCCGGCTCGCTCGCGCATGCCGAGATGCTGGCCGCCCAAGGCATCATCAGCGCCGCCGACTGGGCCGAGATCCAGCGCGGCATGGCGCAAATCCAGCACGAGATCGCCAGCGGCGCTTTCGAGTGGAAACTCGACCTGGAGGACGTGCACCTGAACATCGAGGCACGCCTGACGCAGCTGGTGGGCGATGCCGGCAAGCGCCTGCACACCGGGCGCAGCCGCAACGACCAGGTGGCCACCGATGTGCGCCTGTGGTTGCGCGACGAGATCGACGGCCTGATCGAGCTGCTGCGCGAGCTCCAGCGCGCCCTGGTCACGGTGGCGCAAGACCATGTCGAGGTCATCCTGCCAGGCTTTACCCACCTGCAGGTGGCCCAGCCGGTGAGCTTTGCGCACCACCTGCTGGCCTATGTCGAGATGTTCTCGCGCGATGAAGAGCGCCTGCACGATGTGCGCCGCCGCACCAACCGGCTGCCGCTGGGCAGCGCCGCCCTGGCCGGCACCACCTACCCCCTGGACCGCGAGCGCGTGGCACGCACCCTGGGCATGGTCGACGCGCAAGGCCAGGCGCAGGTGTGCCAGAACAGCCTGGATGGGGTGAGCGACCGCGACTTTGCCATCGAGTTCACCGCCGCCGCGAGCCTGTGCATGGTGCACATCAGCCGCCTGAGCGAAGAGCTGATCCTGTGGATGAGCCAGAACTTTGCCTTTGTGCGCATTGCCGACCGCTTCACCACCGGCAGCTCCATCATGCCGCAGAAGAAAAACCCCGACGTGCCCGAACTGGCCCGCGGCAAAACCGGCCGTGTGGTGGGCCACCTGATGGGCCTGATCACCCTGATGAAGGGCCAGCCCCTGGCCTACAACAAGGACAACCAGGAAGACAAGGAGCCGCTGTTTGATACCGTCGACACCTTGCGCGATACCTTGCGCATTTTTGGCGAGATGGTGGGCGGCCAGCTCAACCCGGCCAGCGGCCGCAAGGAAGGCGGCATCACGGTCAACGCCAGCGCCATGGAGGCCGCGGCCCTCAAGGGCTATGCCACCGCCACCGACCTGGCCGACTACCTGGTGAAAAAAGGCCTGCCCTTTCGCGATGCACACGAAACCGTGGCGCACGCGGTCAAGGCGGCCACCACACAGGCCTGCGACCTCTCGGAGCTGCCGCTGGCGGTGCTGCAAGGCTTTCATCCGGCCATTGAACAAGACGTCTACGACTGCCTGAGCCTGCGCGGCTCACTGCAGGCGCGCAACACCCTGGGCGGCACCGCCCCGGCGCAGGTGCGCCTGCAAATCGCCCGTCACCAGGCCCGCCTGGGCGCCTGACGCGCCCCCTTCCACAGGATCCCCATGAGCACCGACACCGCCACCCCCACCGCCGAGTTCCGCCCCGTGCTGGCCTGGAGCGAACAGCTGGCCACCGGCGACGCCCGCATGGACGAGACGCACGAGGAATTCATCGAGCAGATCCAGGCCATTCTGGCGACCCCGCCCGAGGCGCAGCTGCCGCTGTACCGGGCGTTTTTGCAGCACACCGTGGCGCACTTCGAGCAGGAGGAGCGCTGGATGCTGGCCACCGGCTTCACCGCCGACAACTGCCACGCCTCGCACCACGCCATGATTCTCGAGACCATGCGGGCCGTCGAGGCGCATTACGAGGGCGGCGACCACGAGATCATCGGCCGCCTGGCCGAGGCCCTGGCCGAGTGGTTCCCGGGCCATGCGGCCAGCATGGACGCGGGCCTGGCACAGCACCTGCAGAACGTGGGCTTTGACAGCCGCACCGAAACCCTGGCCGACCCCTCGCGCATCCGCAACGTGACCATGTCGGGCTGCGGCAGCGTCAGCTGCACCGACTGATCCCCTGCCCCTGGACCAGCGCGCCTTGCCTGGGCGAGGCTGCTGGCCGCCAGTTTTTTTCAAACCGCTGGCAAATGCTTTCATGCCGGCACGCCAGCGGGCTGGCTACACTGCGGTCAGGAGGCGCCAGCCTGGCGCCCGCAAGGAGACAAGCCATGAGCGTGATCACCACCATCGAAGACCTGCGCGTGCTGGCCGAGCGCCGCGTGCCCCGCATGTTCTACGACTATGCCGACAGCGGCTCCTGGACCGAGAGCACCTACCGCGCCAACGCCTCGGACTTCCAGAAGATCAAGTTCCGCCAGCGCGTGGCGGTCAACATGGACAACCGCAGCACCGCCAGCACCATGGTGGGCCAGGACGTGGCCATGCCGGTGGCCATCGCGCCCACGGGCCTGACCGGCATGCAGCATGCCGACGGCGAGATCCTGGCGGCCCGCGCAGCGCGCCGCTTTGGCGTGCCCTTCACGCTCTCGACCATGAGCATCTGCTCGATCGAGGACGTGGCCCAGCACGCCGGTCCCGGCTTCTGGTTCCAGCTGTATGTGATGAAGGACCGCGCCTTCATCGAGCGCCTGATCGAGCGCGCCCGCGCCGCGCAGTGCTCGGCCCTGGTGCTGACGCTGGACCTGCAGATCCTGGGCCAGCGCCACAAGGACCTGAAAAACGGCCTGTCGGCCCCGCCCAAGCTCACCCTGCCCAATCTGCTGAACATGGCGACCAAGCCGCGCTGGTGCATGGGCATGCTCGGCACCTCGCGGCGCCAGTTTGGCAACATCGTGGGCCATGTCAGCGGCGTGGCCGACATGTCCAGCCTCTCGTCCTGGACCGCCTCGCAATTTGATCCCGCGCTCAACTGGGGCGATGTGGAATGGATCAAGAAGCGCTGGGGCGGCAAGCTGATCCTCAAGGGCATCCAGGACGTGGAGGACGCGCGCCTGGCCGTGGCCTCGGGCGCCGATGCGCTGATCGTGAGCAACCACGGCGGCCGCCAGCTCGATGGCGCGCAATCGAGCATCGAGGCCTTGCCGGCCATCGTGCAGGCCGTGGGCTCGCAGATCGAGGTGCACATGGACGGCGGGATCCGCAGCGGCCAGGACGTGCTCAAGGCGCGGGCCCTGGGCGCGCGCGGGGTCTACATTGGCCGCGCCTTTTTGTACGGCCTGGGTGCCATGGGCGAGGCTGGGGTGCAAAAAGCCCTCGAGATCATCCACCGTGAGCTGGACCTGAGCATGGCGTTTTGCGGCCACACCCGCATCGACACCGTCGACCGCAGCATCCTGCTGCCGGGCACCTTCCCGACCGCCTGAAACCTCAGCTGCTGCGCACCATCGGGCCGCGCGCGGGCCATCCCGCGCTATGCTCAGCGCTGTGACTTCGCCGCCCAAGATCCGCCGCATTGCCCACCTGGACATGGATGCGTTTTACGCATCCTGCGAGCTGATGCGCTATCCGCAGCTCAAGGACCTGCCGGTGGTCATTGGCGGCGCGCGCCGGCGCGAGGACGATTTGCTGGCGGCGCTGCAGGCCGCGCAGCCCGACGCCGGCTGGGACGCCGAGTCGCTGGGGCAGCGCCTGCACGAGATCCCGCTGACGGTCTTCCCGCGCCTGTCGGGCTATGTGGGCCGCGGCGTGATCACCACCGCCACCTATGCCGCGCGCCAGTTTGGCATTGGCTCGGCCATGGGCCTGATGAAGGCCGCGCGCCTGTGCCCGCAGGCGGTCTTGCTGCCGGTGGACTTTGAGCGCTACCGGCAGTTCTCGCGCCAGTTCAAGGCCATCATCACCGAGATCGCGCCGGTCATGGAAGACCGCGGGGTCGACGAGGTGTACA
Organism: Pseudomonadota bacterium; assembly: GCA_041157045.1. Classification (GTDB taxonomy): domain Bacteria; phylum Pseudomonadota; class Gammaproteobacteria; order Burkholderiales; family Burkholderiaceae_C; genus Limnohabitans_A. Next base: position 31,028 of record JBEBDJ010000230.1, read on the forward strand.
TCGACTTCACCGACGTGCCGGGTGGCCAGCGCGAGGGCGGGCGGGTGCTGGCCCGGCTGATCCAGAAAAGCATCACCGAGGCCACCGGCCTGACCTGCTCGATCGGTGTCGCGCCCAACAAGCTGATCGCCAAAATGGCCAGCGAGTTCAACAAACCGCGCGGCATCTCGATCGTCCACGAGGCCGATCTGGCCCCCCGCATCTGGCCGCTGCCCTGCCGCAAGATCAACGGCATCGGCCCCAAGGCCGACGAGCGGCTGCGCGCGCTGGGCATCGAGACCATCGGCCAGCTGGCCGCGCACGACCCGGCCGATCTGGTGGCGCGCTTTGGCCGCAGCTACGGCGCCTGGCTGCACGAGGCCGCCTGGGGCCGCGACGAGCGACCGGTGGTGACCGAGAGCGAACCGGTGAGCATGAGCCGCGAGACCACCTTCGAGCGCGACCTGCACGCGGTGCAGGACCGGGCGGCGCTGGGCGCCATCTTCACCCGCCTGTGCGAGCAGGTGGCCGCCGATCTGCAGCGCAAGGGCTATGTGGGCCGCACCATCGGCATCAAGATCCGCTTTGACAATTTCCAGAGCGTCACGCGCGACCAGAGCATCGAGGAGGCCACCGCGCACGCGCCCACCATTCGCCAGATCGGTGGACAATGTCTCAAACGCGTCGACCTCTCGCGCCGCATCCGCCTGCTGGGCGTGCGGGTGGGGTCGCTGCGCAAGGCCGGCGAGTCGGCCCCCAACCCTGCGCCCACCAGCGCCTCCGAGGACCCCCACGATGGACAAACCGAGCTGCTTTTCCCTGACGAATGAGGGCCACGTGGCCCACCTGGTGCTCAATCGCCCAGAGGCGCTCAACACCATGCACCCGCGCTTCTGGCGCGAGCTGCACGAGCTGGTGAGCGCGCTGCACCAGGCGGGGCAGGCGCGCGCGCTGGTGATCTCGAGCACCGGCCGGCATTTCTCGGCGGGCATGGACCTGCAGACCTTTGGCGGCGCGGTCAGCATGGACGACCAGAGCGCCGAGGGGCGCGCGGCGGTGTTCGATCTGCTCACCGACATGCAGCACACCTTCACCCTGCTCGAGCAGCTGCGCATGCCGGTGATCTTTGCCATCCAGGGCGGCTGCATCGGCGGCGCGGTGGACATGGTCACCACCGGTTGCCTGCGCTATTGCACCGAAGACGCGTTCTTCTGCGTGCAGGAGATCAACATCGGCATGGTGGCCGATGTGGGCACCTTGCAGCGCCTGCCCAAGCTCCTGCCCATGGCCCTGGTCAAGGAACTGGCCTACACCGGCCGCCGCCTGGACGCGCAGCGCGCCCTGCGCCACGGCCTGGTCAACGAGGTGCTGCCCGACGCCGCGGCCTGCCTGGCCGCCGCGCTGCAGGCCGCGCAAGAGATCGCGCGCAAGCCGCCCGTGGCCATCTGGGGCACCAAGCAGGTGCTGCACTATGCGCGCGACCACAGCGTGGAAGACAGCCTGCGCCAGATGGGCTGGATGCAAGGCGCCATCTGGAGCAATGCGCATGTGCGCGAGGCCATCGCGGCCATGCAGGCGCGGCGCGAGCCCGACTTTCCGCCGCTGGCGCCCCTGCAACATTTTCGCGACCTGGGTTGAGCGCACATGCAGATCTTCGTCAACCGCGCACACGCCGGTCATGCCGGCCAGCAGGAGATGTTTCGCGGCCGCATGGTGGACTGCCACGAGGTGCCGGCCCGCCTGCAGCAGGTGCTCGATGAGCTGGCACGCCGGCCGCTTGGGCAGCTGGACACCCCGGCGCCCGAGCTGGCCGTCGATGCCGCCATGCGGCGGGTGCACGCGGGCCACTACCTGGACTTTCTGGCTGGGGCCTGGGACGAATGGGTGGCGCTGGACCCGGCCAACGCCCAGCGCGACGCCCTGCCCTCGGTCTGGCCGCTGGGCGACCCGCAGGCCTTTCGCACCGACCGCCTGCCGCAAAACTTTGCCGCGCGCCTGGGCCGCTATGCCTTTGACTCGGGCACGCCGCTGACCGCGGGCAGCTGGGCCGCCGCCCGCGCCGGGGCGGCCTGTGCCCTGGCCGCCGCGCAGGCGGTGCTGGCCGGCGAGCGCGCGGCGATGGCCCTCACACGCCCACCGGGCCACCATGCGGGCCCGGCCTATATGGGCGGTTACTGCTTTGTCAACAACGCGGCGGTGGCCGCGCAGGCCTTGCGCGACGGCGGCTGCCAACGGGTGGCCGTGCTGGACGTGGACTACCACCACGGCAACGGCACCCAGACCCTGTTTGCCACGCGCCGCGATGTGCTGACGGTGTCGGTGCACGGCGACCCGCGCACCGAGTACCCGTTTTTCCTGGGCCATGCGGACGAGCGCGGCGAGGGCGAGGGTGAGGGCTTCAACCTGAACCTGCCCCTGCCCCGGGGCAGCAGCTTTGCCACCTGGGAGCGCGCGCTCTTGCAAGGGCTGCAGGCGGTGGCCGACTTTGATGCGCAGGCGCTGGTGGTGCCGCTGGGCCTGGACACCTATGCGGGCGACCCCATCTCGGGCTTTTTGCTGCAAAGCCCGGACTTTGTGCGCCTGGGCCAGCACCTGGCCCAGCTGCGCCTGCCCATCGTGCTGACGCTCGAGGGCGGCTATGCGGTGCAGGCCATGGGTGTGAACGCGGTCAATGTGCTTGAGGGCCTGCAGCGCTGAGGCCACGGCCCCGCCGCGCGCTCATTGGCGCGCGGTGCGCACATTGGCCGGGGGCGATTGCGGATGGCTGGTCCGCCAGGGGTTGATGTCCAGCCCGCCGCGGCGGGTGTAGCGCGCGTACACGGTCAGCTGCGTGGGCTTGCAGCGCGTCCACAGGTCCATGTAGATGCGCTCAACGCATTGCTCGTGAAACTCGTTGTGGTTGCGAAAGCTCACCAGGTATTGCAGCAGACCGGCCTGGTCGATGGCCGGGCCGCTGTAGCGAATCTGCACGCTGCCCCAGTCGGGCTGGCCCGTCACCAGGCAGTTGCTCTTGAGCAGGTGGCTGACCAGGGTTTCGGTGACCGGGCCCTCGTCGGTGTTGGCGCGCAGCAGCTGCGGCGCCGGCTGGTAATGCGAGCACTCCACATCGAGCCGGTCCAGGTTCAGGCCATCGAGCTCTTGCAGGGGCTGGGCGTCAAACTGCTCGGGCATGACCAGGCGCACCCCCACGCCGGCCTGCACCGGGCCGCCGTGCCACACCGCCGCCCCCAGGTCCTGACGCAGGCGCTCGCGCAGCTCGTCGGCCGAGGCCAGGCGGGTGTTGTTGAAGCTGTTGAGGTAGAGCTTGAAGGACTTGCTCTCGATGATGTGGCTGCTCTGGGCCGGCACGGTGATGTGCGCCAGCGCCACCTGCGGCTTGCCGCGCAGGTTCAGCCACGACAGCTCGTACGCGGTCCAGAAGTCCGCGCCCAGAAAGCGCGGCGCGCCCTCGATGCCGATCTCCTGGCGCTTGGGCGCGCGCGGAATCGGGAACAGCAGGCCCGGGTCGTACTGGTCCACATAGACGCTGGCCTTGCCCAGCTGCGATTGCTCAGGGGTGTGTTCGTTCATGTCAATCCTGCAGGCGGCGGCGAAAGACCAGGCGCTCGGGGCTGGAGGCTGCCACGTCGTGCGCGTAGCCCTCGCGGTCAAAGGCCAGCAGGTCTTGTGGCCGCTGTGCCTGGTGCTCGATCGCCCAGCGCGCCATCAGACCGCGCGCGCGCTTGGCGTTGAAGCTGATCACCTTGTATTTGCCGCCCTTGAAGTCCTCAAACACGCACTCGATCACGCGCGCGCGCAAGGTGCGCTGGTCCACCGCCTTGAAGTACTCCTGCGAGGCCAGGTTGATCACCACCGGCGTGCGATCGGCCTGCAGGCGCTCATTGAGCAGCTGCGCGATCTGCGCGCCCCAGAACTGGTACAGGTTCTGGCCGCGCCGGGTCTTGAGCGAGGTGCCCATCTCCAGCCGGTAGGGCTGCATCCAGTCCAGTGGCCGCAGCACGCCATACAGGCCGCTCAGGATGGCGATGTGCTGCTGCGCCCAATCGAGCTGCTGCGCGCTCAGGCTGCGCGCGTCCAGGCCCTCGTAGACGTCGCCATTGAAGGCCAGGATGGCCGCGCGCGCATTGTGCGGGCCAAAGTCGGGGGACCAGGCCTCGTAGCGCGCCACATTCAGCGCGGCCAGCGTGTCCGACAGGTCCATCAGCCCCGCCAGCTGGGCCGGGCTGTGGCCGCGCAGCACCTCAATGAGCTCGGCGCTTTGCGACACAAAGGGCGGCAGGGTGTGCGCCAGATCGGGCTCGGGGGATGCGTAGTCGAGGGTTTTGGCAGGTGACAATAGGAACAACATGGATGGATTCCTTTACTTGGACGATTATCTCGCCATTGCCCACAAGCCGCCGGGCTGGCTGGTGCATCGCACCGCGCTGGACCGGGGCGAATCGCGGGTGATGCTGCAGGCCGTGCGCGATGCGCTGGGGCGACCGGTCTGGCCCGTGCACCGGCTCGACAAAGGCACCAGCGGGCTGCTGGTCTTTGCGCTCGATGCGCAAGTGGCCGCCTGGCTGTCGGCGCGCTTTGAAAGTGGCGAGGGCTTGCGCAAGACCTATCTGGCGGTGCTGCGCGGCTGGACCCCGCCGCAGCTGCACATCGACCATGCGCTGCGCCGCATGGCCGACGACCGGCGCGCTGGCCGCACCGAGGTGCAGAGCGCGCAAACCACCTTGCACACGCTCGCGCAAGGCACGCTGCCGGTGCCGCAACCGCCGCATGCGCAGCTGCGCTGGTCGCTGGTGCAGATGCAGCCACACACCGGGCGGCGCCACCAGCTGCGGCGCCACGCCAAGCACATCGCGCACCCCATGCTGGGCGATGCCACCCACGGCAAAGGCCCACTCAACCGCGCGCTGGCCGAGCACCTGGGCCTGCAGCGCCTGTGGCTGCACGCCTGGCAGCTGCACCTGCCGCACCCCATCAGCGGTGCCACGCTGACGCTGTGCGCCCCACCCGATGCGAGCTGGGGCACGTGGGGACCAATCCCCGTATCATTGCCGCATGAGCCTGCTCTTTAGCCCCTACACCTTCGAGACGCCGCAAGGCCCCCTGACCCTTCCCAACCGCATCGTGATCGCGCCCATGTGCCAGTACCTGGCCGAAGAAGGCGCGGCCACCGATTGGCACCTGGTGCACTGGACCACGCTGCTCAACGGCGGCGCGGGCATGCTCACCATCGAGGCCACCGCGGTCTCGCCCGAGGGCCGCATCAGCCCGGGCTGCCTGGGCCTGTGGGACGAGCGCACCGCAGCGGCGCTGGGCGACCGCCTGCAGCGCGCCCGTGCGCTGGCGCCGCGCGTGCCGGTTTGCCTGCAGATTGGCCATGCCGGTCGCAAGGCCTCGAGTGCCGCCCCCTGGCATGGCGGCATGCTGATCCGACCCGAAGACGGCGGCTGGTGGCCCATGGGCCCGAGCGCACTGCCCCACCTGCCGCAAGAGGCCCCGCCGCGCGAGATGGACGAGGCAGATATCGAGCGCGTGATCGAACAGTTCGAGGCCGCGGCGCGGCGCGCGCAGGCGCTGGACATCGACGCGGTCGAGGTGCACGGCGCGCACGGCTACCTGCTGCACCAATTCCTCTCGCCGCTGGCCAACCAGCGCCGTGACGGCTGGGGGGGCGATTTTGCCGGCCGCACCCGCCTGCTGCGCGAGGTGTTTGCGCGCATGCGCGCGGTCTTTCATGGCGCGCTGGGGGTGCGCCTGTCGGGCACCGACTGGGTCGAGGGCGGCTGGGACGTGGCGCAAAGCACGCAACTGGCCACCGAGCTCAAGGCCGCGGGCGCGCAGTTCGTGCACATCAGCTCGGCCGGCGTGTCGCCGCAGCAAAAGATTCCGCTTGGCCCGCTCTACCAGGTGCCGCTGGCACGTCAGGTGCGCCAGGGCAGTGGCCTGTGCACCATGGCGGTGGGCCTGATCACCGAGCCGCAGCAGGCCGAGGACGTGCTGCAAGCGGGCGACGCCGATCTGGTGGCGCTGGCGCGCGCGTTTTTGTACAAGCCCCGCTGGGGCTGGGAGGCCGCCGCTGCCCTGGGGGGGCAGGTGCAGGCCTCGCCGCAGTACTGGCGCAGCCTCCCGCGCGAGGCCGGGCCGGTGTTCGGCCCCGAGGCGCGCATCGGCATGCGCTGAGGCCCACAGGCGCAGCGGATCAGGGCTTGAGATCGCTGGCCAGGCTGGCCAGGGTCTCGGGCGCCAGGTTCTGGTGCACCGGGTAGTGGGTGTGGTCGCAGCCGAGTTTGACGGCGGCACCGGCCAGCACGGCCGCGCGCATGGGCGCGCTCAGCTCCCAACGCAGAAAGTGCACCGACGAGGTCTTGTCGTCGGTCTCGCGGTCCAGGTCCTCGTCGGCGATGGCGTACACGCGGGCATGGCCCTCGACCTCGACAAACATCCGGTCCTCGACATCGATCAGCTTGGCCAGCTCGCGCCGGCGTTCGTGAATGTCGGGGTACTCCAGCATCAGCGTGGCCTTCCAGTTGTGGCCATCGGGCACCAGCGGGGCATAGGCGTCGATCTCGCTCTGGATGCCCTCTTCCTCAAAAATCTTCTCGATGCGCAGCATCTCCTGGATCTGGTAGCGGATGGTCATCTCGCTCTCGAACTGCACGCACATGTGCTCGCCCAGCATCACGGTGCGCAGCTTGCGGTGGGCGAGCAACTCGGCCTTGTGCGTCTTGCGCCACTTGCTGTAGGCCTCCAGGCTCATCAGGTTCTCGGCGCTGATCTGTCCGGTGCATTGCATGGTGGGTTCTCCTTCACTTGAGACCGTAGGCCTTGCGGACCAGGGTCAGGGGATGGTTGAGTTCGGGGGCGCCCAGGCCGTTGACTTCAAAGCCCTGCGCGATGTGGTGACCGCCCAGCGGGCAGTCCGAACTGATGACGTCGGGCTTGCTGCCGTCCTTCATGGTGGCCATGGCCTTGAAGACGGGTTTGCCGATCTTCATGGCCACATCGTGCGAGCCCTTCTTGACGCCATAGGTGCCCGCGTGCCCCGAGCAGCGCTCGATGGTGTTGACGGTGGTGCCCGGCACCATCTTGAGCATTTCCTCGGTCTTGCGGCCAATGTTCTGCACCCGGCCGTGGCAGGGGATCTGGTAGCTCACATTGCCCAGCGCCTGCGGGAACTCGGTCTTGAGCAGGCCGTCGCGTTTGCGCGCCATGAAGTACTCGAACGGGTCCCACATCGCGCCCTTGACGAGCTGCGTGTCGGCGCAATCCGGGAACATGAGCGGGATCTCCTGCTTGAACATCAGGGCGCAGCTGGGCACCGCCGCCATGATGGCGTAGCCCTCGCGGGCGTAGCGCGCCAGCACCGGGATGTTGGCCTCTTTGGAGGCCTTGACCGCGTCCAGATCCCCCAGCTCGAGCTTGGGCATGCCGCAGCACTGCTCCTTGTTGACGATCACATAGGGGATGTCGTTGTGGTCCAGGATCTTGAGCAGGTCGTGGCCAATGCCAGGCTCGTTGTAGTTGATGTAGCAGGTCGAGAAGATCGCCACCTTGCCCGGGGTCTTCTCGCCGTCATGCACCGCGGTGGCGCGCGCCTTGGGGGCGCTGCTGCGGAATTTCTTGGTGGCCAGCTCGGGCAGCCAGGCCTTCTGGTCCACGCCCAGGGCGCTTTCCATCAGCTTGCGCGCCGCCGGGGTCTTGTTGACCGCGTTGGCCACCTGCACCACCACCGGAATGCCGGCAAACGAGCCGTGGGTGTCGGTGGAGGCCAGGAATTTTTCGGCGGCGCCGACCTTGCCCTGCTTGAACTTGATGGCCTTGGCGCGCAGCATGGTGTGCGGAAAGTCCAGGTTCCATTCGTGCGGCGGCGTGTAGGGGCACTTGGTCATGTAGCACAGGTCGCACATGAAGCACTGGTCGACCACCTTCCAGTAATCGTCCTTCTTGACCCCATCGACCTCGCCCGTGGGGCCTTCGTCGACCAGGTCGAACAGGGTCGGGAAGGAGCCGCACAAGCTCACGCAACGGCGGCAGCCGTGACAGATGTCAAAGATGCGCTCGAGCTCTTTGAAGCAAGAGGCCTCGTCGTAAAACTCGGGGTTTTGCCAGTCCAGCGGGTGCCGGGTGGGCGCTTCCAGATTGCCTTCTCGTGCCATGGGGGGTCTCCTGTGTGAACGCCCGCACGGCCTGCCAGCCGCGGGGCCGTCGACGCGGGGGGGCGTCGGACGCAACGGGTATGCCATCGGGACAGGACACGCTGTGCGCATGCCCTGTGCCGATGTCCCCCGCCAGGCGGGGGACCGGGGAGCGCGATCAGTCCTGCAGCTCGGCCAGCGCCTTGGCGTAGCGGTTGGCGTGCGAACGCTCGGCCTTGGCCAGCGTCTCGAACCAGTCGGCGATCTCGTCAAAGCCCTCTTCGCGAGCGGTCTTGGCCATGCCCGGGTACATGTCGGTGTACTCGTGGGTTTCGCCAGCCACAGCGGCTTCGAGGTTTTGACGGGTCGAACCGATCGGCAGACCGGTGGCCGGGTCACCAGCGGCCTCGAGGAACTCGAGGTGGCCGTGCGCGTGGCCGGTCTCGCCTTCAGCGGTGGAGCGGAACAGCGCGGCGACGTCGTTCTGGCCTTCCACATCGGCCTTGTTTGCGAAATAGAGGTAACGGCGGTTGGCCTGCGATTCGCCGGCGAAGGCGTCCTTCAGGCACTGCTCGGTACGGGAACCTTTGAGCGTGGGCATGGTGTTCTCCTCGAGGATGGTTGGACAGGTCCTGCACGGCCCCATGGCCGAGCAGGTGAGGAGATTCTGGCAAGCCGCGCGCGCCAGCGTCCAATATATCGTTCCAATACCCCCAATTGAGCCAGGCTATGGCCTGGGGCCCACCGCCTCAGCCCAGGCGGGCGAGTTGCTCGTTGAGCTTGTTCAGGGTGTCGCCAAAATCGGCCACCCGCTTGTGCTCCTGCTCGATCACCGCGGCCGGGGCCTTGGCCACAAAGGCCTGGTTCTGCAGCTTGCCCTGGGCCTTGGCGATCTCGCCGGCCAGGCGGGCGATTTCCTTGCCCAGGCGCGCTTTCTCGGCGGCCACATCGATCTGCATGAACAGGCACAGGCGGGCCTCGCCCACCACCGCCACCGGCGCGGCTTGCGCGGCGGCCACCCAGGCGGCCTCGTCCTCAAAGACCTGCACCTCGGAGAGCTTGCCCATGGCCTGCAAGAGCGGGGCCATGCGGCGCATGCGGTCGGCATCGCCCAGCACCAAGAGGGGCAGGCGCGTGGCCGGCGAGACGTTCATCTCGCCGCGCAGGTTGCGGCAGGCCTCGACGAGGCGCTTGAATTGGGCGATCTCGGCCTCGGCCTGTGGGTCGATGCGCTCGGGCTGGCTTTGCGGATAGGCCGCCACGCTGACCGAGGGGCCGCTGCGACCGGCCACCGGGGCCACCTTCTGCCAGAGCTCTTCGGTGATGAAGGGAATGATCGGGTGCGCCAGGCGCAGCACGGTCTCGAGCGTGCGGATCAGGGTGCGGCGGGTGCCGCGCTGCTGCGAAGGCGTGCCGGTCTGGATCTGCACCTTGGCCATCTCAAGGTACCAGTCGCAGAACTCGTTCCAGACAAACTCGTAAATGGCCTGGGCCACCAGGTCAAGGCGGTAATCGGCAAAGCCTTGCGCGACCTCGGCCTCGGTGCGCTGCAGGGCCGAGACGATCCAGCGGTCGGCCTGGCCAAACTCCAGGTAGCCGCCGGGCACGCAGGCGTCGGCGCCGTGCTCGTTCAGGCCGCAGTCCTGGCCCTCGCAATTCATCAGCACAAAGCGGGTGGCGTTCCAGAGCTTGTTGCAGAAGTTGCGATAGCCCTCGCAGCGCTTGCTGTCAAAGTTGATGCTGCGGCCAAGCGAGGCCAGCGCCGCAAAGGTCAGGCGCAGCGCATCGGCGCCATAGGCGGGGATGCCGTCCGGGAATTCCTTTTGCGTGTTCTTGCGCACCTGCGGCGCGGTCTCGGGCTTGCGCAGGCCCTGGCTGCGCTTGTCCAGCAGCGGCTCGAGCGCGATGCCGTCGATCAGGTCGACCGGGTCGAGCACATTGCCCTCGGACTTGCTCATCTTCTTGCCCTGCGCATCGCGCACCAGGCCGTGGATGTAGACGTCGCGGAAGGGCACACGACCGGTGAAATGGGTCGTCATCATGATCATCCGGGCGACCCAGAAGAAGATGATGTCGTAGCCCGTCACCAGCACCGAGCTGGGCAGGTACAGGTTGTAGTCGTGCGTGGGGCCGGCGCCATCGACCTCGGGCCAGCCCAGGGTGGAGAAGGGCACCAGGGCCGAGGAGTACCAGGTGTCGAGCACATCGGGGTCGCGGCGCAAGGTCTTGCCCGGGGCCTGCGCCTGCGCGTCCTGCTCGCTGCGCGCCACATAGACCCGGCCGTCCTCGTCGTACCAGGCGGGGATCTGATGGCCCCACCACAGCTGGCGCGAGATGCACCAGTCCTGGATATTGCCCATCCACTGGTTGTAGGTGTTGACCCAGTTCTCGGGCACAAAGCGCACCTGGCCCGACTGCACCGCATCGATGGCTTTTTGCGCAATGCTCTTGCCGGTGGGGTCTTGCGGGCTGACCTGGCTCATGGCCACAAACCACTGGTCGGTCAGCATGGGCTCGACCACCTGGCCGGTGCGTGCGCAGATGGGCAGCATCAGCTTGTGCGGCTTGATCTCGAGCAGCAGGCCCTGCGCCTGCAGATCGCGCACCACGGCTGCGCGGGCCTCAAAGCGGTCCATGCCGCGGTAGGCCTGCGGCGCGTTGTCGTTGACCTTGGCGTCCAGGGTGAAGATGGTGATCAGCGGCAGCTGGTGGCGCTGCGCGCAGGCGTAGTCGTTGAAGTCGTGCGCGCCGGTGATCTTCACGCAGCCCGAACCGAATTCGCGGTCGACAAAATCATCGGCAATGATGGGGATGCGGCGGTCGCACAGCGGCAGGTCCACCCACTGGCCGACCAGGTGCGTGTAGCGCGGGTCGTCGGGGTGCACCGCCAGGGCGCCGTCGGCCATCATGGTCTCGGGGCGGGTGGTGGCGATCGTCATGCCGCGCTGGGGCACCCCATCGATCAGCTGCGGGCCATTGGCAAAGGGGTAGCAGATGTAGTGCATCTTGCCCTCGGCCTCGGTGCTCTCGACCTCCAGATCAGAGACCGCGCTCATGAGCACCGGGTCCCAGTTGACCAGGCGCTTGCCGCGGTAGATCAGGCCTTGCTCGTACAGGCGCACAAAGGTCTCGGTCACCACCTTGGAGAGCTTGTCGTCCATGGTGAAGTACTCGCGCGACCAGTCCACGCTGTCGCCCATGCGGCGCATCTGCTGGGTGATGGTGTTGCCGCTTTGCTCCTTCCACTCCCAGACCTTGGCCACAAAGTTCTTGCGCGCCAGCTCGGGCGTGGGGCCCATGTCGTGGCGGCTGATGCCCTGGCCTTGCAGCTGGCGCTCGACCACGATCTGCGTGGCAATGCCGGCGTGGTCGGTGCCCGGGATCCAGACCGTGTTGAAGCCGCGCATCCGGTGGTAGCGCGTCAGGCTGTCCATGATGGTCTGGTTGAACGCGTGCCCCATGTGCAGGGTGCCGGTCACGTTCGGGGGCGGCAATTGGATCGCGAAACCGCCCGCGCCGTCCTGCGCCTGCCCGCTGCCACGGTGGCCGGCCACGCCATAGCCGCGGCGCTCCCACTCGGGCCCCCAGTGGGCCTCGAGGGCGGCGGGTTCAAAAGACTTGGACAGGCTCTCCAGGCCGGGTTGGGCAGGGCTTTGGCTCATGAGGGGGCAGACGGCGTTTGGGGGAAACCGCCGATTTTACGGCCCCTGTCAACGTCGCTGCAGCACGAACACCAGCCGGGCGCCGTCTTTGTCCTGTTGCAGCAAGGTGTTGCCGGTCTGGCGCGCAAAGGCCTCGAAGTCGCGCCAGGCGCCTGGGTCGGTGGCGATCACCTTCAGGGTCTGGCCGCTTTGCATGTCGTTGAGGGCTTTTTTGGCCTTGAGAATGGGCAGCGGGCAGTTCAGGCCGCTGGTGTCGAGTTCTTTGTCGGTCTGCATGGCAATCAGGGGTTGGCGGGGTCGGTCGCCTGGCTTTGCGCCTCGCGCTCGGCCCAGCTCATGTAGCGCGGCTCGATGCCCTGGGTGCGCAGCCAGTCGGCCAGCGCATGGCCGGTGCCGGCGGGCCAGCAGATCAGCTCGGACAGATCGAACATCTTGTGCTCGGCCAGCTCGGGCGAGAGCTGCACCGTGCCCTGGGCCAGCGCGTGGTAGGCGATGATGACCTGGTTCATGCGCTGGAAGTCGTAGACCCCCACCAGCTTGAGCGACTGCACATCGAGGTTGGTTTCTTCCTTGACCTCGCGGGCAATGCCGTCTTCGGGCGTCTCGCCCGCTTCCATGAAGCCGGTGATCAGGGCAAAGCGGCGGCCGGGCCAGGCGGCGTTGCGCGCCAGCAGCACCTGCTCGCCCACCTGCACAATCGCCGCCAGCACCGGCGTCGGGTTGTTCCAGTGGGTGTAGTCGCAGGCGCCACAGCGCAGGCGCAGCTTGGCGCCGCCGTCCTCCAGCTCCTCGCGCCACTGCAGCGGCGTGGCGCACATCGGGCAAAAGCGAAACTCGGCCATGGCGGGGCTCAGGCGGGGAACACGCCGGTCGAGAGGTAGCGGTCACCGCGGTCGCACACGATGAAGACGATGGTCGCGTTCTGCTCGCGCTGGGCAATCTGCTGCGCCACCCAGCAGGCCCCGGCGGCCGAGATGCCGGCAAAGAGGCCTTCGGTGCGGGCCATTTCGCGGGCCATGTCCTCGGCGTCCTGCTGGCTCACCAGCACCAGTTCGTCGACGCTGCGCGGGTCGTAAATCTTGGGCAGGTATTCCTCGGGCCATTTGCGGATGCCGGGAATGCGCGAGCCTTCGCTTGGCTGCGCGCCCACGATGCGGATGGCCGGGTTCTGCGACTTCAAAAAGCGCGAGACGCCGGTGATGGTGCCGGTGGTGCCCATGGCGCTCACAAAGTGCGTCACGCGGCCGCCCGTCTGTTCCCAGATCTCGGGGCCGGTGGTCTCGAAATGGATGCGTGGGTTGTCGGGGTTGGCAAACTGGTCCAGGATGCGGCCCTTGCCCTGCGCGGCCATGTTGTCGGCCAGGTCGCGGGCGTATTCCATGCCACCGCTCTTGGGCGTGAGAATCAGCTCGGCGCCAAAGGCCTTCATGGTCTGGGCACGCTCGATCGAGAGGTCCTCGGGCATGATGAGAATCATGCGGTAGCCCTTGATGGCCGCGGCCATGGCCAGCGCAATGCCGGTGTTGCCCGAGGTGGCCTCGATGAGGGTGTCGCCCGGGTGGATCTCGCCGCGCTCTTCGGCCCGCCGGATCATGGACAGCGCAGGCCGGTCCTTGACCGAGCCGGCCGGGTTGTTGCCTTCGAGCTTGCCCAGGATCACGTTGCCGCGAGCGGCGCAGGCGTCGGCCGCAACGCGCTGCAGGCGCACGAGCGGGGTTTTGCCGATGGCGTCTTCAAGGGTGGGGTAGTTCATGTGGCGATGGTGCCACAAATCAAGCCCCTGCTTGGCCCAAGGCGACCCCGCCAGCCCGCTTGTCTGGCAGACTGGCGCCCCATGCGCACGCTGTTTGCCCTGCCCCATCACGCTCGCTTGGCCCGCCCGGCCCGGCTCATGCTGGCCGCTCTGGCCGTGCTGCTGGGCCTGACCGCTTGCGCGCCCATGCCCCTGGCGCCCAGCACCGCAGCGCCTGCCCCGGCGCCCGCCGTGCTGGGCACCACCCCCCTGCGTTTTGAGCCGGCGCACAAGGCCCAGTGGGAGGCCTGGCGCCTGCCCGGTAAGCGCGCCACCGAATACCGGCTGATGACGCACCAGGGCCGTGCCAGCCTCAGGGCCGAGTCCCAGGCCTCGGCCAGCATGCTGCGCCAGCGCTTGCAAATCCCGCCCGAGCAATTGGGCACCCTGTCGCTGTCGTGGCAAGTCGAGCGCTTGCTCGACGGTGCCGACCTGAGCCAGGCCGGTCGCGGCGACTCGCCTGTGCGCGTGGTGCTGGCCTTTGACGGCGACCGCTCGCGCTGGAGCCCACGCCAGCACATGATGGCCGAGCTGGCGCGCGCCCTGACCGGCGAGGAAATGCCCTACGCCACCCTGATTTATGTGTGGGCCAATCACCATGCCGAGGGCACGGTGCTGAACAACGCACGCAGCGACCGGGTGCGCAAGCTGGTGCTCGACAGCGGCAGTGCCCACCTGGGCCAATGGCGCCAGCACGAGCGCGATCTGCGGGCCGACTTTGAACAAGCCTTTGGCGAGCCCCCTGGCGCGCTGATTGGTCTGGCGCTGATGACCGACAGCGACAACACCAACACCCGTGCGCGCGCCTGGTATGGCCCCATCGAGCTGCGCCCCCCGGCAAAGCGCTGAACCCGCCCAAAGCGGGCCCGGCCATGTGCCATAATGCGCCCCTGCCCGCCCGGGTGGTGAAATAGGTAGACGCAGGGGACTCAAAATCCCCCGCCGCAAGGCGTGTCGGTTCGAGTCCGACCCCGGGCACCAGCGCTTATTGGCGCCTAGCAGGGCCCGCGCTGCGCCCCGCACCCTCCTCCCCCTTTGTTTGGTCACGCCATGCGCGCCATGGCGGCATGCGCCGCAGCGCCAGCGAGTACGGCCGTTCCTTGCCCGGCATGACGCGCACACCGCCCTTGTGGCATGCTGGCGTTTTGTTGCCCTTTTTGCAGGAGTTCCCCATGAGCAGCCTCTACGACTTTGAAGCCCTGAGCCTGGACGGTCAGCCGGTGCCCCTCTCGCAATACCGGGGGCAGGTGCTGCTCATCGTCAACACCGCCAGCGCCTGCGGCTTCACACCGCAATTTGCCGGCCTGCAAAAGCTGCACCAGCAATACGGCCAGAAAGGCCTGACGGTGCTGGGCTTTCCCTGCAACCAGTTTGGCAAGCAGGACCCGGGCACCCATGCCGAGATCGGCGCGTTCTGCCAGAAGAACTACGGCGTGTCGTTCCCCATGATGGCCAAGATCGAGGTCAACGGCGACGGCGCCCACCCGCTGTACCAGTGGCTCAAGGCCCAGGCCCCCGGCCTGCTGGGCAGCCAGGGCATCAAGTGGAACTTCACCAAATTCCTGGTCGGACGCGATGGCCAGGTGCTGCGCCGCTACGCCCCCACCGACACCCCCGCCAAGCTGGCGGGCGACATCGA
>JBEBDJ010000231.1:0-3118 GCA_041157045.1 Pseudomonadota bacterium
CGGCGAGTGCGAAACGTTCGTCGTTTGCAGTTAGTTTTTTTCTGCGGTTTTACGAGGTGACAGAACCTCGACATGCCCTGCTGCGTGCCCGAACCCATGTCGAAACCAATGCAGCCCCAGAGCACCTATTTTACGCCGCCGGCAGGATTTTCAAGAGCTTTCGCGGCTCGTCGATGAAATAATCACTGCCCCAGGCCGCCACCTCGGTCCTCGCGCCCAGGTAACCATAGGTGGCCGCCACGGTGGTCATGCCCGCGGCCAGGCCTGCCACGATGTCGCGCTCGTCGTCGCCCACATACCAACACGCCTCGGGCGGCAGCTGCAGCTGGCGCGCCGCCTCCAGCAGCAGCGCCGGGTGTGGCTTGGCATGCGGGGTGGTGTCGCCGCTCACCACGCACGACGCACCGGCCAGCGCCGGCAACTGGCGCACCAGCGGCTCGGTAAAGCGCTTGGCTTTGTTGGTCACCACGCCCCAGGCCAGGCCGCGCGCCTGCAGCGCCATCAACAGTTCGGGCACGCCTTCAAAAATACGGGTGCGCACGGTCATGGCGCGTTCGTAGTTCTGAAAAAACTCTTCGCGCATGTCGGCAAATTCGGGGTGGTCGGTGCCCATGCCAAAGGCCACGCCCAGCATGCCGCGTGCCCCCGCGCCGGCCATGGGGCGGTAGGCCTCGTCGGGCAGGCTCGGCAGGCCACGCGTGGTGCGCATGCGGTCGGCCGCTGCGCCCAGGTCGGGGGCGCTGTCGATCAGGGTGCCGTCCAGGTCAAACAGCACCGCCCGGATCAGGGCCGCTTTAGCCACGGCCGGCCTCCTCGGGGCGCTGGCAGGCCACCAGGTAGTTGACGCTGGTGTCGCCATCGAGCCAATAGCGGCGCGTGAGCGGGTTGTACTGCATGCCCTTGAAGCCCTGCACGGTCAGGCCGCTTTGGCGGGCCCAGCCCGACAGCTCCGAGGGGCGGATAAAGCGCGCCCACTCGTGCGTGCCACGCGGCAGCAGCTTGAGCACGTACTCGGCGCCCACAATCGCAAACAAAAAGGACTTGGGGTTGCGGTTCAGGGTCGAGAAGAACACCCAGCCGCCAGGTTTGACCAGGCGCGCGCAGGCCTGCACGACCTGCTGGGGGTCGGGCACGTGCTCGAGCATTTCCATGCAGGTGACCACGTCGTAGGCCTCGGGCGCTTCGGCGGCCAGGGCCTCGGCGCTCACCTCGCGGTAGCGCACGTTCTGCTGCCCGCTTTCAAGCGCATGCAACTGCGCCACCTTGAGGGACTTGCCCGCCAGGTCAATGCCCAGCACCTGCGCACCCCGGCCCGCCATGGCCTCGGCCAGGATGCCGCCACCACAGCCAATGTCCACCACCTGCTTGCCCGCCAGCGCGGCCAGCTGATCGATCCACTGCAGGCGCAGGGGATTGATCTGGTGCAGGGGGCGGAACTCGCTCTCGGGGTCCCACCAGCGGTGGGCGAGCTCGGAAAACTTGGCCAGTTCGGCCGGATCCACGTTCGAGGTGTTCATGTTGGTGATGGTGCCAAGGCAAGGCGTTGGACACAAAAAACCCCGGCGAACCGGGGCTTTTTGCGAGCGTGAGAAACGATCAGTTGGCGCGGGTGCCGACCACTTCGATCTCAACGCGACGGTTCTTGGCGCGACCTTCCTTGGTCTTGTTGTCGGCCACGGGCTGCTTCTCGCCCTTGCCTTCGGTGTAGACGCGGTTCTTTTCCACGCCCTTGCTCACCAGATAGGCCTTGACGGCTTCAGCGCGGCGAACCGACAGCTTCTGGTTGTAGGCGTCAGCGCCCACCGAGTCGGTGTGACCGACGGCGATGATCACTTCCAGGCTGATGCCCTTGACCTTGCCAACCAGATCGTCCAGCTTGGCCTTGCCTTCGGGCTTCAGAACGGCCTTGTCGAAGTCAAAGAAAGCGTCCGAAGCGTAGGTCACCTTGGAAGCGGCAGCCGGCGGTTGGGCCGGAGCGGGTGCGGGACGTGCAGCAGGTGCCGGAGCCGGGGCAGCAGCAGGTGCCGGGGCCGGAGCCGGGGCAGCAGCGCGGGGTGCCGGAGCGGGCGCGGGCGCCGGAGCGGCAGCGGGCGCAGCCGGTTGCGGCACGATGGCGCCGTCGCAGCCCTGGGCCGCGGTGGCCGGGGTCCAGCTGCTGTTGCGCCAGCACTGGCCAACGCTGTTTTTCCAGACGTCGCCAGAAGAATTGCGCCAGTTGTCGACAGTTTGCGCCCCAGCGGCAGTCGCCATGGCCACGGTTGCCACCAGCATCGCCACTTTAGTGAATTTCATCATGGTCTTCCTCATCAAAGATAAAGCCGCAGCCTGGCGGCAAAAAAACCCCGGCTGGACCAGGAACGTGCAACACCATTGTGCCACAGTAAACGCCACGTAAACGGTTTGCTGCATCGCTTCCGTGACAGGATCTATCAGCTTCCAGGCGCTGTTGCTCCGGCGCGACAAGCATTGGCCCTAAAATGACCGATTGCCTTGCGCAACCGGCCCAACCCCATGACCCAATTCGCCAAAGAAACCCTGCCCATCAGCCTTGAAGAGGAGATGCGCCGCAGTTACCTGGATTACGCCATGAGCGTGATCGTCGGCCGGGCCTTGCCCGACGCCCGCGACGGTCTCAAGCCGGTTCACCGGCGCGTGCTGTTTGCCATGCACGAGCTCAACAACGACTGGAACCGCCCATACAAGAAGTCGGCGCGTATCGTCGGGGACGTGATCGGTAAGTACCACCCGCACGGCGACAGCGCGGTCTACGACACCATTGTCCGCATGGCGCAGGACTTCTCGCTGCGGCACATGCTGGTCGACGGCCAGGGCAACTTTGGCTCGGTCGACGGCGACAACGCCGCCGCCATGCGGTACACCGAAATCCGCATGTCCAAGATCGCGCACGAGATCCTGGCCGACATCGACAAGGAAACGGTGGACTTTGGGCCCAACTACGACGGTTCGGAAAAAGAACCGCTCGTGATGCCCACGCGTCTGCCCAACCTGCTGGTCAACGGCTCGGGCGGCATTGCGGTGGGCATGGCCACCAACATCCCGCCGCACAACCTCAACGAGGTGGTCGACGCCTGCCTGCACCTGCTGCGCAATCCCGCGG
>JBEBDJ010000232.1:0-9723 GCA_041157045.1 Pseudomonadota bacterium
GCGGCGACTTTGTCTACAACTTCCGCGTCGACGCGGGCAGCGTGGCGCCAAGCGGTGACCGGACCAGTTTCAGCATGGGCCTGATGACCGCAGCGTCCAGCGAGGATCCATCGGTGCGCCATCTGGGCCTGGGCACGGCCGGCGTGCGCGGTCAGGTCTGGCTGCATGACAGCGACGGGGCCAGTGCCCAACGCGAGGCCCTGGAGCCAGGGCTGTCTGGCCAGACGGTGCGCCTGCTCGATGCCAGCGGGACCGAGTTGGCACGGGTGCAAACCGATGCCAGCGGCCAATATGCGTTTGACGGTCTGGCTGCTGGCAGCTACCGCGTGTCGCAGGCGCCCGACCCCTTGTTCACCCAGGCCGTGCGCGTGGCCCGCACCCCCGAGACCCTGGGCGTGGTCGCCTACAGCCGCAGCACCGATTCGGTGCTGGAGGTGGCGATCAACGGCAGCAGCCAGACCTACACCGTGCCGCAACAGGTGTACGACGTGGCCTTGCAGGGGGGGCGCATCGTCTACAGCGGCGTGGACCAGAACAACCAGCGCGGCTTGTGGTCGGTGGACCTGCAGGGCAAGAACGCACAAGCCCTGACGCTGGGTGCCAACATGCCGCTGCTGGTGGCCCTGGATGCCCCGCCCAACAGCGATGTGTTGTGGGGCGTGGACCCGGGCGGGCAGCTGTGGTCCTTCCAGGTCTCGGGCGCCAAATGGACCGCGGTCAATTCCCTCAGCAGCGGCGGTGTGACCCTCTGGCCGGTGGGCGACCTGGCCTTCAATGCCGACGGCAGCGCCTGGCTGGTGGCCCGGTATGCCAACGATGCGGGCAAGCAGCCCCACCTGGTGGCGCTGGATCCCGCCACAGGGAGCTTGCTGGGCACCCCCATGGCCCTGGAAGCCAAAACCCAGGGCCAGTGGATCGGTCTGGACTGGGTTGGCGATCGTCTGGTCGTGATGGGCGACAACGGCTCGATGCGTGAGGTGAGCCTGAGCACCGCCGGCCGTGCCGTGGTGCAGGACACCGAACTGCGCCGCGTGGCCATCAGCGGCGATCAGGTGCACGGCGGCATC
The DNA here is from genome assembly GCA_041157045.1 of Pseudomonadota bacterium. Lineage (GTDB taxonomy): Bacteria > Pseudomonadota > Gammaproteobacteria > Burkholderiales > Burkholderiaceae_C > Limnohabitans_A. Next base: position 1,068 of record JBEBDJ010000232.1, read on the forward strand.
AGCTGGGCGGCCGGCGAGAAATCGCTGGGCGAGACCTTTGAACTGGCGCAGGGACAGCAGGCGCAGGTGGGCATGGGCGACTCCGTGCGCGCTGGGGCCCTGGACGACCACGAGGTCTGGCACGACGGCGACGACATCATCGATGGCGGCTGCGGCAACGATGCCGACTGGCTGATGGGCGATGACAAGGGCAATCTGCCCGGTGTCTCATCCGGGGCGCTGGTGCTCGAGGGCGGCGCCGATGTGATCCGAGGGCGCGGCGGCAACGACACCTTGATCGGTGGGCAACAGGGCGATCGCCTCAGCGGTGACGAGGGCGAAGACCTGTTGGTGGGCGGCAGCAATGGTGCCAACCGCTTGCAAGGCGGGGCGGGCAATGACTCGCTGGTGGGCGGCATGGTTGGCGACCAGATCTTTGGCGAGGCCGGACAAGACACCTTGCTCGGCATGGACGGCGACGATGGCCTGTATGGCGGCGATGGCCAGGACAGCCTGCAAGGCGGCAACGGCGACGATGTGCTGGTGGGCGGCAACGACAGCGACACGGTGCGCGGTGACGCTGGCAGCGACACCCTGGTGGTCACGCACCAAGGCATGGGCAGCACCTACAGCACCAGCATCCTGGACGGCGCTGCCGGGCTGTACGAGGGCGGTGCCGACCGCGACACCCTGGTGCTGGCGGTGCCAGGCGAGACCAGCGACCAAACCATCGTGCTCAACGCCAGCACCGTGCAGGTCGGCACGCTCAGCGAGCTGCACCTGGGCATCGAACATGCCTTGCTGATCGGCGGCGCTGGCCAGGACCGCATCGATGCCAGCCTGTTTGGCGGCAGCAGCGACCAGCAGGGCTTGGCCGGGCAGGACACCTTGCTCGGCGGTGCGGGCCACGATCGCTTGCACGGTGGCAGCGGCAACGACACCCTCAACGCCGGCCTGGGCAACGACTCGCTCGATGGCGGGATCGGCAGCAACACCCTGGACGGCGCAGGGGGGGACGACGCTTACCACCTGAGCGATGACCCGGTGGCCAGTGCCGACTTGCTGGTGGATGCGAGCGGCGCCGACCGCCTGGCGGCCAATGACCTGGCCGGACGTGTGCGCGTGAACCAGCTCTCGGATGGTCGCTTGACCATCGAGCAATTGGACAGCGGCGGTGCCAGCACCCAAACCCTGGCCATGGACGGCAGCGCGCCAAGCCTGGTCGAGCACCTGTTGCTGGGCGCAGGCAACGACACCATCGATTCGTCCAACGCCCCAGCCCTTGCGGTGACATCGATCGACGCGGGCGATGGCCAAGACTGGTTGGACTACCGCTTCAGCATGGTGGGCGTGCAGGTGGATCTGACGGCCGGCACCGCCACCGGCTGGTTGGGGGCCACCCACATCGAGCATGTGGTGGGCAGCGATCAGGCCGACCGGCTGCGTGGCGATGCGGGCCACAATGTGTTCATTGCCCATGGCGGCAACGACACCATCGACGGGGTCAGCGGCGACGATGTCTTGTGGCTCGGGGCGCCCGACAGCAGCAGCACCTCCGGCGTCACCGTGCGCCTGTCGGGCGCGTCGCTGGCCACCGGTAGCTGGTTGGGCGGCGCCTTCACGGTGTTGGATACCCTGACCGTCCACCAGATCGATACCCTGGGCGGCAGCGGTCAGGCCGACCGTTTTCTGATGGCCAGTGCCACCAGCCCGGCCCTGTTCCTGGACGGCGGCGCCAAGCACAGCTTCAGCTTCGGCTTGCCCGACACCATCACCGGCGTGGTGGCCAAGGACTTCAGCCCCTACGAGGTGAACATCCTCGACTATTCGCTGTATGGCACCGGTGCCATGGTCAACCTGGGAGCGGGGACCGCCACCGGCACGGCGGGCATTGCCCGCATCGATCGCGTGACGGGGGGAGCCTTTGCCGATTTGATCTTGGGCAACGCCCTGTCGCAAGCCCTGGAGGGTGGGGCGGGCAATGATGTGGTGTTTGCCGGCGCGGGGGACGACTACCTGAGCGGCGGCAGCGGCAGCGACCTGCTGGTGGGCGGCTTTGGTTGGGACACGGCGGGCTATGCCGGCAAGCCCAGCGACTACACCGTGAGCCTGAGCACCGATGGCTTGAGCCACCAGGTCTTGCACAAAAGCAGCGGCGATCTGGACGTCCTGATCGGCATCGAGCAGCTGGCCTTCTACACCCACTTCGCCGACGCCGACTCGGCCGATCCCGACACGGTGGTCGACCCCGATGCCCTGATCGCCAGCCCACGGCTTCATGCCGTGGCTGGCCTCAAGATCCTGGGCGCGGTGCGCGAGGGCAGCGTGCTGTCGGCGGCCTACACCAGCTTGCGCGGCGGCCTGACCCCGGCCGATTTGCAGTGGCAATGGACGGCCGATGGCGAGCCGCTGGTCGGCCAGACCGGCACCTCCTTGACCCTGACGCAAGCCATGGTCGGTCAGACGATTGGGCTGCAGGTCAGTGTGGAGATGGCCCCGGGCTTGGCGTTTGACGCGGGTGAGGCCAGCGCCAGTGGCCCTGTGGTCAACGTCAACGACGATCCGACAGGTCGCCCCTGGATCAGCGGCAGCCCCCTGCTGGGCGGCACCTTGCGCGCGCGCACCGATGGCATTGCCGACGAGGATGGGCTGGGCAGCTTCCAGTACCAGTGGCATGTGCGCACGCCCAGCGGCCTGGAGGACATTCCTGGGGCCAAGCAGGCGCAGCTGACCCTGGGCAGCGATCTGCGCGGCAAGGCCCTGGCCGTGAGCGTGCGTTACACCGATGGCTTTGGTCACGAGGAGCTGCTGCTGTCCGACCTGTTCGGACGCGTCCGACACGACGCCTACGACATCCGCAACCCGGCCAATGGCCTGCCCGTCCCGAGCGCGGCCCTGGTGTGGCAGGCGGTCAACGGCCGCCCCGATCTGGCGCAGCCCGTGCATGTGGTGCAACTGGTGGCCAAGGGCTTGTCGTTTGTGGGCAGCGACATCGCGCAGCTCAAGCTGTCGCTGCAAGGCGATTTCTCGCAGGTCGCCAGCTGGACCCTGACCGATGCCAATGGGCGCGACCTGAGCACCTTGCTCAAGGGGAGTGCCTCGGGCATGGACCTGCAGGTCGACTACAGCGGATTGCAAACCCTGCTCGACAAGGACGGCGTGGTGCTGCAGCTGCGCCTGGTGATGCGTGCGCCGGCAGCCCTGGATCTGCCGAGCTTGCACCCTGTCAGCCGCTCCGAGCTGGTGACCGACAACGGCCAGCACTGGGTGCTCGATCCCATGAATTTGGGGGTGACCGAAGACAGCGCATTGCCCACGGGTCGGGTCAGCATCCAGCACAACGGTGCCATGTCCGAAGGCGCGGTGCTGCGGGCTGTGAGCACCCTGGCCGACGCCAACCAGATGGGGGCGCTGGGCTACGCCTGGTTTGCCGATGGGCAGTTGGTCCAAGTGGGCCAGGAGGATCGCCTGACCCTGACGCAGGCCACCGTGGGCCGCAAGATCAGCGTGGAGGTGGCCTACCGCGATGGCCTGGGCCAGCTCGAGGTGGTGAGCAGCAGCGACAGCGCGCGGGTGCAGAACGTCAACGACCTGCCCACGGGCAGCTTGGCCGTCAACGGCACGCTGCGCGAAGACGAGTGGCTGAGCGTGCGCGACGAGATTGTTGACGAGGACGGCCTGGGAACGCGCAGTTACCGCTGGATGAGCGGCAACCAGGAGGTGGGGACCGGCGAGCGCCTGGCGTTGAACCAGTCGCTGGTGGGCAAGGCCCTCACGGTGGTGGCCACGTACACCGATTCCTTCGGCGCCGCCGAGCGCGTGCTCAGTGCGGCCACCGCCCCGGTGCAAAACGTGAACGACCGCCCGACCGGGGGCGTGCGCATCGTGGGCAATGCCCGCCAGGGCGAGCTGCTGACCGCCAGCCAGGATGTGCAGGACGCCGATGGCATGCCGCATGCGCCCCAGATCCTGTGGTACGCCGGCAGCGCCCTGGTGGGCACCGGCAACACCTTGCGCCTGACCCAGGCGCAAGTGGGCAAGACGGTCACTGCCATGGCCCGCTACACCGATGCCTATGGCACGGTGGAATCGGTGAGCAGTCCCGCCACCGCCTCGGTGGCCAATCTGAACGACGCGCCGGTCCTGCTCAAGCCGGTGCCCGACCAGGTGTTTGCCCACAGCGCGCAGGTCAAGGTGTTGCTGTCGGACAAGCAGTTCATGGATCCCGATGGCGACCCGCTGAGCATCCGCGTGCAATACGCCCCGTTGGACCGCGCCATGGCGCAGTTCCTGAGCTCGGGGTCCCCTGTGCCGGGCAACCCCTTCACCGACTTGCCCAATTGGCTCAAGTACAGCGCCAGTGCGGCGGCGGTGGTCAGCACCCAGCTCAAGGCCACGGGGTTTGCCGACTTTGTGCTGAAGGTCACCGCCAGCGACGGCAAGCTCGAGACCAGCGACATCATCGCGGTGCGCTTGGGCGACACCAAGGCCCGGCTAAGCGGCAAGGTCATCGACGGGTATGTCGCGGGGGCCCGGATCTTTGTCGACAGCAACGGCGATGGCATTGCGCAGCCAAGCGAGGACACAGGCCTGGTCACCGATGCCCAGGGCGGCTTTGACGGCGAGGTGGCGGCCGCAGGGCCGATCATCGCTGTTGGGGGCACCAATGTGGACACCGGCTTGCCCAATGTGCTGCCCTTGCGCGCCCCGCAGGGCGCCACCGTGGTCAGCCCCATCACCACCTTGGTGCAGTCGATGGTGGACCAGGGCAGCACCGCCCTGGACGCCGCCGCCCGCGTGGGCCAGGTCTTTGGTCTGACCCCGAGCCTGAACCTGCTGAGCTTTGACCCCATGGACAGCGCCACCGACGATGCCCAGGCCCTGGCGGTTCACAAGCTCAACGTGCAATTGGCGCTGGCGGGCACCTTGGCGGTCAGCCTCTCGGGCGACAGCGACGAGCTGGCCGATACGCTGGCCGAGGTGGTGCTGCAGCACTCGGGTGGCCCCCTGGACCTGAGCCAGTCCACCGTGATCGAACAGGTGCTGGCGCCTGTGGTGGGCGGTGAACAGGCGCAAAGCGTCAGCACGGCGCTCAGCACGGCCCTGCAGGCGGTGGCCAGCAGCACCAGCCAGACGCAGGTGGCACAGACCCAGCAGGGCATTGCCCAGGTCTACACCGACGCCATCCCGGACACCACCGCGCCAGCGCTGTTGCGCAGCAGCCCGGCGGCCCATGCGCGCCAGGTGGCCGTGGGGGCGTCCCTTCAATTGGTCTATGACGAGGCGGTGCAGCCGGGCAGCGGCGCCTTCCGCCTGGAGACCCAAAGCGGCCACCTGGTCGAATCGTTTGCCAGCAACAGCGCGCGCCTGAACTGGTCGGGCAACACACTGACCATCGACCCCACACAGGACCTGCTCACCGGCACCCGCTACCGCCTGGTGGTGGCCGACGGGGCGGTGCAGGATGCCGCGGGCAACCACGCCGAGGCCTACCGCGACCTGGTCTTCACCACCGCTGGGGTCGGCACGGGCACCCGGGGCAGCGACGGTGATGACAGCCTGCAAGGCACGTCAGGCGACGATCGTCTGCATGTGGGCCTGGGCAACGACCGGGTGTTGGGTGGGGCAGGTCAGGACACCGCCGTTCTGCGAATGTTCCCCAACGCCTACACGATCAGCGGCAGCGGCACGCTGACGGCCCAGTACGCCAGTTACACCACGACCCTGGAGAGCATTGAAGAGCTGGAGTTTGGCAGCAGTTTTGCGACCCGCTTGCCAGTTGCCGATCTGATGGGCGGTGTGGCACAGGACAAGCTGGCCAAGCTGACCGACCTGTACCTGGCCTTTTTTGGTCGTGCGCCGGATGTGTCCGGCCTCGAGTATTGGATGCGCAGCCAGATGAACGAGGGCAAGGACTTTGCCCGCATCTCCAAGGATTTTTCCTGGAGCAACGAGGCGCAGGCCTTGTTCCCCGCCAACGCGGGCAACCGCGATTTTGTGCGGCTGGTGTACGTCAATTGCTTTGGCCGCGAGCCAGACCAAGCGGGATGGGATTACTGGACCGGGCGTCTGAGTGCCCTGGATCCGCAGCATCCGGAGTACCTGAACAATCGGGGCGCATTTGTGGGTGAGCTGGTGCTGGGCGCTTATGCGCCATCCAGCGGGCCCGAGGATCGGGGCTATTTGGGCAACCGCCACGAGGTGGGCATGTACTACGTCAACAAACTCTCGGTGCAAACCGAAGAGGGGTTTGACGCCCGCATCAACGACTTGCTGGCCCTGGTGGATGGCAACCCTGCCAGCAAAACCAGCGCGATGAACGTGATCGACCATGTGTTTGACGACCCCGTCACATTGACCGGGGTGATGAGCGATGCGGTGATGCTGCAAAGCCTCTGGTCTGGTCAGGCCTGAGGGGCAGGCCTGAGGCCCTGCCACCTCGCTGCCATGCCCTGATGTCAGCGGTTAGGATACCGCCATCATCAGGGTTGCATGGACATGACCGACAACATTGCGATTGCACAAGCGCGGGCGGCTTGGGCGGCTGGGAAAAAGGCCGAATGCCAAGCCATCAGCGAGCGCCTGCTGGGCAGCACCCAAGACCCTGCCACCCGGGCGGCGGCGTGGCAACTCCTGGGCGTGGTCGCCTACGACGCCAAGGACTGGCAGCGGGCCCGTGACGGCTTTGAGCAGGCCCGCCTTTGCACGCCCCACGACAGCCATGTGCTCAACAACCTCTCGATGAGCTGGCAAGCCTTGGGGGATCTGGTGCAGGCCTGCCAATGGCTGGAACAGGCGGTGGCCTTGCGGCCCCAATGGCCTGAGGGCTTGCTGCGATGTGCCAAGCTCTGTTTTCAGACCCGTCAATGGGCTGGCGCGCTGCGCCATGTGCACGCCTTGTTGGCCGACCAGCCCCGGCATCTCGAGGCCGGGCAGTTGCTGGTGCAAACGCTCTGCCAGGCCGGCCAGATGGAACAGGCCCTGAAGGCTGGTGAGCACCTGCTCAAGCTGCACCCGACGCACCAGCGGCTGTGGTTGTTGCAAGCGCTGTTGTACCAGCAAGTGGACCGGATGCCCGAGGCCCTGAAGGCCTATGAGCAGGCCGCTGCCTTGGGCGAGTTCGATGAAAGCGCCTGCCTCAACCAGGGTCTGGTGCTGCGCCACCTGCGGCGCTGGGACGAGGCCGAGCGCTGCTACCGCAAGGCCTTGGCGATTCGCCCGGATTTTGCCGAGGCGTACAACAACCTGGGGGTGCTCCTGAAGGAAACGCGGCGCTACGAGGAAGCCATTGGCGTGCTGCGCGAGGCGCTGCGCCTTCGCCCGGATCTGGCGCAGGCGCACCACAACCTGGGCTTTTCGTATTGGCGTTGCAAGGACCACGGTCGATCTCTTGAACATTTCCGTCGCGCCATGGCGCTGGCCCCCGACGGGATCGAGTTTCTGTTGGGCGATCTCCTGCTCAACCAGATGATGGTCTGCGACTGGCGCGATCTGCCGCAGCAGCATCAGCGTTTGCGCGCTGGCCTGCAGGCCGGTCAGTCGGTATGCACGCCAGGGACCGTGGTCTCGTTGGTGGATGAACCCGATCTTCACCTGCAAGCCGCACGCACCTATGCGCAATTGAAACTGCCCAAGCCCGAGGTGGCGGTCACGGCCTTTGCGCCGCCTGGCCCCAAGATCCGCATCGGCTACTACTCGGCCGATCTGCACAACCACGCCACCGCCTATTTGATGGCCTCGCTCTTTGAATTGCACGATCGAGACCGTTTCGAGCTGCACGCGTTCTCGTTTGGGCCAGAGCGCCAGGACGAGATGCGCCAACGCTTGCGCCAGGCCTTTGATCATTTCCACGAGGTATCGGATCTGTCCGACGAGGCCCTGGCGGCCCTCAGCCGGGATCTGGGCATCGATATCGCGGTGGATCTCAAGGGCTACACACAAGATGGTCGCCCTGGCCTCATGGCCTACCGCTGTGCCCCCGTGCAGGCGCAATACATCGGGTTTCCCGGCAGCATGGGGGCCCCCTGGGTGGACTACGCCATTGGGGACGCGGTGGTGCTGCCTGCCGGGGTGGAGCCCGACTGGTCGGAGCAGCTGGTGCGGCTGCCCGGTTCCTACCAGGTCAACGATCCGCAGCGCCGGATCGCCCCGCGCGAGTTCACGCGCGCCGAGCTGGGCCTGCCCGAGCAGGGTTTTGTGTTCGCCTGCTTCAACAACAACTACAAGATCACGCCCGATCGCTTTGCGGTGTGGATGCGCTTGCTCAGCCGATGCGAGGGCAGTGTGCTCTGGCTGTTGGCCGACAACCCCTTGGCACGACATCATCTGCGCGCGCATGCCCAAGCCGCCGGCGTGGACCCCAATCGGCTGGTCTTTGCGGGGCACATGCCCCTGCCCGAGCACCTGGCACGCCAGCGCTGCGCCGATCTGTTTCTCGACACCGCCCCCTACAACGCCCACACCACGGCCAGCGATGCCCTGTGGGCGGGCCTGCCGGTGCTGACCTGCCCGGGGCGCTCGTTTGCGTCGCGCGTGGCGGCCAGTTTGCTCCATGCCGTGGGCTTGCCCGAACTGATCGCGCCGGACATGGCCCACTACGAGGCCATGGCCCAGCACTTCTGGGCTCAACCCGATGACCTTCTGGTGTTGCGGCAACGCCTGCGGGAACAAACGCCGC
>JBEBDJ010000233.1:0-5753 GCA_041157045.1 Pseudomonadota bacterium
GCCGTGTCGGCAGAGGTGCGCAGCACCGGCTCGGGCAAGGCGGCCATGGCGGGGCGGGCCACACTGGCCACCGCCACACCGGCAGCGGCCGCACCAGCGGCCTGACGAAAGAAATCTCGGCGTTGCATGCTCAATGCCCTCCCTTGGCGTTCGGTTCGATCTCGATGGATGGGTTGGTGCCGGTGTAGGGCAAGCCGGCCTGCACCGCGAGGAGCTCGGCATGGGCCCGCCAGGCCTGGCGCTGCGCGGCCAAGGCCGACTCGACGGCCTGCACCCGGTCACGGACGCTGGCCAACAGGTCCCAGACGCTGCTGAGCATGCCGTTGTAGCGCAGCAGCTGCTCCTCCTCCAGGGTGGTTTGCGCCTGCACGATGTCGCGCCAGCTGCGGCTGGCGGCGTCCACCGCCTGCGTGTAGGCCGCCCGGGCCTGGCGCCAATCCGACACGACCTGCCGCCGCAAGCGCTCGCGCTCGGTCAGGGTCTGCCAGGCGTGCAAGTCCCGGCTGTTGCCACCCCACTGGCCGGGGGTCAAGGGCGGCGGCAAGGCGCCGGCCGACTGCGACAGCTGCGCCTGCCAACGCGCATCCAGGGCCGCCAGGCGCTCGGCGGGCACGCCCTCGGCCCGCAGCTGCGCCTGGTACTGGGCCCATGACGGGTGACGTTGCAGCAGGGCCTGCTCATCCATCTCGGGCGGGGCGGGCCACTGTGTGGGCAAATGCAAGGGCAAACGCTGCGCCAGTTGTGCCGGGGTCAGGTCACGGCCCAACCACACCCACAAGCGCTCGATTGCCGCCTGCGCCGAGGCGCGGGCCTCATCGCGCCGCACGCGCGCGCCCAATTCGGGCCCGATGTGCTGCAAGGCCTGCTGCCGCGAGAAATGCCCCAGGTGCGCCATGCGCCGCGCCAGCTCGGCACCGGCCTCGGCGGCGTCCAGCGCCTGCTCGCGGTAGCGCCACAGCTGGGCGCTGGCCACCGCGTCGATCCAGGCCTGCGCCACCTGCAGGCGCTGGCGGGCCAGGGCCTGCGATTGCTGCAGCGTTTGCACGGGGCTCATGCCCGGCTCCAGCCGGATTTGCGGCCAATCGCGCGAGGCCAGGGTCAGGGCCTGCGCCAGGTCCAGGGGCTGCTCGGGAGCGCGGGGCGCGGCGGCGGGCGCGGCGCCATGCACCTGCTCCCAGCGCAGCCAGTCGGCATGGCCGCGTTCAAAGCCCGCCACTTGCGCGTTGGCCTGGCGCCATCGCGCGCGCGCCTCGTCGGCCTTGGGCGGCGGCCACAGCTCAGCGGGCCCCGGTGCGGGCAGCGCCGCCGCTTGGGGCGGCGCCGAAGACGACGCCGGCGCATGGTGGTGCGCTGGCGCCAGAGAAGCGGGCGCCAGCGGCGCAGGCGCGGGTGGGGGGGAATGCGACGGGTGCTGGGCCAAGGCCGACCATGGGGTCAGGCTGCCAGCCACCGCCCAAACCAACAGGGCAAGTCGGGGGGGCATGGAAATCCTTTCGTTCGGGGGTCAATCGGGCGCGCGCGCCCAACAGGGTCGAACTCAGGATCTGGGCGGATGCCCCAGCGGAAGCCAGCTCCCTCGGGCCAGTGGGATGGGAGGATCCGATGGCCAGGCCATGGGCGGCATCGACAGCAGGGGCGGCACCACCGGGCCCAGGGCCATGGCCAGGTGGCACATGGCGCAAAGGGTGCAAGCCCCGTCGGCATGGACCGATGCATGCGCGTCTTGGCACGCGGCCTGCGCAGGGCAGGCGTGGTCCAGGCGGGTCGTGGACAGGTCCTGGGCAGCGTGCGCAGCATGCATGCCATGCATGCCATGCGTCGGGTGGGCGTGCGCGTCGGGCGCCTGCACGGCCACCTGGGGCGCGGGCACATGCGGATTGGCCTGCGGCAGCGGCATGGGCAGCCAGGCGGCCGCCCAGCTGCGCAAGGCCAGCAGCATCAGACACAGCAACAGCGCCCAGGTTCTCATGCCTCGATCTTAATCCAGCCCGATTGGGCCTGTGCCATCAGGCCTGTTGCAGGCGCTGCAGCAGTTGCGCGGTGGAGGCGTCCAGGCCCGCCACATCGCCGCTTTGCAGGCGCGCATGCACGTCCTTGGCCAGCACCTTGCCCAGCTCCACGCCCCACTGGTCAAAGCTGTTGATGCCCCAGATCGCGCCACTGCAAAACACGCGGTGCTCCTGCAGCGCAATCAGCGCGCCCAAGCTCGCCGGTGTGAGCGCGTCCAGCAGCAAAAAGCTGCTGGGCCGGTTGCCCGGAAAGTGGCGGTGCCCGCCGGCGTCGTGCTGGCCCAGCATCAGGGCCTGGGCTTGCGCCAGCGCATTGGCCAGCAAGAGGGCATGGTGATCGGGCAAGGTGTGGGTTGGGGTTTTGACGGCCACGAACTCGAGCGGCACCACATCGCTGCCCTGGTGCAGCATCTGGAAATAGGCGTGCTGGCCGTTGGTGCCGGGCTCGCCCCACAGCACCGGCGAGGTGGCATAGGACAGGGCCTGCCCCTGCTGGTCCACGCGCTTGCCGTTGCTCTCCATCTCGAGCTGCTGCAAATAGGCGGGCAGGCGCCGCAGCGCGCTGTGATAGGGCGCAATCGAGCGGCTGCTGTAGCCCAGAAAATTGCGGTACCAGACGTCCATCAGGCCCATGCGCACCGGCAGGTTTTGCGCCAGCGGGGCCTGCACCACATGCTGGTCCATGGCGTGCGCGCCGGCCAGCAGCTCGCGAAAGCCCTCGGCCCCAATGGCGATGGCCAGCGGCAGGCCAATGGCCGACCACATCGAGTAGCGCCCACCCACCCAGTCCCAAAAGCCAAAGGTGGTGCGGATGCCGAAGTCGGCGGCGGCCTGCACATTCGTGGTCAGCGCGGCAAAGTGGCGCCCCACCTCGCGCCCGCCCTCGGCCTCGAACCAGGCACGCGCCGAGCGCGCATTGGTCATGGTCTCGAGCGTGGTGAAGGTTTTGGAGGCGATCAGGAACAGCGTGTGCTCGGGCCGCAGGCCGCGCAGCACCGCCGCCAATTCGTGCCCGTCGACATTCGAGACAAAGTGAAAGCGCTTGCCCGGCAGGACGCGGTCCTGCAGCGCCAGCACCGCCATTTGCGGCCCCAGATCGGAGCCGCCAATGCCGATGTTGACGATGTCGGTGATGGCCGCGTCGGCGCGCACCTGCTCGGCATAGGCCAGCATGGCCGCCAGGGTCTCGTGCACATGCGCCAGCGGCGCAGCCAGCGCGCCCTGCAAGCTGCCAGCGGGCTGGCGCAGCAGCCAGTGCATGACGGCTCGGCCCTCGGTGCGGTTGATCGGTTCGCCGGCCATCATGGCGTCGCGCTGGCCCGCCAGATCGCATTGCGCCGCCAGGTCCAGCAACAGCGCCTCGGTGCCCGCGTCCCAGTGGTTCTTCGACAGGTCGGCAAACAGATGCGGCGCCGCCTGCGACAGGCGCTGGGCGCGGCCCGGGTCGTTGGCAAAGGCCTGGCGCAGGTCAAAACCGGCCATCTGGCGCGCATGCGCCTGGAGCTCGGCCCAGGCAGGGGTCTGGTCGCAACGCATGGCTCAGGCCTGCTGCATCAGCGCTTCGAGCTTGAGCGCGTCGACGCAGAAGGCGCGGATGCCCTCGGCCAGCTTCTCGGTGGCCATCGCGTCTTCGTTCAGGGCAAAGCGGAATGCGGCCTCGTCGTAGTGCACCGGGGCGGCCGGCAGGGCCAGGGCCGCGGCCTCGCTCAGGGCCGGCGTCAACGGCGCGTCGCTGGCCGCCAGCTGGGCCAGCAACTCGGGGCTGATGGTCAGCAGGTCGCAGCCGGCCAGGGCCACGATCTGGCCCACGTTGCGGAACGACGCACCCATCACCTCGGTGCGGATGCCGTGGCGCTTGTAGTGCTGGTAGATGGCGCGCACCGACTGCACGCCAGGGTCGTTGGCCCCCGCGCGCGCGGCCTCGTCCCAGGCCGGGCCGGCGGCTTTTTTGTACCAGTCGTAGATGCGGCCCACAAAGGGCGAGATCAGCTGCACGCCCGCGTCGCCACAGGCCACGGCCTGGCAGAACGAGAACAGCAGCGTGAGGTTGCAGTGAATGCCCTCGCGCTCGAGTTCGGCGGCGGCGGCAATGCCCTCCCAGGTGGCGGCAATCTTGATCAGCACGCGGTCGCGGCCAATGCCCTGCGCCTCGTACAGCGCCATGATGCGGCGCGCGCGCGCCACCGTGGCGGCGGTGTCAAAACTCAGGCGCGCATCGACCTCGGTCGAGACCCGGCCCGGCACATGGCGCAGGATCTCCTGGCCAAAGCGCACCAGCAGGTGATCCATCACCACATCCAGCGGCGCCCCCCGGTGCGCGGCCACGGTTTGCGCCAAGAGCGGGGCATAGTCGGGCTTTTGCACCGCCTTCAGAATGAGCGAGGGGTTGGTGGTGGCGTCTTGCGGACGGAACTGGGCCAGCTGGTGAAAATCACCGGTATCGGCCACCACGGTGGTGTGCTGTTTGAGGGCGTCGAGTTGGTTCATGGCAAAGAAAATCAAGGACAACAGCTTGAATTATCTTTGAAACAAAGTTACATTACAAACTGTTTTTCCATGTAACCCCGTAACATCATGGCGTTCGATCTGGTTTTCTTTGGCGGCACCGGCGATCTGGTGTGGCGCAAGCTCATGCCGGCCCTGTTCCAGGCCTTCCGACACGGCACCCTGCCCGAGGGCGGGCGCATTCTTGGCGTGGGTCGCGACGACCTGAGCGACGAGCAGTACCGCACGCAGATCCAGGGTCGCTTCGAGCAGGTGGACGGCGAAAAGCGCCCCAACCCCGAGGAGTTCGCGCGCTTTGCCGCCTTGCTGCACTATGTGCGCATGGACCTGTCGGACCCGGCGCAGTACCCGCGCCTGGCCGCGCGGCTGGCCGAGCGCGAGACCGACACGGTGGTGATGTACCTGGCCACTGCGCCCAGCCTGTTTGCCACCGTGTGCGAGCAACTGGCCGCCAGCGGCCTGAACACCCCCAAGACGCGCATCGTGCTGGAAAAACCGCTGGGCCACGACCTGGCCTCCAACCGCCAGATCAATGCGGTGGTGGGCCGGGTGTTTCGCGAGCAGCAGATCTTTCGCATCGACCACTACCTGGGCAAGCCGGCGGTGCAAAACCTGTTTGCACTGCGCTTTGGCAACGCCCTCTTCGAGCCGCTGTGGCGGCGCGAGCACATTGCCAACATCCAGATCACGATGGCCGAGGAGCTGGGCGTGGAAAAGCGCGGCGGCTTCTACGACCACACCGGGGCGCTGCGCGACATGGTGCAAAACCATGCCCTGCAGCTGCTGTGCGCCATCGGCATGGAGCCGCCCATCAACGCGCATGCCGACGCCATCCGCGACGAAAAGCTCAAGGTGCTGCGCGCGCTCAAGCGCTGGACGCCCGATGCGCTGACGCAGCAGGTGATCCGCGGCCAGTACAGCAGCGGCTCGATCGATGGCCAGGCGGTGCGCGGCTACCGCGACGAGCCGGGCGTGGACCCGCACAGCGGCACCGAAACCTTTGTGGCCCTGCGCACCGAGATCTGCAACTGGCGCTGGGCCGGGGTGCCCTTCTACATCCGCACCGGCAAGCGCCTGGCCGCGCGCGAGGCGCACATCCAGATCAACTTCCGCCCCACCCCGCACGACATCTTCCAAAGCGGCCTGGTGCGCGGCAACCAGCTGGTGATCCACCTGCAGCCCAAGGACGGGCTGGAGCTGCACCTGCTGGCGCAAGGCCAAAGCAAGCGCAGCGCTGGG
>JBEBDJ010000234.1:0-14108 GCA_041157045.1 Pseudomonadota bacterium
GTCTGGCGCCAGGGCTGGGTGTGACCTGCGGCATCGTCCTCTGATCGCGTCTTGGTCGTCCGCCACTGGGACAGAGGCGCGGCCATGTCGGTCCCATCGTTTCGGCTCGATGAGGATGCCATCAACGACTTCAAGGACATTTCCGAGAAAGTCGGCATCCCCTATCAGCGCCTCATCAACTTGTATCTGCGTGAGTGTGCCGCTTCGCAACGCAAATTGAACTTGCAGTGGAAATAAGGGGCCAGCGACGTTCGGCGGATCATCTCGTCCGCCTGCCCCGCCGCAGATCCATCGTCATCTTTGCAGCCAGCTGGGACGAATCGAACCGGTCCCTGCTCGCCACCGCCTGCGTGCATCAACGGGCCGGCAGGTGCTCAAAGCGCAGGCCAGCGGCCGTGCGGTTCGGGAAGCCGCGCCAGTAGGTGTGGTCGCTCTTGAAGCTGCCATCGGGGTTGGCCGACCACTTGCCCTGGCGGGCCTCGGGCAGCAAGTCCAGCAGCGCGGCCTTGGCCTGGTCTTGCTCCAGGTACTTGCCGAAGAAGGCGGTCACAAAGTGCTGCGCGATGTTGTTCATGCGCACGTTGTCCCACACGGGGTCGATGTAGTGCGCCGCCGGCACCGAGGGCAGCCAGGACACAGGGGTGCTGGCCTCGCGCGGGGCAGGCATGGGGGCGGCGGCATTGTGGTTGGCGTTCTCAAAGGTCAGCAGGTAGCGCTCGGACCGCGTCGTGCCCTCAAACAGATTGCGCACGCCAGGCGCATAGCCCGAGACGTCGTCCACGCTGCCGGCCATGAACAGCAGCGGGGTCTGCACCCCCTGCAGGCCTTGCGCGTCCCAGAAACCCATGTTGAACCCCCAGGGCGCAATCGCCACCGCCGCCTTGATGCGCGGGTCGCGCAGGCGCGCCGACTCGGGGTTGCGGGCCATCAGCGGGGCCAGGCTGTCCTGGTGCGGATTGGGCATGCCACTGACCCGGTCGGCCAAGCCGGCCCCGAGCTTGACCATCACCCCATAGCCGCCCATCGAGTAGCCAATCAGGCCAATGCGCTGGGGGTCGATCATGCCCTGCAGGGGACTGCCCGGCTGTTGCTGCCAGGCCAGCACCGAGTCGATCACAAAGCCCAGGTCCAGCGGCCGGTTGCGCAAGGTGCTGATGAAGTCGCCCTGGTCAGAATAGGTGCTGTCGGTGTGGTCAATCGAAACCACCACATAGCCCTTGCTGGCCAGGTTCTCGGCGATGGGGCTGAGCAGGAAGCGGTTGCCCGGGTAACCGTGCGAGACCAGCACCAGTGGGTACGGGCCCTTGCCCGGCTGCGCCGCCGCATCGCGCTGGGCACGGCCGTGCAGGCTGATCTCGGTGCGGCCGTCGCGAAACAGCACGCGGTATTCGCCAAAGCCCTTGGCCGCGGGGTCGACGGTGGCGGGGTACCAGACCTCGGTGGTCAGCACACGCTCATCGATGACCTTGTCCTGGCCCGGTTTGGATTTGACGATGTTCCACTGGCCCGGGTTGCGGAAGGTTTGGGTGCGCACGCCCACGCCCAGCGGGCCGTAGGCCGCGGCCTGCGGCGCATCGGTGCGGATTTGGTCGATGCGGTTGTGCTGGGCCTGCGCAGGCAGGGCCAGCCAAGCGGCAGCGCTCATGGCCAGAAGGGCGCCCAGGCGCCGAAGAGGGGTGGGGGAAATCGGCATGTCATGGCTCCAGATCAAGCGTTGGGATGGTCTGCGCTTTATCCCAGCCCTGCGCCGGCAACACCAGTCGCCAGCGCAGAAGGCATGACGACAGTAGGGCTTTAGCGGCCCAGCGCCTTGCCCACTTCCAGCGTGCCCTGCTCGGCACCAGCGCCCGGCACGCGCTCGCCCGTGCGGTCGCGCACCTGGTCCAGGGCGGCCAGCAGTTGGCGGTCGACATCGGGGCCGGTGCCCAGGTGGATGCCTTGGGTGATGGTGATGTGGGCCACCTCGAAGCTGCCCGCACCCGCGCACAAAATGGTGCGGTTGGGCGCGTCCTCGCAGGCCATGACCAGCATGGCCGGCACCACCGCCGCCGGGTCCAGCGCGCGCAGCACCTCTTCGGGCATCAGGCCCTCGGTCATGCGCGTGGCGGCGGTGGGGGCCAGGGCATTGACGCGGATGCCGTACTTCTCGCCCTCGATCGAGAGGGTCTGCATCAGGCCGGCCAGCGCCATCTTGGCCGCGCCGTAGTTGGCCTGGCCAAAGTTGCCGTAGAGGCCGCTCGACGAGGTGGTCATGACGATGCGGCCATACTGCTGGGCCTGCATGATGGGCCAGACGGCCTTGGTGCAGTGCACCGCGCCCATCACATGCACGTCCATCACCAGGCGAAAGTCCGCCAGGTCCATCTTGGCAAAGCTCTTGTCACGCAGGATGCCCGCGTTGTTGACCAGGATGTCGACGCGGCCCCAGGCGTCCATGGCCTGTTGCACCATGGCCTGCACCGCGGCCATGTCGGTCACCGACGCGCCGTTGGCCAGGGCCTCGCCGCCGGCCGCTCGGATCTCGTCGACCACCGCCTGCGCCGCCGACACCGTGCCGCCCACGCCGTGCACATCGCCGCCCAGATCGTTGACGAGCACCTTGGCCCCGCGCGCGGCCAGCGCCAGCGCGTGCTGCTTGCCCAGGCCGCCACCGGCCCCTGTCACGATGGCCACACGGCCCTTGAAATCCAGCCCCATACAATCGCCTCCAATGCATGTCGATCGCACCCGGCCCCTCTGGCCCGGCGCATGGATGGGCATGTTACCCCTGGGGCCTGATCGGCCCTGTAGCCCGTTTGACATGGTTTGAGCCCGCCCCGCATGAGCACCTCCCCTGCCCCCACCGACACCCCGCCCGTGCCGCGCGACGCCGCCACCGTGGTCCTGCTGCGCGACCAAGCCGAGGGCATGCAGGTGCTGCTGGTGCGGCGGCACCAGAACTCGCGCGACATGGGCGGCCTGCATGTGTTTCCGGGCGGCAAGCTCGACGAGGCCGATGCCGAATCGGCGCAGGCCCTGCAGGCCCACTGGCCCACCCTGCACCAACGCCTGGGCGAGCCCGAACTGAGCCCGCAACAGGCCGCCGCCCTGCATGTGGCCGCCGCGCGCGAGGCGCTGGAGGAATGCGGGGTGGCCCTCGACCCGCGCGCGCTGCACCCCTGGTCGCGCTGGATCACGCCCAAGGTGCCCCTGATGATGGTGCGCCGCTTTGACACGCGCTTTTTTGTGGCGCGCCTGCCCGAGGGGGCGGTGGCGCAGCACGATGCCCACGAAACCACCGAAATCCTCTGGATCAACCCGCGCGTGGCCCTGGAGCGCTATGGCCGCCACGAGATGACGCTGGCGGCCCCGCAACTGGTGAGCCTGCTGCACCTGGCGCAGCACCCAAACACCGCCTCGGTCCTGGCCGAGGCCCAGGCCAAAGCCCCGCCACTGATCGAGCCGCACCGCCTGGAGGAAGACGGCTACACCATCACCGCCTACCCGGGCGACCCCACGCACCCGGTGCGCGAGCGGGTGCTGCCGCTGCCGGTGACGCGGGTGTATTTCCGGGACGACCGCTTCATGCTCGCCCCCGGTCAGGACCACTGGCTTTAAGTGCTGGGCAGGCCCTGCAGCACCCAGGCCTGCAGGCGCGCCGGATCGGTCTCTTCGCGCCATTCGGCAAAGGCCTGCTGCGCCTCGGGGTACGCGCGGCGCAGGTAGTGCAGCCACTGCTTGAGCCGGCCCGCCCGGTGGCGCGGCTGCACCCGGGCGCAAACGCTGGCCCAGAACACCGGCATCAGGGCGCGCACCGCCGACCAGGGCAGCGCCTGACCCAGTCCGAGCAAGGCCCCCCCACCGTCGTGCGCGCGCAGCGCCAGGGCCAAGCCCGGGTCGCTGACCAGGCCACGGCCGATCATCACGGTGGCGCAGCCGGACTCGCGGCGGCAGCGCAGCGCGTCCTCGACAGACCAGATCTCGCCGTTGGCAATGATGGGCAGGCGCACATGCTCGCGCAGATGGGCGATGCGGTCCCAATACGCCGGTGGCCGATAGCCTTGCAGCTTGGTGCGCGCGTGCACCACCAGCTCGCTGGCCCCGGCGGCCTCGATGGCCTGCGCGCAGGCCAGGGCGGGCTGGTCGTCGTGCACCCCCAGGCGCATCTTGGCCGAGACCGGGATGTGCGCCGGCACCGCCCGCCGCACCGCGGCCACGATCTGGCCCACCAATTCGGGCTCCTGCAAGAGCACGGCGCCGCCGCGATGCCGGTTGACGGTTTTGGCCGGGCAGCCAAAGTTCAGGTCGATGCCGGGGGGCGAGAGCGCGGCCAGGTGGGCGGCGTTGTCGGCCAGGCAGGACGGATCGGACCCGAGCAGCTGCACCCGCACCGGCACCCCCGCCGGGGTGCGGCCCCCATGGCGCAGCTCGGGCACCACGCGCACAAAGGCGCGGTGCGGCAGCACCGTGTCGGTCACACGGATGAACTCGGACACGCACATCGACACCCCGCCCACCCGGGTGAGGGTGTCGCGCAAGCCGTGGTCGAGCAGGCCCTCCATGGGCGCGAGCCAGATGCCCGGGCGCGCGCTGCCCGCCTCGCCATCGGCGCGGTCCTGGGCAAGTGCACGGGGCGGTGCGGTGGCGTGTTCGGGGGTGGACATGCGCGGGCGTGACAGGTGGGTCTGCGATTGTCGCCCATGTGCAATCGGGCATCGGTTATCGTTGCGGGATGCAATGGATTGAGCACCTGGGCCTGCGGGCCCACTCGGCCGGGTCAGCGCCCGGTCGGCACAGACGGGGCGCACCGCGCCGGCCCGCCTGGACACCCGGCCTGGCCCTGGCCTGGGCCCTGGCCCTGGTCAGCCCCCTGGCTGCAGCGCAGACCCCAACGGGGGCAGGACTGGACATGGCCGAGCGCACCCGCGCCTGCACCGCCTGCCATGGAGAGCAGGGCCGCGCTGGCCCCGACGGCTATTACCCGCGCCTGGCCGGCAAACCGGCGGGCTATCTGTTTCACCAGCTGCAGAACTTTGCCAGCGGTCGGCGCCAATACCCCTTGATGACGCGCTTGATCGAGCCGCTGGACGAGGCCTACCTGCGCGAGATGGCGGCGCACTTTGCCAGCCAGCAGGTGCCCTACCCGCCTCCTTCGGCACAGGTGCGGCCCAGCCCGGCGCAGACCGAGCGGGCACGCCAGCTGGTGCTCAAGGGCGATGCCGCCCGGGGCCTGCCCGCCTGCGTGCAATGCCATGGCGCGCAACTGACCGGGGTGCAGCCCGATGTGCCCGGCCTGGTGGGCCTGCCGCAGGACTACCTCAATGCCCAGCTGGGCGCTTGGCAAACCGGCCAGCGCCGCGCCCATGCGCCCGATTGCATGAAGGCCGTGGTGGCGCGCCTGGCGCCAGGGGACATTGCCGCCTTGTCGGCCTGGTTGGCCAGCCAGCGCGTGCCCGCCAACGCCCACCCTGCCGCCCGCCCCGAGCAGCCCCCAAGCGATGAGGCCTGGCGCTGCGGCAGCGCCCCGGGCTTGCGGGCCGGAGCGCGCCCATGACGCCGCGCCGCACCGCCGTCTCGCGCCTGCTCGGCAGCGCCATCGCCCTGGCCGTGCTGCTGGTGGCCGCCATTGGCATGGACAACTGGGGCGACCTGCTGGGCTCGCCGCCACAAGCGGCGCCCAGCGCCCCCGATGCCCGCCCGGCCGCGCAGCGCGTGGCCCAGGGCGCCGTGCTGGCGCGCGCGGGCAATTGCGTGGCCTGCCACAGCGCCCAGGGGGGCGCCCCACTGGCGGGCGGCCGCCCGATCGAGACACCTTTTGGCACGGTCTACACCTCCAACCTCACGCCCGACCCCGACACCGGTCTGGGCCGCTGGCAGATCGAGGATTTCCGGCAGGCCTTGCAGCGCGGGCGCGCCCCGGGCGGGCGCCTGCTGATCCCGGCCTTCCCCTACGAGCACACGCGGGTGATGACCCTGCAGGACATGGACGATGTGTGGGCCTGGCTCCAGACCCAGCCCCCTGTGCACCAGCCCACCCCGGCGCACACCTTGCGCTGGCCCTATGGCACCCAGGCCGCGCTGGCGGTCTGGCGCAGCCTGTTCCTGAGCGACACGCCCTGGCAGGCCGACCCGGCCCGCAGTGCCGAATGGAACCGCGGGGCCTACCTGGTGCAAGGCCTGGGCCATTGCGCGGCCTGCCACAGCCCCCGCAATGCGCTGGGGGCCAACGGCGGCATTGCCGACCTGAGCGGCGGCCGCATGCCGGGCCAGGGCTGGTACGCCCCCTCGCTGGTGGACCCGCGCGAGACCGGTTTGGCCGAGCAGTCGATCGAAGAGATCGTGGCGCTGCTGCAGACTGGGCGCAACCGCAGCGCCAGCACCCTGGGCCCCATGGGCGAGGTGGTGCAGCACGGCTTGCAGCACCTGCCCGAGGCCGATCTGCGCGCGATGGCGGTGTATTTGCAGGCGCGCGCCCAAGACCCGAACGAACCGCGCGCGGCGCAGGCCGCGCGGCGTGGGCCTGGGGACTGGCTGCGTTCATTGGGCAACGCCCAGCCGAAGCCGCGTGCGCCCGAGCCCGCGCCAGCGGCGGTCACGGCCCTGGGCCTGTCGGTCTACAAGGCGCACTGTGCCGATTGCCACGGCGAGCGCGGCGAAGGCCAGCCCGGCCGCTGGCCCCCGCTGGCGGGCAACCGCGCGGTGTTGCTGGACGACCCGTCCAACCTCATGCAGGTGGTGATGCATGGCGCTTACGCACCGGTCACCCGCGGACAGCCCCGGCCCTATGGCATGCCGCCCTACCAGCTGACCCTGCAGGACGCCGAGCTGGCCGCCGTGCTGACGGTGATCCGACAGGATGGCTTGGCCGAAGGCCCGTCGCGCCGGCAGCTGGCCCCGCAGGTGACGCCGCTGCAGGTGCGCCAGTGGCGCGAGACCGATGGCCACTGAGCCCGCCTGGCCCCGCCCCGAACCCGTGCACCTGGACGCGCAGGTGCTGGTGCTGGACAAGCCCGCCGGCCTGCTGTGTGTGCCCGGGCGCGGCCCGGACAAGCAGGACTGCCTGAGCGCGCGGGTGCAGGCCCATTGGCCCGAGGCGCAGATCGTGCACCGGCTGGACATGGCCACCTCGGGTCTGGTGTTGATGGCGCGCGGCAGCGCCATGCAACGCCACTTCAGCCAGTGCTTTGCCCAGCGCCAGATCGACAAGCGCTACGAGGCGCTGGTCTGGGGCACCCCAGCCGTGCCCGCAGGGGTGGCGCAAACCATCGACCTGCCCCTGGCCATCGACTGGCCCAATCGCCCGCGCAGCCGTGTCGACCCGGCCGGCAAACCCAGCCAGACCCGCTGGCGCCTGCTGGGCCCCGGCCCCTGGCCCGGCACCAGCCGGCTGGCGCTCGAGCCCCTGACCGGGCGCACCCACCAATTGCGCCTGCACTGCCTGGCCATGGGCCACCCCATCCTGGGCGATGCCCTGTACGCCCCGCCCGAGGCCTTGGCGCTGAGCCCTCGCCTGTGCCTGCATGCCTGCGCCCTGGCCTGGCCCGACGCGCAAGACCCCGCGCGAACCCACCAGGCCCTGTCGCCGGCCCCGTTCTGACCCCTCTTGATGCCCCTCTGTTCAAAGGAGACCCACCCATGCCCCACCATCTGACCATCCTGACCGGCCACTCCCGTGGCCTGGGCCTGGCCATGGCACAGGCCCTGCTGCAAGCCCAGCACCAGCTCTTGGGCCTGGCACGCCAGCCGGTGCCGGCCCTGCAAGACGCCGCGCAAGCCGCCGGCGTGCCCCTGACCCAATGGTCGGTGGACCTGCAAGACCCCGGCCCGGTGGCCGAGCGCCTGCAGCGCTGGCTCGCGGCGCAGGACCCGGCGCAATGCCTGAGCGTGACCCTGATCAACAACGCCGCGCTGATCCCGCCCATTGCCCCGCTGGCACAGACCGACGGCGAGGCCCTGGCCAAAGCCCTGCGGGTGGGGCTCGAGGCGCCGCTGCGCCTGAGCGCCAGCGTGCTGGCGGCCACCGAGGGCTGGGCCGTGCCGCGGCGCGTGCTGAACATCTCGTCGGGGCTGGGGCGGCGCGCCATGGCCTCGCAAAGCGTGTACTGCGCGATCAAGGCGGGGTTGGACCATGCCACCCGCTGCCTGGCCCTGGAAGAAGCCCTCAAGCCTCACGGCGCACGCGTGTGCAGCCTGGCCCCCGGCGTGATCGACACCGACATGCAGGTCCAGCTGCGCAGCGCCGACCAGGCGCTGTTTCCCGACCGGGGCAACTTTGCCAACCTGCATGCCAAGGGCCAGCTCAGTGCCCCGGCCGAGGCGGCCGCGCGGGTGCTGGCCTGGCTGGCCCGGCCGGATTTTGGCCAGGAGCCCATTGCCGACGTGCGCCAGGCCTGAGCGCCGCCGGCGGCCCCCCTGTCAGGCCACTGTAGCCATTGGCCCCGACACTGCCCGCTGTTTTGCCCCTTTAACCATTGCTCGAAATCAGGAGATCCTCATGAGCCGTGAAGTCGTCGTCGTCAGCGGTGTGCGCACCGCCATTGGCACCTATGGTGGCAGCCTCAAAGACACCCCGCCCACCGAACTGGCCGCGCTCGTCGTGCGCGAGGCCCTGGCGCGCGCCCAGACCGACGGCCAGGACGTCGGGCATGTGGCCTTTGGCCATGTGGTCAACACCGAGCCCAAGGACATGTACCTCTCGCGCGTGGCGGCCATCAACGGCGGCTGTGCCCACAGCACCCCGGCCTTCAACGTCAACCGCCTGTGCGGTTCGGGCCTGCAGGCCATCGTGAGCGCCAGCCAGTCCATCTTGCTGGGCGACTGCGACATCGCGGTGGCCGGCGGTGCCGAGAACATGAGCCGTGGCCCCTACGCCAACCTCAGCCAGCGCTGGGGCAGCCGCATGGGCGACGCCAAGCTGGTCGACATGATGGTCGGCGCCCTGCACGACCCCTTCCACAACATCCACATGGGGGTGACCGCCGAAAACGTGGCCGCCAAGTACGGCATCACCCGTGAGATGCAGGACGCGCAGGCCGTCGAGAGCCACCAGCGCGCCGAGCGCGCCACCGCCGAAGGCCGTTTTGCCGAGCAAATCGTGCCGGTCATGCTCAAGAGCCGCAAAGGCGACGTGGCCTACACCACCGACGAGCATTTCCGCAGCGGCGCGACCCTGGCCGACTTTGCCAAGCTCAAGCCGGTGTTCCTGAAAGAAAACGGCACGGTGACGGCGGGCAATGCCTCGGGCATCAACGACGCCGCCGCTGCGCTGGTGTTGATGGAAGGCCAGAGCGCCCGTGCGCGCGGCCTGCAGCCGATGGCGCGCCTGGTGGGCTATGCCCACACCGGCCTGGACCCCAAGATCATGGGCGTGGGCCCGATCTCGGCCACGCAAGCCGTGCTCAAGCGCACTGGTCTGACGGTCAATGACCTGGACGTGATCGAGGCCAACGAAGCCTTTGCCGCCCAGGCCTGCGCCGTGACCCAGGAACTGGGCCTGGACCCGGCCAAGGTCAACCCCAACGGCTCGGGCATTTCGCTGGGCCACCCGATCGGCGCCACCGGTGCGCTGATCACCGTCAAGGCCCTCTACGAGCTCAAGCGCATCCAGGGCCGTTATGCGCTGGTGACCATGTGCATCGGCGGCGGCCAAGGCATTGCCGCCATCTTCGAGCGCATCTGATCGCCCTCGGCGCGGCGCCCAGCGCGCCGCTGCCGGATGCCAGCGGCCGGGCCGGCCTCAGGCCTGCAAAAAGCCCTGCGCACGCAGGGTCACGACCAGGGTGTCGCGCCAGCCGGTCTCGGCGGTCGGCTGGATGGGCGTGGTCTCGTGGATCACGCGGTGATCGTCCAGCAGCAACAGCGACCAGGGCTCGGTCAGCGTGAAGCGCTGGCCGTTCGGGCTGTCCACATCAAACACCCGCGTTTCACCGCCCTTGATGTGGTGGCGCCCCACCAGAAACACGGCCACAAAGTCCACGCCATCGCGGTGCGCGCCCTCGGGCGTGGGGCGGCCAATGCCGTCGGTGGTGTCGATGCGGAACACATGCGACTCGGCAAACCAGGTCTTGGCGCCCTGCTGCGCATCGGCCACACGGGCCAGGCCCGCCATGAGCGCGCGCCAGGCAGGATCGTCCAGCCAGGACTCGGCCATGGGTTCGAACCAGCGCTGCATGCCGCCATGCAAGGCGTTGTACGACACGGGCTGCCAGTGGGCCCGGTGGGGCACCTTGTGCAGGCCCTGCGCGTCCAGGGTGAAGCTGGCATGGCGCCGGCGCCGGTAGCGACCGCCGTCGCGCAGGTACTGATCGGGCGGCAGATCGCTCCAGTGCCCCTGCCAGGCCTGCAGCGCCGCCAGGGGCTGGCCCGCCAGCGCGGCCACGTCGGCGGCCGAGAGCACCACAAAGCCTTGCGCGCGCAAGGTGTCGTTCAGCGCCGCCAGCGGCGTCAGGGGTGGGGCAAGCAAGGCATTGGGCATGGCATGGGACCAGTCATCGGGCCTGCAAGCATACCCCGAACGCCCCCGGGCCCCGCCTGATGCGGGTCAAGCCCGCCCGGCTTAGTGCGAATGCCCGTCGGCCGCTTTGGACAGGGGCTGGCCCACCGTCCCCACATACACCACGATCAGGCGCACCGGCGTGTTGCCCACATTGCGCCCA
Organism: Pseudomonadota bacterium; assembly: GCA_041157045.1. GTDB lineage: Bacteria > Pseudomonadota > Gammaproteobacteria > Burkholderiales > Burkholderiaceae_C > Limnohabitans_A. The sequence continues at coordinate 10,635 of JBEBDJ010000234.1, forward strand.
CGGTGCACGGTGTTGACCACCTCGGCCATCGACTCGCCCGCCCGCACCACCCGCTCGCGCCCATCGGGCAGGCGCACCTGCAGCGTGCCTTCGAGCAGCACGCCAATATTGGGCATGGGGTGGGTGTGCCAGCCGGTGTCGCCGCCTGGGGCAATCGTGATTTCCAGCACCGTCGTCTCGGCTGGCCCGCTGGGCCATTGCATGGGCGTGCCGTCCCACGAGGTCTGGGTTTGCAAGAGCACCCGCGAGGCGATCGCCGGGTTGGGGGTGGGGGTCATGGACTGGGCCTGGGCCTGGGGCCCCAGCAGGGTCAGCCAGCCGGCCAGACAGACGGCGGCCAGCGCCCGCTGACCCGATCGGTGAATGTTCATGTCATGCTCCCTTAAGAATACGAAATGATCATACGCATGCCCCGGGCCCATGCCCATGCCCTGTGGACAGAACCCAACACCTCTGCCCCCCGCTGCATGCACTTGGCGCCGCCCGGCCGTCATGGGGTCGCATGGCGCTTGCCAGCCCCCCCAAAGCTGGCGAAGATGCCCCCCACACCCCATCCACCCGACCATGAGCACCTGGACCCCCATCATTGCCCTGCACACCACCCTGGCCCTCTCATCGCTGATGCTGGGCCCCATGGCCTTGTGGGCGCGGCTGGGCCGAGCCCAGCGCCCGCGCTGGCACCGCGCAAGCGGCTATGCCTTTGTGACCTGCATGGCCGGCACCGCGCTCTCGGCGATGTTCATCAAGAGCCACAGCTTTGACTGGCTGGGCCGCTTTGGCCCCATCCACCTGCTGATCCTGCTGACCCTGGGCAGCCTGGTCCAAGCCCTGTGGGCCCTGCGCCAAGGCCGCATCCTGGCGCACCGCCGCACCATGATCAGCCTCTACATCACCGCCTGCCTGGTCACCGGCGCCTTCACCCTGCTGCCCCAGCGCCTGTTGGGGCAGACGGTGTGGGGCCAGTGGCTGGGTTGGCTGTGATGCGGATCTGGCGAACGGCCTCCGGCCTTGCCGACCCATTGCATGCCTGGCCACTTGGCCCCGATCGACATCCTCCGCAAGGGCTTGGCCCAACAGCACCTGACCCTGCGTGGCCGGCCCCAAACCTGGCGCATCAGCCGGCTCGATGCCCAGCCCTTTTGGGCCATGGGCGCCCGGGCTTGGGCAGGCGTGATCCATTTCGGTTCAACACGGCGCAGCCACGCCCCAAGTGGGCCCTAAAATCCGGGGGATGAGCCACACCCCCGACACCGCCCCCAGCCCCGCCCCGAGCAACTTTCTGCGCCAGATCATCGAGCAGGACCTGCAACAGGGCACCTATGCGCAGCGGCGCTGGGCCGGTTCGCCGGGCGATGCGGCGCACCATGCCCGCGGGGCGCTGGATCCGGCGCGCATCCGCACGCGTTTTCCGCCCGAGCCCAACGGCTACCTGCACGTGGGCCATGCCAAAAGCATTTGCCTGAACTTTGGCCTGGCGCGCGACTACGGCGGGGTGTGCCACCTGCGCTTTGACGACACCAATCCCGAAAAAGAAGACACCGAGTACGTCAACAGCATCATCGATGCGGTGCGCTGGCTCGGGTTTGACTGGGCGCAGATCGGCCAGACCCCGGGCAGCGCAGCGCCCTACCAGGCCAGCGACTACTTTGACTTCATGTACCGCGCGGCCGAGCACCTGATCGAGGCCGGTCACGCCTATGTGGACGAGCAAAGCCCGGAGGCCATGCGCGCCAACCGGGGCGACTTCACCACGCCCGGCACCAACAGCCCCTACCGCGACCGCAGCCCGGCCGAGAACCTGGCGCGCTTTCGGCAAATGCGCGATGGCCAGTACCCCGACGGGGCGATGGTGCTGCGCGCCAAGATTGACATGGCCAGCCCCAACATCAATCTGCGCGACCCGGCCATCTACCGCATCCGACATGCCGAGCACCACCACACCGGCAACCAATGGTGCGTCTACCCCATGTACACCTTTGCGCACCCGATCGAGGATGCGCTCGAGCAGATCACGCACAGCATCTGCACGCTGGAATTCGAGGACCAGCGCCCCTTCTACGACTGGCTGCTGCAGCGCCTGATCGAGGGCGGCCTGCTGGCCGACCCGCCGCCGCGTCAGTACGAGTTTGCGCGCCTGAACCTGAGCTATGTCGTGACCTCCAAGCGCAAGCTGGCGCAGCTGGTCAACGAGGCGCGGGTGAGCGGCTGGGACGACCCGCGCATGCCCACCATTGTGGGCCTGCGCCGGCGCGGCTACACCCCCGAGAGCCTGCAGCTCTTTGCCGAGCGCATTGGCGTGACCAAGAGCGACAGCTGGATCGACTACAGCACGCTCGAGGGCTGTCTGCGCGAGGACCTGGAGCACAAGGCGCACCGTGGCATGGCGGTGCTCGATCCGGTCAAGCTGGTGCTGACCAACTGGGCAGAGGCCTTTGGCAGCGAGGACCACACCGAGGACTGCACCCAACCGGCCCTGCCGGCCTCGGCCCTGGCCGAGGGCCAGGCCGCACCGCCCGAGCGGCATTTCCGCATTGGGCGCGAGGTGTGGATCGAGCGAGAGGATTTTGAGGAGCTGCCGCCCAAGGGCTACAAGCGCCTCTTCCCGGGCAATGTGGTGCGCCTCAAGGGCGGCTATGTGATCGAGTGCACCGGCTGCGAGCGCGACGCCAACGGCCAGGTGTTGCAGGTGCTGGCGCGGGTCATCCCGGGCACCAAGAGCGGCACCCCGGGCGCCGACAGCGTCAAGGCCAAGGCCGCCATCACCTGGGTCGGCGCGGCCGACGGGGTGAGGGCCGAGGTGCGCCTCTATGAGCGCCTGTTCCTGGAGGCGCATCCGGACGCGGGCGGCAAGGATTTCCTGCAGGCCCTCAACCCCGACAGCCTGCGCGTGGTGCAAGCCATCGTCGAGCCCTCGCTGGCCGCCGCGCAGCCCGACCAGAAATTCCAGTTCGAGCGCCACGGCTACTTTGTGGCCGACCGCCAGGACCACCGTCCTGGCCAGCCGGTCTTCAACCGCGCCGTGGGCCTGAAAGACTCCTGGGGCAAGTGAGCCCCGCCCACCCCACAGATGGTGCCACCATGACCTTTGACGACTTCCGCCAAGCGGCCCTGGCCCAGGGCTACGACGAGGTGCTCGAGCGGGTCTGGGCGCCCGATCAGACGGTTCCCCTGCACCAGCACGACCCGGATTTGTGGGTGCGCGTGGTTCAGGGGCAGGTGTGGCTCACGGTGGACGAGCAAACCCACCCCCTGAAGGCGGGCGACACCTTTGCACTGGCGGCGGCCAAGCCGCATGCCGAGCGCTACGGCCCGGACGGCGCGACCTTCTGGGTGGCGCGGCGCAGCCCGCTGGCCTAGGCGCGCGCGTGCGGCCTCAAGCGGCGGGCGGGGCCTTGGGCTTGTCGCTCCAGAGCACGCCGCCGCTGGCCCAGTTCTGCGGCGCCACATCCTGGAAAATCACGTCCACGCCTTCGG